>CAJBBZ010000001.1 GCA_903951445.1 uncultured beta proteobacterium
TCCAGCGCAGTGGTCGGCTCGTCGGCAATCAAGAGCCTGGGTTGGCAGGCGATGGCCATGGCAATCATCACCCGCTGGCTCATGCCGCCTGAGAGCTGGTGCGGATACGCCGAAAGTCGCTTGGCCGGGTCTGCGATGCCCACTTGCTCTAGTAGTTCACAGGCTCGCATACGCGCTTGCTTATGCGTCATCCCTTTGTGCAGGCGCAGGCTTTCAGTGATTTGAAATTCCACCGTAAAGCAGGGGTTCAGGCTGGTCATGGGGTCTTGAAAAATCATGGCAATGTCTTTGCCTACGATGCTGCGGCGCGTGGCCTCACCGGCCGCCAAAATGTCTTGCCCGGCAAAGCGCAAGTGCTGTGCGCTGACGCGGCCAGGGAAGGGAATCAGGCCCATCAAAGCCATCATGGAAACGCTTTTGCCCGAACCGGATTCGCCCACAATGCCCAGCACCTCGCCCGCTTCTAATTGCAGGCTCAGGTCGTCTACCGCGTGCAGCACCCCTTGGTGCGAGGGGAAGTCCACATGGAGGCCGGCGATGTCGAGCAGGGGCATAGGTGGTAAGCGCCGTGGATGTAATTAGCGTTTGAGCTTGGGATCTAAGGCGTCGCGCAAGCCGTCGCCCAGCAAATTAAAACCCAGCACCGTAATCAAAATCGCCAGGCCAGGAAAGGTGACCACCCACCAGGCGCGCAGCACAAATTCGCGCGCGTCGGCCAACATGGTGCCCCATTCGGGCGAGGGCGGCTGCGCGCCCAAACCCAAAAAGCCCAGGGCCGCCGCGTCCAGTATGGCGGTGGACAAACCCAGCGATGCCTGCACAATCAGCGGCGCTGCGCAATTGGGCAAAATTTCCACCAACATCAGGCGCAGATGGCCGGCGCCGCTCAAGCGCGCCGCGGTGACGTAATCGCGCTGCCCCTGCGCGATGACGGCCGCGCGGGTGATGCGCACGTAATGCGGCAGCACCACGATCGAAACCGCCAGCATGGCGTTCATCAAGCCCGGGCCCAAAATCGCCACAATCACAATCGCCAAGAGCAAACTGGGCAGGGTCAAAATCACGTCCATGCAGCGCATGACCATCACATCAAAAACGCCACGCACGTAGCCTGCCAGCAAGCCCAATGCGGTGCCGCAAACAACCGACAGGGCCACGACCGCCACACCAATCAAGAGCGACAAGCGGGCGCCGTGCATCAGGCGGGAAAGTATGTCGCGGCCAATGGCGTCGGTGCCCAGCCAATGCGCGCTGCTGCCTCCGCTTTGCCAGGTGGGCGGCGATAGAAAAACCGTGCTGTCGGTGAGTATGGGCGAGTAGGGCGCAATCCAAGGCGCGAGCAATGCGACCAGGGTGATGCAGACAATTGTGATCAGGCCTCCGATAGCGCCGCGGTTCTGGCGCAGCGATAGCCAAAATTCGCGCGTCGGGGTCAGGGGTGACTTGGCTGCGTCCATAGCGTCAGTGTGCGCGTATGCGCGGGTTGATCAGGCCGTAACTCAGGTCCACCAAGACATTGACGCTCATCACGATCAAGCCCAGTAACAACATGCCACCTTGCAAGACCGGGTAGTCACGGCGCGCGATGGCTTCGATCAGCCATTTGCCCACGCCGGGCCAGGAAAAAATCGTCTCTGTCAGGATGGCGCCGGTAAACAGCACGCCGATTTGCAAACCGATGACAGTGACCACCGGCACCATGGCATTGCGCATGGCGTGTATGCCCAGCACCCGATACGCCGAGAGGCCTTTGGCGCGCGCAGTGCGGATGTAGTCTTCGCCCATGACTTCGAGCATGGCTGAGCGCGTCATGCGCGCAATCACAGCCAGCGGATTGGTACCTAAAACGATAGTGGGCAATATCAAATGCGAGAGGGCCGAGCGAAAGGCCCCGGCTTCGTCCGATAGGGCGGTATCAATTAATAAAAAACCGGTGCGCGGTTCGATGAAATAAGCCACCGCGATGCGGCCCGAAACCGGTGTCCAACCCAGTTGTACTGAGAACAGCAAAATGAGCAGCAAGCCCCACCAAAAAATCGGCATGGAATAACCGGTCAGCGAGGCACCCATTAGCCCATGGTCTAGCCAAGAATTACGCTTCACAGCGGCCAGCACGCCGGCAGGTATTCCAATGAGCAGCGCAAACACCATAGCGCACAAAGCCAGCTCAACGGTGGCGGGGAAAAGACTTAAAAATTCTTGCGCAACCGGGGTTTGGGTGATGATGGATTTGCCCAAATCGCCATGCAGCACTTTGCCGATGTAAATCCCGTATTGCGTTAACAGGGGCTGGTCTAGGCCGTATTCGTGCAGCAGTTTGGCGTGGCGGGCGGCGTCGATGCCACGTTCTCCGGCCAGGGTTTCTATCGGGTCGCCAGGCACCAAGCGGATTAAAAAAAACGCCAGCAAGGTCATGCCGAAAAAAGTCGGGAGGACCAGAGCCAGTCGGCTGATTGCAAAGCGCCACATAGGTTTTCAGTGTAGTGCGCTTTGCCCGGTCCTGCACTAGTGACGCGCCATAGTGGCAAGTCGTTTGCTGATAATCGCATCCGCCTCTTGCATGATGCGGTCGATCAAGACTTTCACGCTCGGAACGTCATGAATCAACCCGGCCACCATGCCGCAGGACCAGGCGCCAGCGTCCATGGTGCCGTCTTGCATGATGCGCGGGTACACGCCCGCTACTTCGTCCATGATGTCTTCAAACTTCAGGTCGGCACCCAGCGCTTTTTCTTTTTCCAGCAAGCGGTCCACGGCGTCATTGCGCAGCACGCGCTCGGTATTGCGCAATGGGCGCATGACCAGACGCGTGTCCAGTTCACTGGCAGCCACGATGGCGTCTTTGACGTTTTGATGCACCGGCGCTTCGGTGGTGGCGATAAAGCGAGTACCCATATTGATGCCCTCGGCGCCCAGCGCCAGCGCGGCCACGAGCGAGCGGCCATCGGCCATGCCGCCCGAGGCCACGAAAGGAATGGTCAAGGCTTCGGCAGCGCGCGGTAGCAAAATAAAGTTGGGCACATCGTCTTCGCCCGGATGGCCGCCGCATTCAAACCCGTCCACGCTGACCGCATCGCAGCCTATGGCCTCGGCCTTGAGCGCGTGGCGCACCGAGGTGCATTTGTGGATCACTTTGACATCGGCTTCATGCAGCGCGGGCAGCCATTTTTGCGGGTTGTTGCCCGCGGTTTCCACCACTTTGACGCCGCCTTCAATGATGGCGCGGATGTAGCCGGGGTAATCGGGCGCGCTGACGGTGGGCAAGAAGGTCAGGTTGACGCCAAAAGGCTTGTCCGTCATGTCGCGGCAGCGCCGGATTTCGGCGGCCAGTGCTTCGGGGCTGCGCTGGGTTAAGCCGGTGATGATGCCTAGGCCACCGGCATTGGACACCGCTGCGGCCAACTCGGCAAAACCAACATAGTGCATGCCGCCTTGGATGATGGGGTGTTCGATGCCGAACATTTCGGTAATTTTGGTTTTCATGGCGGTGCTCCTTGGATTGTTTTGTGGTGCCAACGCGTGGGCGGCGCCGCATTATGAATCTCCTGCATGCGCAGGCTTGCGATGATGCGATTGCCTGCTGTCTTCTATGCATCAGTGTGGACCTGATGCGCTGCTTCGCTGTGGCACACTCGATTGACTACGGTGGGAGAGCGGATGCCGTCGCCAGTACACGCACCGGATGCATTTTTTTTAGCTGCGCATTGCGCGCTTCAAGGCAAACACAATGGCTACTACGGGTTTTTATGGCGCATGGTGGGTATGGCCGCTGGCGCTGGTTTTGTATGGCATTTTTCGGGCTTGGTACGACAACTGGCGCGGCCCTTTGCGTGCGCCGGAAATCGATGCTTTGATGGCACGCGCAGCGCAGGCGCCTGGCGCCCAGTACACGGATTTACAGGTCTTGCGCCGTTTCATGGAAACGGACGACGGCAAGGAGTTTGTGATGTGCAACCTGGTGCGTTTGCATCCGCATGAAGTGGCACATCCGGTGACGGGGAAAATGCACAGCGCGCGTGCCATGGTGCAAATGTATTTCAGTGGTTTTGTACCGGCCTTGGTGCGCGCGGGCGGCCATCCCATGATGGTGATGCGCCAGGCCGGTGGTTACATCGATGCCTGGAATACGCCGCCCGATCCGGGCTGGTCGATTGTCGGCATGGTGCGCTACCGCAGCCGTCGCGACATGATGGTCTTGGCGACCAACCAGCGTTTTTTTGATGTGCATCCTTTGAAAATTGCGGCGATTGCGCAGACCTTTTCTATTCCGACGCAACATGTGTTTGGCTTGGCGATACGCCCGCGCACTGGCGTCGCTTTGATCCTGGTCCTGGCTGCGGCGCTGATGCACCTCGCTTCTCTGCTGGCCTAGCCCGCGCTTGTCTGGCGGCCTGAGTCCGTCTTTTTCAGCCCAAGTAGGGGCGCAAAGAGGGCGCTTCGCCTGCAAATCCGCAGAGAACGCGCTGGCTTGCAAGCCAGCTCAACTTGCAGGCATCCAAGTGAGATGACTCAAAGCCTTAGGCAAAGACGGGCATGCGCACGTTAATTGTCGTAAATCTACAACACTGTAATTTGCTCGCCCAAGCCCTCTGCCCAGCGCGGCGCGGCGCGGGCGCCAGCAGACTAGACCAGACCAAACTAGTCGAGGCAAGCCAAAGCCCAAAGCCCAAAGGCTTACGCGCCACCGCTTTAGCGGCCAACTGGCTCGAAACCTGCTTATCCCCATAGATTGCGCGGACAAGCTGGTTTTTCCGCTGCAAATCTTTTTCTCCCTGTGAATAAGCCGACACCGAAAGTGGTTTGATGACATCGCATTGCCTGCAAACCGACGATTTTTCTTGCCCTATCCGGCGGGTGGGGGCGGTTTTGTCTGCTTTCCGGCAACACGGTAACGCTCCATGAGCGCGCAAACCCCGTTTTTCCATACCGGCGTGCAATGCCTGACGGCCATTGCGCAGCACCACGGCCTGCAGGTCAACCCCGAACGTCTGATTGCCGACTATGCCTTGGGCAACGAGGAGCCGGGCACTTTGGTCATGCTGCGCATGGCGACCGACATTGGTCTGAAAGCCAAGATCGAGGCCTTGTCCTGGGATGGTTTGCGCGTCCAGGATGGCGTTTTCCCCTTCATCGCCTACACCCGCTCGGGCGGTATGGTGATTGTGGTCGGTATCAGTCAGCAAGCTGCAGAGGCGGAGCGCGTCGCCATTCTTGACCCGTCCAGCGCGCAAGCAACGGTCCAGTTGCTGGACGAATCCAGTTTTGCAGCGCTGTGGGGCGGGCAGGTCATCTTGCTAAAACGCGAACACAAGCTCACCGATCCCGAGCAAAAATTTGGATTTTCTTGGTTTATCCCGGAGATTTGGAAGCAGAAAGAAGCTTTTAGAGACATTTTCATTGCAGCGGCGGTTATGCAACTGCTAGCCATGGCCTCGCCTATCTTCTTCCAACTGGTGATCGACAAGGTGCTGACCCACCAAAGCGAGACTACGCTGTGGGTGCTGGCGGTGGGCATTGCGATTGCCATCTCCTTTGACTCTATTTTTGGTTATTTGCGCCAGATGCTGACCTTGGCGGCCAGCAACAAGATCGACATGCGCCTGACGCGCCGCACGTTTGCGCACTTGCTGTCGCTGCCTATTGATTACTTCGAAACCACGTCCGCAGGTGTGGTTACCCGGCATATGCAGCAGCTGGAAAAGATCCGCAGTTTTCTGACCGGACGCCTGTTTTTCACCGGGCTGGACATCATTTCCCTGTTGATTTTTATACCTATTTTGTTCTCTTACTCGGTGCAATTGGCGCTAATCGTGCTGACGTTTACCTTGATCATCGGCGCGGTCATCGGTGCCATGGTGCCCACTTACCAGCGCCGTCTCAACGCCCTGTACACCGCTGAGGGTCAGCGCCAGTCCATGCTGGTGGAGACGATTCACGGTATACGTACCGTCAAGGCGCTGGCGATCGAGCCTAGTTTGCGCCGCGTTTGGGACCAGCGTTCGGCTGAGGCCATTACCATGCATTACCGCGTGGGGCGCGTATCCCAGACGGGTAATGCGATCACCGACTTCCTAGGTAAGCTGCTGCCGGTAGTCATTATTGTGATCGGCGCGCAGCAGGTGTTTGACCAAACGCTTTCTGTGGGGGCGCTGATTGCTTTTCAGATGATTTCGGGCCGTGTGTCCCAGCCGCTGATTGCCATGGTCGGCCTGGTCAATGAATACCAGGA
>CAJBBZ010000002.1 GCA_903951445.1 uncultured beta proteobacterium
CGGCCCGGCAAACTCGCCCAGGTTGTGCGTCATGCCGCCAGAGCCCATCAGCAAAACACCCTGCGCGCGCAGCGGCTGCAAAGCCGCACCCATGTCATAGACCTCGCGCGGGCCCGCGCGCTGGGGCAAGGCCACTTGCACAACGGGCACGTGCGCATCGGCAAACATATGCATCAAGGGAACCCAAGCGCCATGGTCCAAAGGCCGCTGCGCATCGCCTGCCGCAGCGATGCCCGCATGGCCCAGTAAGTGAATTACCTGCTCCGCCAGCGCAGGCGCACCGGGCGCTGGGTATTGCAATTGGTACAAAGCCTCAGGAAAACCACCAAAGTCGTGCAAAGTGGCTGGTTGCACGCTGGTCATCACCGTAGGGCTGCGCGGCATCCAATGGGGCGACATGATGACCACTGCCTTCGGCTGGGTCTCCAAACCTTCAGCAAATGCCTGCAAAGCTGCGCCGGAAGCGCCAGGGTCTAGGGCAAACAGCGGCGCGCCGTGGGAAACATACAAAACAGGGGTCATCAAGTCCAACTAAATATTCTTTTCTCTGGCAAAAATGCAGCGTGCCTTTATTGCATCCCAGCCAGCCCGGCCACCGCCAGCGCGTAGCCATTGACACCAAATCCGCACATCACCGCTTTGGCCACCGGCGAGATATAGGAATGGTGGCGGAACTCCTCGCGCGCATGCACATTGCTGATATGCAGCTCTATCAAGGTCACCCCCGTGCCTTTAATGGCGTCGTGCAAGGCCACACTGGTGTGTGTGTAAGCGCCGGCATTGAGCACCACGCCCGCCAAAGTTCCTGCCGCATCCAGACGCCCGGCTTCGTGCAAGGCATCCACCAATTCGCCTTCGTGGTTGCTTTGGCGGAAATCCAGCGCAAAGCCATTGGCCGCACAGGCGCGCTCGCACAAAGCTTGCACGTCAGCCAAGGTCTGGCTGCCATAGACCTGCGGTTCGCGCGTGCCCAATAGGTTTAGGTTCGGGCCGTTCAAAATCATCACGGTTTTCATAGGCGCTCCGGGGAAAGGTCGGGTGGCTCGGGGGCAAGCATCAGAGGTCGGGCCGATAAGGGCAATTGCAAGCCGCTATCCGGGCTGCTTGTGCAAAGCGCCGGGCAACTCGCCGCATTGCGCGCGGTGCTGCAAGACATGTTCCATCACCACCAGCGCCAGCATGGCCTCGGCAATCGGCGTGGCGCGTATGCCTACACAAGGATCGTGGCGTCCCTTAGTCACCACTTGGGTCGCCTTGCCTTGCACATCCACCGTGTCGCGCGGGGTGAGGATAGAGCTGGTGGGTTTGATGGCAATACTGACTTCCAAATCCTGCCCGGTGCTGATGCCGCCCAAGACGCCACCGGCGTTATTGCTGGCAAAGCCACTAGGCGTCAGCGAATCGCCGTGCATGCTGCCGCGCTGCGCCACACTGGCGAAACCCGCGCCAATCTCCACGCCTTTGACCGCATTGATACCCATCATGGCGTAGGCGATGTCAGCGTCTAGCTTGTCATACAAAGGCTGGCCCAGGCCCACCGGCATATTGCTGGCCGTTACGCGGATGCGCGCGCCACAGGAGTCGCCAGACTTGCGCAGCGCGTCCATATAGTCTTCCAGCGCCTGCACGTCGGCCAGCGGCGCAAAAAATGGGTTGTGCGGCACATGCTTCCAGCTTTCAAAGCCAATAGGCATGTCGCCTAACTGCGTCATGCAGCCGCGAAACTCGGTGCCGCAGTGCGCGAGCAGCCACTTTTTTGCCACCGCACCCGCGGCCACCATGGGCGCTGTCATGCGCGCCGATGAGCGCCCGCCGCCGCGCGGGTCGCGCAGGCCGTATTTGCGAAAGTAGGTGAAATCTGCGTGGCCGGGGCGGAAGGTTTCCAGTATGTTGCCGTAGTCTTTGCTGCGCTGGTCGGTGTTCTGGATTAAGAGGGCAATCGGGGTGCCGGTGGTTTTGCCCTCAAACACGCCGCTGAGTATTTGTACTTGGTCAGGCTCTTGGCGCTGGGTGACGTGGCGGCTGGTGCCAGGGCGGCGCCGGTCCAGGTCACCCTGAATATCGGCCTCGCTCAATTCCATGCCAGGGGGGCAGCCGTCAATCACGCACCCGATGGCCGGGCCGTGGGATTCACCAAAGTTGGTGACTGCGAATAGGTGTCCAAAGGTGTTTCCGCTCATAGGGCGATTATCCCCGAGCGGCGGGACACCTTAATTAGCGGGCTTGGCGCCCGTTTCCTGCCCTGGCCAGTCGCGGATATAGGCTTTGAGCATTTTGTTTTCGAAGTTCTGGCTGTCCACCACGGCCTTGGCCACGTCGTAAA
>CAJBBZ010000003.1 GCA_903951445.1 uncultured beta proteobacterium
CGCGGCGATCCATAAGTGCTTGATTGGCAAGCAAAAATGGATTGCTTCGCTGCGCTCGCAAAGACGGGTTTGCACGCATGTAGAGGTTCCCTAAGGCTGCTGATCAGGAGCTTGTTCTCACCCCATTTGCGCAGCGGCGCAAAAAGTTACCAATGCGTTTCTTTCTATGGAACTAGGGGAAAATCCGTAGGAAAAAACCTGCATGTAAACGTTATCATCACGATTGCCTCACCATGACGGTTGAGCATCAACTAGGAGATAACCATGAAGCGTACGATTGTTGCTGGTTTGGTGAGCATTGCGCTTGCTTCGCCGGTTTTGGCACAGGAATCTGTCGAGGTCCTGCATTGGTGGACATCGGGCGGCGAAGCTGCTGCTCTGGGTGTTCTGAAGAAAGACTTGGAAAGCCAAGCCGTCAAATGGAATGACATGCCTGTCGCCGGTGGTGGTGGTGAAGCGGCCATGACCGCATTGCGTGCCCGCGTGACCGCCGGCAACCCACCCACTTCGGTGCAAATGCTCGGCTTTGACATCCAGGACTGGGCCAAGCAAGGCGCGCTGGGTGACCTCAACGCCCTGGCACAAAAAGAAAACTGGGACAAAACCGTTCCCCTGGCATTGCAGCAATTCTCCAAATACCAAGGTAAATGGGTTGCAGCGCCTGTAAACATCCACTCCACCAACTGGGTGTGGGCGAACAAAGCGGTATTGGAAAAAGCGGGCGTGACCACCATGCCTACCGACTTTGACGGATTCCTGGCAGCCCTGGACAAAGTGCAAAAAGCCGGTTTTGTCGGCCTGGCGCATGGCGGCCAAGCCTGGCAAGAAGCCACCGTGTTTGACGGCGTGGTGCTGGCTACCGGCGGTGTAGATTTCTACCGCAAAGCCTTTATCAACAAAGATAAAGCCGCGCTGGGTTCGGACACCATGAAAAAATCTTTCGACCGCATGGCTGCCCTGCGCAAGTATGTGGACAAAGACTTCTCCAACCGCGACTGGAACCTGGCATCGGCCATGGTTATCGAAGGCAAAGCCGGCTTCCAAATCATGGGTGACTGGGCCAAGGGCGAGTTCTTGAATGCCAAGAAAGTACCGGGCAAAGACTTCCTGTGCTTCCGCGTTCCTGGCACTCAAGGTATGGTGTCCTTTAACGCCGACCAGTTTGGTATGTTCAAAGTGGGCGCTGGCTCACAAGCAGCACAAACCAAGCTGGCCAGCGCCATCATGAACCCCTCCTTCCAGAGCGCGTTCAACGTGGTCAAAGGCTCGGTGCCTGCACGTACCGACGTGTCGGACAAAGCGTTTGACGATTGCGGCAAAAAGGGCATGAAAGACTTGGCAGAAGCCAACACCAAAGGCACTTTGGTCGGCTCCATGGCCCATGGCCACGCGGTACCCGCTTCGGTCAAGAACGGCTTTTATGACGTGATCACCCAGCACTTCAACGGCAAGCTCGACAGCGCCGCTGCGGTGAAGGCCATGGTCGCTGCCGCCGAGTAAAGCGCCTTTGGTGCAATGCAAATAAGGGGAGGGGCTTGCCCCTCCCCTGTTTTTTTAGCTATGAAAAATCGCTGGTTACCCGCGCTCACCCTGACACCTAGCTTGGTTCTGGTCGGCGCATGCGTGTATGGCTTTATCGCCTTCACGATTTATCTCTCGTTTACCACCTCTACGCTGATGCCGCAGTTCGAGCTGGCAGAAGAAATTCCCTACCACCGCCTGTTTCGCCTGAGCACCTTTGCGCTATCGGCCAAAAACCTGGGCGTGTTCGCGGTGTTGTACATTGGCCTGAGCCTTTTGCTGGGCATGTTGATGGCGATTTTGATCGACCAGAAGATTCGCGGCGAAACCGCTTTTCGCTCCATTTTTCTCTACCCCATGGCGCTGTCCTTTATCGTGACCGGCACCGCATGGAAATGGATTTTGGATCCCAGCATCGGCTTTGAGCGCACGGTGCATTTGATGGGCTTCCCCGATTTTGTGTTCGACTGGATCAAAGACGGCGACATGGCGATTTACTGCGTGGTCATCGCCGCGGTGTGGCAAACCTCGGGCTTTGTGATGGCCTTGTTTTTGGCTGGTTTGCGTGGGGTGGACACCGAAGTGATGAACGCCGCCCGCGTCGATGGCGCCAAGGGCTGGAATATGTACTGGCGAATCGTCATCCCGCAGCTGGGGCCGAGCTTTATTTCTTCTTTCGTGATTCTGGCGCACATGGCGATTAAGAGTTATGACCTGGTGATCGCCCTGACCGGCGGCGGGCCGGGCCGGGCCACTTGGCTGCCCTCGGTATTTGTCTATCAGTACACCTTTACCCGCAATGAAATGGCGCTGGGCGCTGCCAGCGCGGTCTTGATGCTAATAGCAGTAAGCATTGTCGTCATCCCCTACGTGCGCAGCGAGCTGCGGGAAAAGACGCCATCATGAACCGCAGCACGACCGACCTTGTGCAGCGGGTGCTGCTTTATGTGGTGCTGGCGTTTTTGGCGCTGGTGTTTTTGCTGCCAATTTATGTGATGGTGGTCAACTCCATCAAACCGCTAGACGAAATCCGCGGCGGCAACCTCATTAGCTTGCCGCTCAATGCCACCATCGAGCCCTGGCTGCAAGCCTGGAGTAAAGCGCAAATCGGCGTGCAGCCCACCGGCTTGCGTCCCTATTTCATGAACTCGTTTTTGATGGTGATACCGGCGGTGCTGTTTTCCACGCTGATCGGTTCGCTCAACGGCTATGTACTGACGCAGTTCAAGATGCGCGGCGCCACGCTGATCTTTGGCGCTTTGCTGTTTTCGGTGTTTATCCCCTTCCAAATCGTGCTCATCCCTATGGCCAAGTTGCTGGGCGAGCTGGGCCTGGCCGGCACGGTCAAGGGGCTGATATTGGTACATACCGTCTATGGCATCGGCTTTGGTACCCTGTTTTTCCGCAACTTTTACACCGCTTTTCCGCATGAGTTGGTCAAATCTGCGCGCATGGATGGCGCTGGGTTTTTCGTGCTGTACTGGCGCTTGTTACTACCCAACAGCTTGCCCATCATCGTGGTCAACGTGATCTGGCAGTTCACCAATATTTGGAACGACTTTTTGTTTGGCGCGTCCTTTAGCGACTTTTCGTCTTACCCGCTGACGGTGGCGCTCAACAACTTGGTGAGCAGCTCCACTGGCGTAAAGGAATACAACGTGCATTTCGCCGGGGCGTTTATCGCTGCCATACCCACGCTCGTGGTGTATGTGGTTTCGGGTAAATATTTTGTACGGGGCCTGATGGCGGGCTCGGTCAAGGGTTAAGGATTGGTATGGCAACGCTCACGATAAAAGATATTTCCAAAAGCTTTGGCAGCACCACGGTGCTGCAAAACATCGACCTTGACCTGGCCGACGGCGAGTTTCTGGTGCTGGTCGGCCCCTCGGGCTGCGGCAAAAGTACGCTCATGAACATCGTGGCCGGTTTGGAGGAACCCAGCACCGGCAGTCTGCACCTGGGCACGCGCGACATCACCAAAGAAGCGCCCGACACCCGCGACATCGCCATGGTGTTCCAAAGCTATGCGCTTTACCCGAACATGACGGTGGCCGAAAACATCGCGTTTCCCCTAGAGATGCGCAAAGTGCCAGTAGCCGAACGTAAAGCGGCGGTCGATGAGGTAGCCGCGCTCTTGCAGATCGGCCATTTGCTACAACGCAAGCCGCGTCAGCTTTCGGGCGGTCAACGCCAACGCGTCGCCATTGGCCGCGCTCTGGCGCGCAGGCCGTCTTTGTTTTTGTTTGACGAGCCGCTGTCCAATCTGGATGCCAAGCTGCGCGTGGACATGCGCGCCGAGCTAAAGAAGCTGCACATGGCCACCGGCGTCACCACGATTTACGTGACCCATGATCAGGTAGAAGCCATGACGCTAGGCACGCGTATTGCAGTGCTCAAAGATGGGCGCATTCAGCAACTGGCCACGCCTATGGAGTTGTACGAGCGGCCCGCCAATACTTTTGTTGCTGAGTTCATCGGCTCGCCCGCCATCAACTGGAGCGAGAGCGAAGTCGGTAGCGACGGGCAGATTTACCTGGGGCAGGACAGCAGCGGCTTGTTCTTACCCGACTTGGCCGGGCGCCGTGTGCGCATCGGCATTCGCCCCGAAGACATGGTGGTCAGCGAGGCTGGCACCTTGCAAGGCAATGTCACCCTGGTCGAGCCCACGGGCGCCGAAAGCTATGTGCTGGTGCGCTCAGCCATGGGCGAATGCACCTTGCGCATGGCCGGTGCCGCCAGCTACGCGCCAGGCGATGCCTTGCGCATGACGGTGGCCACCCACAAAATCCATGTGTTTGACGCCCAAAGCGGCGAGCGTCTGAACTAAGTCTTAGCGCGCCGGGCTATGACCGCCCGGCTGCGTGTACTCAGTCAGCTAGCAAAGCCCATCTGCCTTAATCCCAGCGGCGACAAATCAGCCGGGGTGAAGCGGCCATCGAAGTCCACTTCATAATTTTCCGGCGCAAAGTCGGGCGACGATAAGCCCGCTTCGAAAGACGGTTTTTGCAGCGCCTGAAAGATTCGGTTTTTCTCGCAGTCGGGCGCAGCGCCGATATACATCACATTGCTCGAACCGCTGCCCAGGTGTTCGTCTTCCACGCCGTGGATCACATCCGGGTGCCACCACACGGTATCGCCCTGCTCCACTTTGGGAATCGGGCCGTAGGCGCGCAATATCAGGCTGTGAAACTCGGCATTGACCCCCAGCGCGCGTCCGGCGCGGGCGCCGCACAAGCTGTCTTCGGGCACATCGTCTTGCAGGGCGCGCAGCAGCACCCAGGCCATGGCGTCTGCAATAGGTGCTACGCGCAAAGTACCGTCGCCCGGGCCCTGCGCGGTGAGCGCCGTCCAGCCCTGGAAGGTGCGAAACATGCGGCACACCGCAGGCGAAGGAATCTCGTGCGTCTCGGTGCGAAAAGCCGCGTCAAACGCGTTGTACTCGCGCACATTACCACCAAACACATGGCGGTAAACCTGCTGGTAACCGGGGTCTATCCAACGCTCAATCGAGCCGCCGTCGGTATGCGGCGACAAGCCCAAGGTCTTATCGCCGGGCTGGCGCTGGCGTACGCGATCCGAATACGTGCATTCCAAATCGGGGTTGAACACCTGCTTGCCCGCATGCTCAAACTTCCACAAGCGATTGAGCCAGCGGCGCACGCGCGCCAGCTCCGGCGACTGGCGCGCATCCATTTGTGGGCGCGACCAATAAACACCAAAAATTTGGGGACGCCCGCTGGCCAAGCTGCTGAAATACTTGTCGATACCGCGTTTGCTCACCTCTTTTTCCAGGTACCTATTGCGGTCCAGGTAATCAGCCAATTCCGCGTTCCAGGCCTGCACCCGGTCTTGCCCGAAGACACCGCGCACCACCACGCAACCGCGCTGGCGCACGCGGTCTAAGGTGGCGCTGTCCAGGGTGTCCAAGTCTGCGCCGTTGATGGTGGGCACGGGTGAAATACCTGCAGCCCGCTCAGCCTCAATCGCTTGCACTTGCGACTCGATGTGCGCCGTCAAAGTGGCAAAGCGCTGCTTCAAATCCGGCATAGCGGCACGCAATGTGCGCTTGGTCTGGCGGATCGTTTCCAGGTGGGGGGCGTTGGGGTCTTGCGCGTCAACGGGGGTCGGGTTCATACAGGCTTTCGATGGGTGGCGGTTGAAACAGTATGTGTTGGGGCGCGGCGCCGGGGGCTGTCATCTGGTGCAAAAGACTGGTGCCCAGCGAGGTGCCGGTCAGATAAATATCTTCAAAACAGCCCAGCAATGGCTGGCGCACATAGCGCGGCAAATGACTGCTGTACTTGACCACCAAGTCCAGGTCCTGGCGCAGGCGCAAACCGGCATCGAGCACCGCCGTGGTTAGCGCGATCACTGGCGCTTCGCGGGTGAGCACCAGGCCGTCAAAACTGCGCGCATGCGTGCGTGTCCATTGGTATATTTTTTCCGGGCTTTGGTCTAGGTCCATATCCTGAATGACCACGCCTTCCAGACCCAAGGTAGCGCAAGCCTCGCTAAAGCCGCTGGCCAAATAAGTCCAAAAAGTGCCCCCAGCTTCGGGTAGCAAAATCGCCAAACGCCTTCTGCCTTGGGCGTGCAGCGCTTGCACAGCGTCAAAGGCATAGCGCTCGTTGGCGAAATCGACATAAGCGTGTTCGGGGGTGATGCGGGTGCGGCCATGCGTCACAAAGGGCAGTGGCGCTTGCTGCAGATAGCGCACCCGCGCATCGTCGGGCTGCGTGTGGGTAATCACCACGCCGTCGGCCAACTTGTTTTCCACCACATAGCGCAAAGCCTTCATGCCGTTGCCGTCGGTGCCTTCGGGCATGACGATGAGGTGGTAATCCGTGTCCTGCAAGGCGTCGCTGATACCCAGCATCAAGTCCTTAAAGGCCGGTTGGTTGGCGTCTGAGCGGTTTACCAAAAAAGCCAGCACATGGGTTTTGCCGGTTTTGAGCCGCACCGCCGCCCGGTCGCGCACAAAGTGCAGGGCCTTGGCCGCTTCCAGCACCCGCGCCCGCGTACCCGGCAGCACCTGGGGACTGCCAGCCAGTGCCCGAGACACCGTGGCCAGCGACAAACCGGTGGCCTGGGCAAGGGTTTGGGTGGTGACTTTAGGGGTTTTCATGGGATACAAACCCAAATGTAAACGTTATCATGGCATTTTTCTACTAGGAGAAACACTATGCGCTGGGTTTTGGTCGGTGCCAGTACGATTGCTGGCGAATGGATGGTGGGCGCTATCCGGGCGGTAGGTGACGAGGTGGTGGCCGTGGTCTCGGGCGACCTGCAACGGTCCAAAGCCTTTGCCGCCCAGCACGGCATAGCCCACGCCCTAACGGATGAAAAAGCCTACCCCGCCCTGGGCGTGGACGCGGTGTACATCTCCAGCACCAATGAAAAACACGAGGCTTCTACCTTGTTTGCCGCAGCGCAAGGCTGCCATGTACTGTGCGAAAAACCCCTGGCCACCAGCCTGGACGCCGCCATCCGTATGGTGCGGGCCTGCCGCGATGCCGGCGTGGTCATGGGCACCAACCACCATTTGCGCCACAACGGCCCGCACCGCACCATGCGCGAACACCTGCGCGCCGGTACCTTGGGCAAAGTGGTGGCGGCGCGCATGCAGCACTCGGTGTATTTACCCGCACATTTGCAAGGCTGGCGCCTGGACAATTCCGCCGCAGGCGGCGGCGTGGTGCTAGACATCGTGGTCCACAACGCCGATTCGCTGGCGTTTTTGCTGGGCGAATACCCGGTAGAAGTCTGCGCCATGGTGTCCAACAGCGGCATGGCCCAGGGCCTGGAGGACAACGCCATGTCCGTCTGGCGCTTTGCCAGCGGCATCACCGCCTCCAGCCACCAGGGCTTTAACACGCCCTACGCCGCCACCGGCCTAGAGCTGCACGGCACCCGCGCCAGCCTGCACGGCAACGGCATGATGAGCCAGCAGCCCAGCGGCGACTTGGTGCTCAGCAGCGAGCGCGGCAGCGAAGTACTACCGGTCCAGCGCGCTAATTTGTATGAAGTGTGCTTACAGGAAATGCACCGCGCCATCCGGTGTGAAGCGCACGAAATGGCCGATGGCGTCGCCGGCGCCAAGTCCCTGGCGGTGGCGCTGGCGGTGCTGGAAAGTGCACACACCGGGCGGCAAGTGCCGGTGGCGGATGTAGATGCCTTGTTGGGCTGAGGCAGGCCAATAAGTGAGTGCTCAAACCACGAAGGCAGCCTCGGCGCCGTGCTTAAGTGCAGACCGAGGAAGCCGGCCAATGGGGATGAGCCATTGGGGGCGACCGCAACTTAGCCATATTAAATAATGCGCTCTACGAGCCAAAATGTGCCTGCCAGGATGGCGCAAATTCCCGCAAATTTTTGCAGCAAAAGGTCGTTATTTTGAGGAGAAATAAAGCGACATATCTTGATGGCCAAGTAAAAAAACATGGCCACGACACCTTGACCGGCCTCAATCCCTAAGTTAAATCCCACAATACTCCATAGGGGATAAGGGCTAAGTAGCAGTGCAACACCCGCACTTTCATCCTGTAATGCTGAAGCAAATCCAAGCCCGTGTACCAGGCCCAAGCAAAACACCAGGGCCAATTCCCAGCGAATAGCTATACGAAATTTAAGTAAATGGAGCGCGGCTACGATGACAATAGAGGCCGCTATTGCGGGCTCCACCAGATTGGCTGACACATTCACCCACGCCAAGGACGCCAATGCAAACGTCAAGCCATGCGCCAAAGTAAATGCAGTGAGCAATGCCGCCCAGCGACGAAGGCTTATGCCACTGGCAAACAAAGCCACCAAAAAAACAATATGGTCCGCACCGCCCATGATGTGATCAAAACCATGCGGAATGAAATTAACAATATGGCGATGGGCTGGGGCAAAAAATATAACTTTTGGTTGCGCTGGCGATAGAAAACCGATCTCCTGCGCTATTTTTGTTTCGTCCCGAAAGCGAGATACGGTGATTTTCAGCATTTCTTTTGCGGGGCGTGCAAGGTGCAATATGGCCTCTGCAGTGCTGAGTTTTTGGGTTGGGCGCCAGAGCGTAAGCGCCACTGTCACCTCGCCTAGCGCCTGGCCCAGGCTTGCAACACCCACTGCAGTCAATTGGTCTGCTGGACTGCTCTGCCCTTGTTTGGATGGTGCAAGCGTCAGGGCCATACCCGTCCAAACGGCATCTTCGCTGTCCACACTCAATCGAATCCCTTGCGTTGCCTGCCGTGCCAACTCTGATTGATGCACTCCAAGCGCATCTGCATCCATACTGCCAAACGA
>CAJBBZ010000004.1 GCA_903951445.1 uncultured beta proteobacterium
ATTGGGGCCCTTTGATTGCCCAGTGAACCCTGTTGGACGCCCCATTATTTTTTTTAAGGAGTTAGTTATGTATAAGTGGACCGTGATTTTGGCCTTGTTGGGAGCTTTGGCCGCCTGTAACTCGCCCGTTAAGCTGAACGACGTGAGCGTTGAGGATAAGTCGGGGCAAGCCAGTACAGCGATGAAAACCCTGACCCCGGCAACTACCTCGGCTACTGGTGATAAAAAGTCTAGCGTTGCGACACTCGATACGACAACTGGTACAAAAAATACGTCGGGTTCAGGCACTGGCGCGGGCGGTGATGCCTTGGCTGCTGCCAATGCTCGCACGATTTACTTTGAGTTCGACAGCTTCGCCATCCGCCCGGAGTACCAGGCCATCATCGAAACCAATGCGCGTAATCTGAAGGCGAACAAAAACCAACGCATCAGCATCGAGGGACACACCGATGAACGCGGTGGCCGGGAGTACAACCTCGCTTTAGGGCAAAAGCGTGCGGATGCGGTTCGTAAAGCGCTGTCTTTGTTAGGAGTAGCAGACGCGCAAATGGAGTCGGTGAGTTTTGGCAAGGAAAAGCCAGCTGCAACGGGTGATAGCGAAATGGCAATGGAGAAAAATCGCCGTGCTGAAATTGTGATCCGGTAACCATGAAAATCGTCATGCCCGTTCTTTCTTTGCGTAGTCTGCTGGCCGCTACGGCCTTATTGGTTTGCGCGGGCTCCGCCTCGGCAGGCCTTTTCGACGACGACGAGGCGCGCCGCGCGATTTTGGATCTGCGTCAGAGAATAGAAGCACTTCGCCGGGAAACAGACCAAAAATTGCTGGAGGAATCGAAGCGACAGGCTGAGGAAATTGCCAGCCTACGCCGCGGCTTGCTCGATTTGCAAAACCAATGGGAAGCGACCAACGGCGAGGCCGCCAAGATCCGAGGTCAAGGCGAACAGCTCGGTCGGGATATGAATGAGGCGCAGCGTCGTCAGGCCGAGCAAATCAAACGCTTGGAAGAGCGCTTGCAGCGCATGGAGCCCTTCAAAGTCAGCCACGAAGGTGGCGAATTTTTGGCTGAAGCGGGTGAAAAACGTATGTTTGATGCAGCGTTGGCAAGTTTTCGCGGTGGCGAGTTCGAGGCCGCGCAAAACACATTCGCGGATTTTCTGGGCAGATACCCGCAAAGCGGTTACGGTAACTCGGCCTTGTTTTGGCTGGGTAACGCGCAGTTTGTATTAAAAAACTACCCCGCTGCCGTCGCCAGTTTTCGCAAAATGATTGCGCGCAGTCCTTCGTATGCGCGTGTGCCTGAGGCTTGGCTGGCTATTTCTAATTGCCAACTCGAACTCAAGGACGTGGCACTGGCCCGCAAAACGCTAGAAGACCTGGTGGCTAATTTCCCGCAAAGTGAAGCGGCGGATATTGCCAAAGAGCGGCTGGCACGCATGAAGCAGCAGCAGCAATAGTAGGCAAGACGGCGCTACTAAATTTTCCAAGCGCCTGCGCCATGGCTGAACCTGATTCTTGCCAGCCCATGGATGCCGATAGACGCTTTGGCGGACTCGATCGCTTATACGGAGCAGCCGGAGCTGGCGAAATCCGGCGGTCGCATGTAGTGGTAGTTGGGCTGGGGGGCGTTGGCTCCTGGGCCGCGGAGGCTTTAGCGCGTAGCGGCATACAACGCATAACACTCATCGATATGGACCATGTAGCTGAATCCAATATCAATCGACAAATTCAGGCGCTCAGCACCACGCTAGGAGTCTCCAAAATTGATGCCATGGCCCAGCGTATTGCGCTCATAAACCCCATTTGTCAGGTGCAGGAAATTGACGAATTTGTAACGCCGGACAATTGGGAGGCTTTGGTGCCACAGGACGCTGATGCCGTTATTGATGCGTGCGATCAAGTGCTTGCCAAGACCGCCATGGCCTATTGGGCGCTGCAAACGCGTAAGCTTTTCATTACTGTAGGTGCCGCTGGCGGAAAGCGCATGGCCCATCAGGTATCCGTAGGGGATTTGAGTGCCTGCACCCACGACCCATTGCTAGCCAAAGTGCGGTACCGCCTGCGCAAATACCATGGCGCACCGCGTGATGGCAAGAAGATGCATGTCAGCTGCGTGTTTAGCGCTGAAGCAGTGCAAGCAGCGCCAGCGACAGTGCAGGGGCAAACCGATAACAACCTCAATTGCCATGGCTACGGCTCTAGCGTTGCCGTGACCGCCAGCTTCGGCATGAGTGCGGCAGGCTGGGTAATGAACCAGCTTTCCACGCCAAAGATTTAGTCAAAAAAACAAGGCTATAATTTAAGGCTTGGCAGTAAGTCACAAGCTTATTGACGGGACGTTAGCTCAGTTGGTAGAGCAGCGGACTTTTAATCCGTTTGTCGTGGGTTCGACCCCCGCACGTCCCACCAGATTCATTCTTGTAAAAGCCACCGTTACCCAGCGGTGGCTTTTGTCTTTGTGGGATTGGATGCTTGTTTGTCCCAGTCAGGTGCGGTGGTGATCG
>CAJBBZ010000005.1 GCA_903951445.1 uncultured beta proteobacterium
CAGGCGCAGCGCTTGCTCGGCGCGGTCAAGCAAACCGGCTTTGAGGTAGTCCAGCGCCAGGGCATGTTGGGCGCGGTCGCGGTCGCTTTGGCTCAGGTCGGCGCGGGCCAGCAAATGTTGGTGCACCCGCACAGCGCGCTCGTACTCGCCCCGGCGGCGAAACAAATTGCCCAGGGCAAAGTGCAATTCCGAGGTGTCGGGGTCGCTTTGCACGGCTTCGATGAAGGCGTCAATCGCCTGGTCTTGCTGCTCGTTGAGCAAATGGTTCAGGCCCTTGAAATAGGCTTTGGGGGTGCGTTGGTTGTCGAGCCTCAACTGGCGCAGGTCAAAGCGCGACGCCAACCAACCCAGGGCAAAGGCGATGGGCAGGCCCAGCAAGATCCAGCCTTGGTCAAACTCCATGCGCTTCGATCTCGTTGGGGGTTTTGCTGGCGGGCTTGTCTGGGATGGGAGGGGCCGAGCGCGCGCGTCGCACTTGGCGGTGCTCGCGCCACCATTTGGGCACCATCAGCAACACACCCAAGACCAAGCCGAGGACAAACACCGCCAGCAGCACCAGCACCTGGGGGGCCATCCATTGGTGGCCAAAAAAGAAATGCACCGGCACATCGTGCTGGTTGTTCAGCGCGAAGGCAAACAGGGTGAAAAAAATGGCTGCTTTCAGCGTCCACTGAAGCAGCCCGATAAGTTTCTTCAAGTTGGTTCCTCAGGGGCTTGAAGATTCTAGAGCGATGGGCGCAAGGCGGCCACGTCAAGAGGGTGGTTGCTCAAGCAACTTGGGGGTGCCTTGGTCCACTTCTTCGCGCAAGGCTTTGCCTGGTTTGAAGTGGGGCACGCGTTTTTCGGGAATGGCCACTTGTTCGCCCGAGCGTGGGTTGCGACCCATGCGGGGAGGGCGGTGGCTGATGGTGAAACTGCCAAAACCGCGCAGTTCAATGCGGTGCCCGCGCGCCAGGGCGTCGCTCATGGCTTCCAGCAGGGCTTTGACGGCAAACTCGGCGTCGCGGTGGGTCAGTTGACCGAATCGCTCAGCCAGGGCTTCAACCAAATCGGAACGTGTCATGGGTCTGATACAGCAAAAATCAATCCAATGCCAAGGGCGTTGGGGCCGCTGCACCCACCCCCTGGCTGTTGGCCAGGAAATGGGGGCAGTGCCCCATCTTCAAACTCAGTTGTTGTCGAGCTTGGCGCGCAACAAAGCACCCAAGCTGGTGGTGCCCGCGTTTTCGCGCGAGGACTGCTGGCTGAGGTTTTGCATCGCGTCGGCTTGGTCCGCCGCATCCTTGGCCTTGATGGACAGTTGGATGTTGCGGGTTTTGCGGTCGACGTTGACCACCACGGCGGTGACTTCGTCGCCCTCTTTGAGGACGCTGCGGGCGTCTTCAATGCGGTCGCGCGAAATCTCGCTCACCCGCAGGTAGCCAATGATGTCTTCGCCCAGGTCGATCTCGGCGCCTTTGGCGTCGACGGTCTTGACCTTGCCGGTGACCACTTGGCCTTTGTCGTTGATGGCGGCAAAGGTGGTGAAGGGGTCGGCGTCCAACTGCTTGATGCCCAAGGAGATGCGCTCGCGCTCGACGTCCACGGCCAACACCAGGGCTTCAACTTCTTGGCCCTTCTTGAAGTTGCGCACAGCGGCTTCGCCGGTTTCGTTCCAAGACAGGTCAGACAAATGCACCAAGCCGTCGATGCCTGCGGCCAAGCCCACAAACACGCCGAAGTCGGTGATGGATTTGATCGGGCCTTTGACGCGGTCGCCACGCTTGGTGTCTTGGGCGAATTCTTGCCAGGGGTTGGCGCGGCACTGCTTCATGCCCAAGGAAATGCGGCGTTTGTCTTCGTCGATCTCCAAGACCATGACTTCAACTTCGTCGCCCAATGCAACGATTTTGGAAGGTGCAATGTTCTTGTTGGTCCAGTCCATTTCAGACACGTGCACCAAGCCTTCGATGCCTGGCTCGAGTTCCACAAACGCGCCGTAGTCGGCAATGTTGGTGATCTTGCCAAACATGCGCGTGCTTTGGGGATAGCGGCGGTTCACGCCCATCCAAGGATCGTCG
>CAJBBZ010000006.1 GCA_903951445.1 uncultured beta proteobacterium
ACTGGCCTGCACCCGTAAAGTGTTGAAGAGCTCTACCGAGGCCTGCTCAAAGTAACCGGGTGACAAGCTAGCGGGCCGCACGGCGTGAAGTGATGAAGACAACGTCATTCTCCTGTTTAGCTGCGTTTGACGTTTGTCGAGGGCAGCAATCTGGAACAAATCCCCTCAGCCCTTTGTCCGGTCCGGGAAGGCGGGCCAGGCCTGGTGCGTATTTCAGGCCACGGCGGACAGCGTTTCAGTCTGAAGGCGGACACGATTTCAAGCTGAAGGCGGACACCCCGGATGGGGGCTCAGGTGACCTTAACAGGCATACGCTTCCCGGTTTTTTCAACCGGAGCGGGCGATGCCAACACCAAGGGTCAACATGAGCAAACTCAGACATGCACTTCAGCTTCTTCACGAAGCCACGCTCAGCACAAGGCAAATCGGCCAGGCGCTGAACATTTCTAAAACCACCGTCTCCGAGATCGCCAGCTATGCGCGCGCCGCCGGCGTGGACTGGCCAAGCGCCCAGGGTTTGACGGATGAGGAACTGCAGCGGCGGCTGTACCGCCCGGCGGTGGCTCGAAGTTCGAGCCAACTCGAACCCGACTACAACTGGATTCACCTCGAGCTCAAACGCCCCGGCGTCACGCTGCAATTGCTGTGGGAGGAGTACCAGCAACAGCACCAGGGGGTAGCCTACAAGTACACCTCGTTCTGCGTCAAATACGCCGCCTGGGCCAAGACGCTCAAGCGCTCGATGCGCCAGACGCATGTGGCCGGCGAGAAGGTGTTTCTGGACTACGCCGGGCAGACCATGCCTATCGTGGACGCCGCCACGGGGGAGATCACCAAGGCACAGATCTTCGTGGCGGTGCTGGGCGCCTCCAACTACACCTATGCGTGCGCCACGCGCACCCAGACGGCGCAGGACTGGGTAGGCTCCATCATCGCGGCGCTGGACTTCTACGGGGGTGTTCCGCGCTTGCTGGTGCCTGACCAGCCGCGTGCGCTGATCGCCAACCCCGACCGCTACGAGCCCGGCACCCACCGGCTGCTGCAGGAGCTTTGCGAGCACTACGCCACGGCGGTGCTGCCAGCGCGCCCGGCGCACCCGCGTGACAAGCCCAAGGTCGAGAACGGCGTGCTCGTCGTGGAGCGCTGGATTCTGGCGCGCCTGCGCAATCAGCGCTTCTTCAGCCTGGGTGAGCTCAACCGGGCGATCGCCCAACTGTTGGTCCACCATAACGCACGGCCCTTCAAGAAGTTGCCCGGCAACCGACTGAGCGCCTTCGAGGAGTTGGACAAGCCGGCACTCAAGCCCCTGCCAGCCAACCCCATGCAGGTGGCGCGGTTCAAGCGCGTGCGCGTGAACATCGACTACCACGTTGAAGTCGACGACCACTACTACAGCGTGCCTCACCGCCTGGTGCGCAGCCAGCTCGATGCCCGTATCACCGCCGCCACGGTGGAGGTGATTTCCGGTGGCCAGCGCGTGGCCGCGCACGCGTACAGCGCACGCAAGGGCCACTTCACCACGCTGGCCGAGCACATGCCGGCCTCGCACCGCGAGCACATGCAGTGGAGCCCGGCCAAGCTCATCGCCTGGGGTGAACGCGTCGGCGCAGCCACTGCTGCCGTGGTGCGCTGGCAGATGGAACACCGTCCCCATCCCGAGCAGGGCTACCGATCCTGCCTGGGTTTGATGCGGCTGTCGCGTCAGTATGGCGCCGAGCGACTGGAGGCCGCATGCGCGCGAGCGCAATCCATCCGTGCGCCGTATTTCCGCAGCGTCGCCTCCATCCTGGCCAGCGGCCTGGATCGCCAGCAGATGGCGACTGCACAGCCCGCGCAGAAGTCACTGCCGCTGCACGAGAACGTGCGCGGCCCGGACTACTACCACTGAAGCCGATCATCACCGAACAAGGACCCATCCCAATGCTCAATCATCAAACCCTCGACCAACTTCGCGCCCTGCATCTGGACGGCATGGTGGCGGCCCTGCAAGACCAGGCCACCACGGGCGTGGCCAGTGATCTGGCCTTCGAAGATCGACTGGCGCTGCTGGTGCAACGCCAGATCGATTGGCGCGACGGCAAGCGCCTCCAACGCCTGCTCAAGGCGGCCAAGCTCAAGTTCAGCAGCGCCTGCATCGAGGACATCGACTGGCGAGCCTCGCGCGGTCTGGATCGCAACCTCATCGCCACGCTGGCCAGCGGAGACTGGCTTCGCCATGGACGCAGCGTGCTGATATCGGGTGCAACGGGTTGCGGCAAATCATGGCTTGCCTGTGCACTGGCCCAACAGGCGGCCCGTATGGGCTTCTCGGCCCTGTACACGCGCGCGCCGCGTCTCCTTGAGGAGTTGCGGGTGGCGCATGGCGACGGCAGCTTTGGCAAGCGCCTGGCCCAGCTCGCGCGCACCGATCTGATCGTGATTGACGACCTCGCGATTGCGCCCATTACCGGGCCGGAGCGAAACGATCTGCTCGAACTGCTTGATGACCGTGTGGGTACACGCGCCACGCTGATCACCAGCCAGTTGCCGGTGACCCAATGGCATACATGGCTGGAAGAACCCACCATTGCCGACGCCATCATGGACCGGATCGTTCACCGGGCGCACAAGATCGCGCTCAAGGGTGAATCCCTGCGGTAGGCAAACAACGCGCTACGCGCAAAAATTCGTGCCCATCAACGCAACGTTGAACCCGGCTTGCCCACCGCGGCGCTCGTTCGTCGCAAGCGACGATCGCCGCCGTGGACAAGCCTGCTCCAGGGCGCACGAAACCAGGCCATTCGGCACCCGGTTACCCACCCCGGTAGCCGCC
Organism: uncultured beta proteobacterium; assembly: GCA_903951445.1. Classification (GTDB taxonomy): domain Bacteria; phylum Pseudomonadota; class Gammaproteobacteria; order Burkholderiales; family Burkholderiaceae_C; genus Allorhodoferax. The sequence continues at coordinate 2,813 of CAJBBZ010000006.1, forward strand.
TGCGCTAACATCGGCCCGGTCACTTGGGCGCCCCCTGCGGTGTCCGCGATCACGATGAAATGCTGTCCGCCTTCGCAGCGAAACGCTGTCCGCGATCAGATTGAAATCAGTGGCCGCCATCGCTGAAATACGCACCTGGGCCTAGAACTTGTTTTCATCGTTAAAGAGGACCGCCTCGTCCAATTTCTCTAACGTGCCCCCTTCCAAAGCGTAAGCCTTTATTTCAGGCCAGCACGCGCGTATGAGCTTGTCGTCAAAGAATTTTTCACGTACAAAACGACTAATTTCTTCTGTTGCCC
>CAJBBZ010000007.1 GCA_903951445.1 uncultured beta proteobacterium
CCGATTGTTTGGTCTTCTTGGGTCTTCCCCCACCACAGCATCTGAAAACCCAGGGTCGACTGCGCAATCGTGTCGCCCAGTGTGCAGGCTCGCTGCAGATACATCAGACCCTCGTCCTGGGGGTCGTCATAGGTGCCCATTAAATGCCTGCCCAAAAGGCCTACGCAACCCATATCCCCCAGCCGCACCCCTTTGCGCAGCCATAACTCTGCTGCCTCGTTGTCTGCTTTCCCGCCCTTGGGCGGATACATAAATTCGTAGGCCATACGCAAGCAGGCTGACCCATCGCCACCCTCGGCAGCGCGCCGCATCCACTGCATATGTTCCTCTCGCTCGTCGGCGGGTCGCTCGCTCAGCAGATAGCTGGCGTAGGTGAACATTGCATACGCGCTGCCTTGCTCTGCGGCCAGGCGCAGATGCTGTTCTTTGTTTTCTTTGTCGGAGTCTGCCCAAAAGCAATGCGCGTTGGGGTAGCCCTGGTCGACAGCCTGTTGGAACATCAACGCAGCCGCCTGCGGGTCGGTGAGTGCCGTGTTCCGCGCCACATTAACTAGGCAGCGCACATCGCCAGCCTCCATGCCGCGCCGGTACCAATCCAGACCCAGCTGGCTGTTCACCTCCACCCCGTAGCCCATTCGGTACCAACGCGCCAAGTGGAACATGGCAGTAGTGTTACCTTGCTCGGCCAAGGATTCCAGCAGCGCCACAGCCTTAGGGAAGAGGGCTGGCGCAGGTTCGTCGAACCAGTAGCGCTGCGCCTGACGCATAGCCAGGTCGTGGCCAGCATCCCGGTCCACTGCGTGACGGCAATAAGCTACAAAGTCGTGTGCGTTGCGGCTGACCGCAATGATGGACCAAACCAGTTGGTCCACGTCTTGATCGGTTTGAATGGTTTCCATCGAGGCTCTCCTTGTTTGTTTGCTACAAGCTTAGACACGGCCAGGCTCATAGGCTGAGCCTGTGCCGCTGGGTTCAGGACATAAATAACGCTGCCCTGAGGTGTTTCCGTGGGCGTTGCCGAACCTTATTCGTCCTCACCGTCCTCCTCATCCTCCAGTTCCGGCAGAACTTCATGATCCACAAGCCACTCGTCGATCCGGGCATTAATTGCCTGGCCAAACTGGGCGTAAAAGCTAGAACTTGCTTCTGAGACAAAACCTTTGACCATGTCAGCCGGGTTACCGTGGTCTTCAAAGTTTGCATTCAGTACGCCTAGCAAGTCCCATCCCTTTAGGAAGAAATCGATAATTTCTTCAAGCGATAGCGGCACTTCTGAGCTGCGACTATTGGGTCCTTCGATGGTTTCTCCGTCGTACTCATCCACGATGTTGTATTCGATTACGCCTCCTTCAAGGCGAGCGTAGATGCAAGTGACATCGCTAGTTGTCGATGCGATGCCAATACGGGCGATTTCTACTTGTAATGGCTTGCAGTCGGGTAGGTACTCACCACCCATAAATGCCGGATGAAAACTACCCGCCGCTCGTCGCTCTCGATGGGAAAGTGAACTCTTTAGGACAAAATCGTCTATTGCTTCCTGGTCGCCGCTTTCGAGAATCCACTCGTAATATTTTCTTCGCTCCGCACCCTTGATATCCGATGCTAAAAAAATGCCACTGTCTTTTGCCCAGAAATATCCGGATGGGCGATAGCTCCAATCAATTGAACTCTTATCTTCGTTCATACTTTTCTCCAATTTAGCCATTTCGATGAATATCCGGGTATGGCAAGTAAGAATAAATCCACCCGAGCCTTTGACGCAGGCCAGACGATCCGTTTCGCGCTGATTTAGCCAGCGGCAACCAATTTTTCGTTTTGCAATTGAGTCTCTCCGTCCCAACGGTAAGCAACCAGCGGTCCTTTGGCGGCAGCGGACCAGTCCAGACAGGCGACTTTTCCCGATTCAATCATTGGCGTGCCGCTGAACCAGTAATGCCCGAAGAGGATGGGAGATCCTGTTACTTCGGCAAGGGATAAATGGTCGGGAATCGGTAGGTCCTCAACCAGATTCAAATATCCCCCCGGAATAATGGCGACGTCATGCATAGTTTTTGCACTGTGGCGCCATACAGCCACCCTGAGGTTGGGGTGTTTATTGCCTTCCTTATCCGTGACAAAACTGCCCGCAGGTAACGGATGTTCGATGCCAGTAGTTAAAGTCTCCCGTGCTACTTTCCAGGCATTTTCATGTCCGAAGCAATTGTGCAAAAAATCTTGACTCATGTGGCGACCGTTTGTATCCCAGTAATGCTTGTCCACCAGGTTCACTAGTACGTCGTCCCACCACGCATGTACGACACGGATGCCCCCTAGGTCTAGATGCAATGGGAGAGTCTTGAACCAGGAAACCCAATCGCGGTGCTCGCTGGAACCTTCGCCAACCTGTGCCAGAAATTGCTTGTGTTGTCGCCGATTCTTGATGGTTTTTTCGCTATCAAAGCGGTTAGGGCGAAGATATTCGCCTGTACCCGCATGCGGATCTTCAGTGACATACCCTATTGCATTGAACTCATGGTTACCCATCACCACGCGGGCATGGCCTGCATCTACCATGGTGCGTAAGGCATGCAGCACTTTGACTTGTTCAGGTCCCCGGTCAATCAGGTCACCAACAAATATGGCCTGCCTGCCAGATGGTGGTACGAAACTGTTTCCTTGGCGGACGTACCCCATCTTGGTAAGAAGGGCGACCAGTTTGTCAAAGTGCCCATGTATGTCACCAATCACATCGTATGCAGTCATTGTGCGTTTTCCTCTATGACGCATTGCAATGCATAGGGCGAGGGCCAGTTTGCCCAGGCAAAGGCTTTGCAAAAATAAAGCTTTTCGAAGTCCTGCATCGTAAGTTCCCCAGCCTTGTTTCGGACATCAGATGGGTTCCTAGGGCTTGGCATGGGTGTCCAAGCCGTGGCAAAGGTCATCTCAGCATCCGTAGTTATTGGCATATCTTCCCAGTCGAAAAAACGCGTTCCTTCATCCAGTTGCGCAAAGTCAAAAGTGCAATCCGCTGCAACGAGCTGTCCCGCCTTAGACCGTTGCGGCAGACTCGCAAGACGGCCAACCAGGCGGCCTTTGGTATCTGCTAAGCCCTTGGCGGGAATCTCAGGCCTGATCGGCAAAAGCCAGGCATCTTCGTGGAAAACACAGCTATTCCAATTTACCAATTCACGCACCAATCTGCCATCTAACTCTTCAACATACCAAAGTCTTCTGTGAAGCGGTTTGATGCGCCAACCTGGCATCTGCGTTGTAGTAATGATTCTCGCTGGACCGCGCACACGCACCAATTTGCCAACATTTGCGCTGCAAATGGGCGATTCTTTGACTACCAGAGCTATGTCGCCATCTCGGCACCTTAGGTTGGCAAGACTAGGGCTACTACCCATCAATGGATCAATCATTTCTCTTCTCCTGTTTAGCGGCTTTGCAATACGCCAGGGCCACAATCCGGAACAAATCCCCTGAGCCCTTTAGGCGGGCCAAACCAGTATTGGAAATTTAGACGGCAGGTAAAAACCCACCTTCCTCGAGCGATTTAAAGAATCCCTTTTGCTGACCGAGCGTCATACGGCTAAGACCTTCTCGCAGTAAGAAGGTTCCGCAATGTCGCTGGACAACTGCCTCGCGCTGAAGAGTTTGTTCTTTTGGAGCACCGCGTATAGGTTGAAGTTGTGCGTCAGGAATCGGCCCCCGATTGCTGCTGTACCGCGTACCATTCACCACCCAAGTGATGGCCTTTTGCGACTCAGCAAGCCAGACGGGGGTTTCCAAGGCGTAGCGCACTGGCCCGGTCCTATCGTCCATTTCGATCACTTTAACGATGATTCCGAGGTTTCGCTTGTATTTGGCGTCTATGACGACTGCCAGGTCGCCGGGCTTGCAGCGCAGATTATTCATTTTTTGGTCCATGTCGAATGCCTTTAACGTTGCTTCTTTTGACTGACTTTAAGAAGTAGCAGGCTCATAGGATGAGCTTGCGGCATATTTCAGGAATTGGTCTATTGCGTTTCTCATCTCGGCAATTTGCGCTAGAGGGACGCAAGTCCTGGATTTGACCCGCTTTTCCGCTGGGTTTTTGGCACTCAACAGCTGAGTTCTGATCACTAATTCAACCAGCCCGGGTTGTGCATTGATGGCCTGGAAGCTCAAAGTTTCAATGTAGCTATCGGATGCCGACAAAACGCACTCGATGGTTCTTGCTGTGCCGTCTTTTGAAGGTATTACTTCTGACATGTCTATCTCCTGTTTAGCCGCATTCGACGATTTGTCAGGGGCGGCAATCTGGATCAGCTCCCCCTGGCCCTTGTGGTCGGCCAGACCATGAAATCAGCGTAACAAGACAAGCTCTGGAACAGCGTGTTCTCCTACCCAAACTACGGCATCTTGATCAAATTGCTGCCCAAAGGCGATAGCCTCGTCCCGGCTTAATCCGAAGGCGAAATAGCTCTTCTCGGCTGGCCAGTTGCTTCCCGGTTCACTGCCCGAGCCCTCAATCGAATCCAAGCCGCGCTCAGCCAAGGCAGTCGCAAGTAGGGCGTGCGCCTGCTCGTTTTCGGTAACGGATTTTTGGTTGCCTCGAGGGTTGTAGGCAGTTAGGAACGCGCCGCATTCGACGCCATTGGCTGAAAAGAGTTCAAAGAGCCGGTCAGACCGAAGACCTGGGGCTAGCACGATGTCCTGCGCTGTATGCCCAAGTCGATAGTCCGTCGCCCTGTAGGCCCGGATCTTGTCGGCCGCTATGAGTGTTTCAGACATAAAAAAAGCCCTCCAGAGTATCTAAGGAGGGCCGACGCATCTCCCGGTTGGTTGCTCCGACTGGAGCCGCATCCGCTTTCGCGATCCACCTTGCCCGGGGGCAGGTTGGTAAGGGCGTCGGCCCTTGTCTTGATGATGCTGAAATCTTACACCCAAATGATGATCCAATGCAAGTGATATTTGATTGGTCGATGGTCTTTGGTGCTCAGCTGTTTAAACCAACTCCACCGCCGCCCGCAATTGGGCGGGACTGCTGTAAAGATAGGCGGCGGTCGTAGCAATATTTCGGTGTCCGGCCAGGGTTTTGAGAATGTGTATGGCCGTTCCCTTGTTGGCCAAGGATGTTAGAAAAGTGCGGCGCCCACTATGGCTGCTGGCTCCGGCAAGCCCAGCACCGGCGTACAGCAGGGCGAAGGTCTGAGCCAGGCTGTTGGCGCTAAATCCCTCCCGCACGCTTTTCTGGCTGGCAAAAAGTGGGTAACTGCGATCCACGCAACGGGTGATAGCCGCATAGGTTTCCAACTCCTCACGCAGCCTACCGTTGATGAAAACCGTGCGCGGGTGGCGTCCCTTGGTCATGTCGGGCAGCAGTCGAATCTCCGCCTTGACCGCGCCGTCTGGCGTGACTACATCGCTCCAGCGCAGGCAAGCCACTTCGCCAATTCTGAGGCCGGCCCAGTGTGTGAGCAGCATCATGCAGCGGTTGCGCACTGCGTATTTGCGCGTGTCAATGTGGGCCAGCAGTTGCTCAAACTCTGCTGCGCTTAGTGTTCTAGCCTGGGCCATAGCGTGTGTCCTCTAAATATTGTGTTTGCAATGAATGCATTGTGTTTTCACATATTTATCTGGACAACCTGAAACCCGCCAAATTGGCGGGTTACCGGGCCTAAGCAGCCAAAAATGCGGTGGCTGTGGATAACTTTTTTGTGGTTTTTTTCATCAATGAAATCAACGACTTCTTGCTGAAATCATGGAAATTGCGACTTTTCATATATTTCTTGGCGGGCAGGGCACTCTTTCAGTGCGCACGGCCTGTTCGCGTCCAAAACACTCGTTTAAGCGGCGATCACTGGTGCCAGCACCCAGCGTATTCGGGCCTTGCATCTGACCCAAATTTGAGCGGTTTTAGCGCTGATTTTTGGGCTGTGCTGCGGGGCTGGCGTTGCAAAACCAGTGAATTTGGCCCAGACCGCCCAAACCTCAGGCTTTACATGAGGTTCTTGTTTGAGGAGGATCAAAAATCCCTGATCTAGCTCACGCTGTGAGCCTTGCGCTGGGCATGATCCCCCTACAAAGTCCTGTTCTGGACTGGGAATCTGCCAAGGAGTTACACATGCTAGAAATAGTCAAAGAGCCCAAACACTGGGCAGCCAACGACCCGATCAATCGCCACCTGGGCGTACTGGCCCGTAGGAGTGGTTGGACAGATGAATGCGACCGAGCCCGCTATGCGCTGGAGGCGGAACTAAAGCGCCGAGGGTTCATCGAGTTTGACGGGACGCCGCAGCACTATGGCCTGTGGTTGGTGGGTGAGCATTTGGAGTATCAGGTCCCTGCGGACAGGCAAGGGCATTTGGCGGTTTTTCGTGGGCAAAAGATCAAGATGTTTTGCACCCGCGCGGGCCATAACCGCCGCTGGTACTTTGCTGGGCCCGTCGATCAGTAATAGGAAGTAGCCACCAGAAACCCGCCAAATGGCCGGGTTACCGGTTGTCCTTTAGGGTATCTGAAATAACACTGCATGTGTACAACAACACCTGCAGCACATGAAAACACAAGACCAATTGGCAGCGCTGGGCTTAGATCACAGCAGCCTGGCTCAATTTACCGGCACCCTGGAATATCACCGCATTGGACGCAGGCACCTGTTGACCGATGGCACCCGATACCTAAGCGAGCGAGCACAGTGCTGGTGGATCATGGATGCCGTTGCCAGCCACTTAGACGAAATCGGCACTGATGACTGGTTCGTACTGGTCAGGGTCGTGGTGCAGGGCAGGGCAGCGGTCATGGTCTATGAAGACGGCAATGGCAAGGAGCACGCCCGTCAAATGATTCCCTACACAGACTTTCCCATTAGGGAGATCACGCTCTACGCCTGCTGGGACGGTGATCACTGGGTCACGATGTTGCCCAGTGAGTATTGACTAGACATTGGTAGGGCGCCAGGAATTACTGCTTGACCAGGCTAGGACCGCTGGTGATGCTGTGAAAACCGAACTGCGCCCATAGCAACCAGCGTGCGTCATTGGAGTTGGGGGCACGTATCTGGGTTTGAACTATTTGGCTGCGTCCATCTACACGCACGCGCACACTGGCTTGGAATGTTTGCATCAAGTATTTAGCCCGGGATGAAGAGCATGCCAAGGACAAGGACTTGGCTGCCTACGGCATCCTTTGGGATCACCGGCATGTCATCTGGGTATTCCCATTTGCACCTGACCTTTGTACTATAAGGGTGTGCAGATTTATGCAACAATGGATTACAGGTTTGTAACCTTAAGCAGCCTAAAGTTTCTGATCAAAATAGTCGATTTAAACTTTTTGAATACACCACAGTTTTCTTCAAAAACTTCTCGTGGTTGGGCTCAATGTCATCGAGCTCATACAGGTAGTTAACCATGATGGCGCTGGACTGTGCAATGCCTTTTTTTGACAAATCGGCAGCCCAATTGATATTGTGTAATTCTGCGCCGTTGGCTAAATGAAACTTAGCCACCGAGTCCCCCACCTTGCTGTGTACATGCTTGGACAGGTAGACAAAGCACAAGCGCATGAGCGCGGTCTTTTCCTCGGCAGTTGCAGTGGAGGGTTGCCATCCCGCAGTGGCGCGCTTGCTCCATGTCTCGCCCCCTGGCATAAGTTGTTTTACAGCAGCGGCAAATTTGTCTTTTTTATCGGCCAATTGCTCCGCGCTTAATGATGCGGGCAGGGCGTCTAGCCATCGATTAAACCCTGGCACCGGCGATAACGTACAAAAGGTCTTTACGCTGGGAATTTCTTGAATGATTTTCTCTGCGACCCGCTTGATCAAAAAGTTGCCCAAATTCACGCCCTTTAGACCGGGCTGGCAGTTGCTGATGGAGTAGAAAATGGCGGTCTTGAACTTCTTTGCGTCCAAGGCCTCAGACTTCTTATCCAGCAAAGGTCCCACTTCCTTGGCGATACCAGTGACCAATGCAACTTCCACAAAGATTAGCGGCTCACCAGGTAACTGGGGATGAAAAAAGGCATAACACCTACGATCTGGCTGCAGTCTGCGACGCAAATCATCCCAGCCGTCAATGGCGTGCACGGACTCATGGTGAATTATTTTCTCCAGCAGTTGCGCAGGGGAGGACCAGGTGATTTCATGCAGCTCCAAGAACCCAGGGTTGAACCAAGAACCTAGCAAATGCTGCATGTCCGCGTCCACCGCTTTTAGCCCTGGCTTGGTTTTGGCATGTTCAAGCAATCGCTCACGCATACGCACTATGGTTTGCGTACCGTCAGGTGCTCGGTTAAGCCGCCGCAGTAGTTCTTGGCGTGGAGGCTCCACGGTCTTGAAGAGGTGGATAAGGCTCTCATCATCGGCTGTTTCTGAGTAGCGCTGTGCGGCGTCCAGCACGGCACCTGGATCGGGACTGAACTGTTTGGCCAGAAATTCAAAAAACTTCAGTTGCTCGGTCTTGTCCAGGAGTTTGAATTGATTGACCAGCTTGCCCGCCACCCCGCGCGCATTAGCCTCGCCCCGTTCGGACATGAGGCTTGCCGCTGTTTTTTGTGCCGACTCCAGTGCACTGGTTTTAGTAAAGCGTTCGAACACGTTGGGCCTTGTTGGTGGTATTTAGGCTCATTGTGTGGTTCGTGCACGTCATTTGAATGAACTTGGCGGCAATAACCCTGCAATCAACTGTCCTAGCACCCGTAATCGGTGCCAATTTACAACGCAGTGGCAAGTGTGCTTGGCAAGGAATTGGCTGCCTACGGCATCCTTTTGGATACCCCACGGGCATCTGGGTATTCCCATTTGCACCTGGACTTACTACTATAAGGGTGTGCACTTTTTCCCGAGGCGAAATCTGTAGAAAGAAGCTAAATAAAAGGAAAAAGCATGATTTTCAGGCTGCGCCAAAGGACGCCCCATGATCACCATAACACCGCATAAATCGATCTACCAAAGGCTGAGCCAAGCGTTTCCCAAACCCGCTGGTGCAGCCAGTCGCTACCTGGATAAATACGTCAGCGCCCTAGAGCAGATGATTTTTGATGCCCTGCAGCGGGGGCAAACACCCCTACAGCGCAAGCTCAACCTGTACTCATTACCCCTGAAACAATTGGCCGCACAGGGAGGCCAGATAGGACCCAATCGCATTCGACTGCATGCCTGGCTCAAATCGCAAAACTTGGAACTGGTTCAGGCCGTGACCCTGGGCTCTAACCTGACCGGCGCAGTCTCCGAGGTGCGCCTGACCCACCTGGCGGCCATGACCAACGGCCTGGCCAACATCGAACATGCCATGCGCACGGCCCAAACGGACAGCGACATTGACCAGTACCTAGATGGCGACGCCCAGGCCAACTACCGCCTCTTTGACATGCTGTATCCCGACTACCGCTTTGACTGGACGCAGGCGCAAACCCGTGCGGTCTTTGACCCAGTGCCAGTGGATATACCGTCAGTCAAGGCCTACATGCTGTGGCTCAGCACCCAGGCCACCTTGATCAATTCGGCGCGCAAAGCCCTGTACCTGCGCCAGGCTAAGATCATTCTGACCGTGGCAAATCTCACCAAGGGGGTGTTTTACCAGCGCAAAAAACCCAGTGAGTTTGGACGCATGTACTACGAGGGCATCAGCGTGCAAAGCGTCAACAGGGAGTTGCGCCGCGCCATGCTGGGCAATTGCTTTGAGTACGACATCCGAAGCAGCGTAGTGGCCTGGAAAATGGGCTGGGCCCGCCACTGCATAGCCCACCTTGGCATAAACCAAGACATACGCAAAGTCTTCCCCACAACCCTGACCTACCTGGAGGACAAGGCCGACTTCATGCGCACGGTGCGGGCCTTTACCTTTGCCAATGTGGATAAAACCCAGGCCGAATTGCAGAACAAACTGCTCAAGCAGGCCTTTACCGCCATCAGCTTTGGCGCCCGAGCACACAGCCGTGGCTGGCAAAACCAGGCAGGACAGTGGACCAACCCGGCTTTGGTCCATATCCTCAAAAACACCGAGGACAGGGACAGATTCCTAAATGACTCCAGCGTCCAGGCATTCATCCGGGAGCAAAACACGCTAGATGACTACCTGGTAGATCTAGTCCAGCGCCATGAGCCGCAACTTCTACAAGATTCCCTGCTGACAGGCGCCAGTGGCAGACCAGCCAGAGCCAAGGTGGTGGCCTATCTTTACCAGCATGGAGAGACGCAGGTCATGGACGTGGTGCGCCAAGTGGCAGCTGAGCACGATCGAGTGCCCCTGGCCAATGTCCATGACGCCATCTTTTTCAAACGCCGCTTGGGTGCAGACTTGAAGTGGCTGATCGAAGACCGCATGCAAAAGGAGACAGGCAATCCCTACTGGAGCCTCAGCCCCAAGGAGCACCTGCGCTACGAGCCCAAAAGCCTAGATGCTGCGGCCTATGAAAAAGCCCACGAGGAATGGATCAAGCAGGAGGAAGCCTATGCCAAGGCCTATTACGAGGGCAGGGCGGCTACCTATACCGAAGCCTGGTGGGCAGAGCAGGATGATTGAGCCGGTTTAGTGCGAACCCATGGGCTTGATGGGCTCCAGGGTGGTGAGCTTGGGGGCGCGAAGTTGTTGAATCGCCTTTTGCGCACTTTGAACCTTCTGGCGATTGCGCTCCATCTTGACCGCATTACTGGCGCGCTTTTGCGTGGCCCGCAGGGTATCCATGCGCAGTTGATCAGGTGTCTTGGGGCCGGTGATTTCGCTCAGTCTCATACAAGTATTTAGCCCGCTGTGCTTTGACTAGCCACCTGTAAATCGGAGCAAAAACGCCGTGGAAAGTGGCAAAAAATCCCGACAAAACAGCATAAAACCGCCGAAATGCAGGGGTTTGTGGGTGAATTTCGGGGGAAATTTCTAAGCATTGGCCACACGCCAGGCAGGCATAGCTAAGAAAGTATTCATAGGTTTCTGCCAATTCCCGGGGCCGCGCAATTATTCAGCCAGCGATAAATTTACCTTTGGCTTTCGCTTTCGTTTGCGCTTGGGCTCCAAAAATGGCATCCGCAACTGAGAAAAGTCATCGATCATGCCCATGGCCTGCTCCCGCGCTGTTAGCCTATCTGCGCCGTCCTGCCAAAAGCTGCTTTGGGGCAGCATGAATGCATGCTCCCTTTGCAACCAGGCGGCGTTTTGCCAGGCGCCAGATTGCACCGCATGGTCAAGTTCGCGCTGTTGCCAATCAGTCCATCGCCGCACATGGGGCACTGGATCTTTGCAGGGGAATATGCCGATCTCTACATTGGCGATCAAGTCCGCCGCTGCCTTTTTGTGCTGGCTGTAGATGGTGCGGATATTGGCCTGCTTCTTTCGAGCACTGGCCAAGGTATCCCGATTGCGCGGCTTGCTTTTTGGAGAAACGCCTAGGTGAAGACCCATTTCATAGCTGCCCCATTGGTACATCTCATCGCCACGTACCGCATGATCCACGGCCACCTGCAGCAGGCTAAGGCGATAGGCACTGATCACCAGCGCTGCACTTTTATTGGCCACGGAACTGAGATTGAATGGAGCACCCTTGTTGTAGTGCTCACCGCGCACGCGGGCTAAATCCCAGGCTTGTGCAATGGTCAGCAGCAGGTCTTGCGATGTCATTTGCTTGGGTATGGCTAGGCACAGCATGTCCGGCATGGCCTTGGCTAGGGTTTTGTCCGTTACGAGCACCAATTGACCGATCAGGCGGGTCACAAATTCCATCTCCACCTGTGGTGAATCAAAGAGGTTAGTCCCCCTGGTCTGCCACCAAGGCAGAACGCTGCCAGCGGTATATATGTCGCCAAACAGCTCCCAAATGCGGACTAGCCGCGCGTCTTCGCACCTGCCGCCTTGCCTGCAAATCCACCAGTAGTCCTTGCTGCAACGCAGCATGGCCAGCCACCAAAAGTACAGGCTGGTGTTGAAGTTCTCAAGCGCGTGCGTAGCCAGGGTAGGGGGGTGCATGCCGGTCTCCTTGTCATTTTTTTCACCGAAAAATCTCCAACGTGAAAAAAAATGTTAAGCAAGAAACCATGGCGTGTCACTTAACACGTAAGGCTTTTAGTCTCCCACTCAGCAGCAATGTCGCTGCTGACCACTTACCCAAGGAACACATCATGCAAATGTCCAACGGCGCCATCCGTCAAGGCTCCACCCCTCAGCTGCCCAATGGCGGCAATCTGCCAGCACTGGCCAACTCCGCACCCCAGATCGACCTAGACTCCTTTGACCTCGGCGACTTCGTGGTCACCAGCAGCAAAAGCACCAAAACGGTGCGAACTACTGCCAAGACCCGGGAGCAGGTTGAGGTAGAAAAGTTCATGAAGGAAAGCTCAGAATTGTTTGAGCTGGGCATCAAATACGAAACAGAGGTGGTGCAGCGCGGGCACCAGGCGCTGTATGAACTATTGGCTTCGATCTACAACCTGGCCCTGCGCATCGAGGAAAACGAGCAGGCGGTAAAGATCGTGGCTGCCATTCGCAAAGACCTCAAAGACAACCACGACATCAAGCTGCAGACCAATGTGACGCCCATGGCTGCGGTGGTTCGCTTTGTAGTGCGCCAGGACAAGGTGGCTTCAAGCCGCTATGCCAAGGTCTTGGAGATCGCCCGCCAGGAGAACCTCCCGGCGCATGAGTTACCGGCCTACATCAGCCGCAGGGGTGGCGTCACGCAAATCCAGGACACCGAGGCCAACCAGTTGGCCAAAAAAGGTGGTGAGAAAAACAGCAAAGAACGCATGGAACTCATGCGTGAATATTTCACCCTAGTGGGCCAGGCCTCCAAGCAGTCCTTTACCTACGAAGGCGCGGTTGTAGCCCATGAGATCGAAAAGATCAGTGACGCCAAGGTCTCAGAGTTTTGCGTGTTTGTGGCACACCACGTGGGCGATGCTGAGTACAAGATGATCAACGCCAATGACCTGGGCCGCAGCTATGAGGACAACTTGCTGCGCTTTATTGGCAAAGACCTGCCCAATGACCCCTATGTGCTGGAGCGGGGACTGCGCAACTTCAAGCGCAAGTTATCCATGGATGAGAGCCAGCCCGAGGGCTTTCGCCAGGAGATGGTGCGCCAACTGGCCAAGCCCATGAAGTACAAGGAGACAGCGGTCATTGAGATGGATATGCCAGAAGTCGATGAGGCCTAGCCATGCATAAAACATTGCTTGGCCCCTATGGCAAAGCCACGGTGGTGCTCTTTACTTCACAGTTTGAGACGCAGCTTCCCAAGCTGGCCCAACTCAAAAAGCAATTGGGCATCACCGATGGCAAGTACTTCAGCAGTAATGGAAACTTCGATCTGCCGATCGCAGCGTTGGATGAAGCTGTAGCCACTGCGCGCAATGGGGGACGTCCTTTGGGTATACACCGCCGCGCCGTTGAATGTACCCACGTCTTGGTGACTTTGGCAGATGTGCATGCGGATCTTTTTGCATTGATCAAGTACTCAGCAGATCTGCTTGAAGGATTCAATCTGACGGAGCCTGCAATGAAGGAGTTGACAGATCTTTTGAATCGACGGCGACACATTGCCTGGATGCGTCATGCATGTAGCGATTGGACGGAAACGTTAACCAAGCACATTGCCAGGGCACAGGATTTGGGTTTGACTGATCCCAGTATTTTGAATGTGGACATCAATGCCATATCCGCCATCACAGATCCATATGCCCTGGAGGCGATCGCACAAGCGAGCAATGAAATTGTTGTTTGGTACGAGCGCTATCGATGGCGAACAGCGAAAACGGTCGCCAACAACTTAGCGGACGCGGCTGGCAGTGACCTTAGTCCTGAAATTGCTGATGCGCAGATGGCCTAACCGGAGTTGCGGACTTGGGGTCATCCGGCCCTGGTCCGCCGCTTTCACACCTAGTTGGAGAAATTTATGGAAAGAACACAGCTGTTCAAACGACTATTGGCTATTACCGAGGATGAAATTGCATCACTCATCAAGCACGATGACGATATCAGCAGGTCATTGCTAAGGCTGGATGTTGCCGCAAGAACTAGGCACATCATTGATGTTATTCAGCTCGAGGACATGTGGCAGCAACTGGATGAAAAAAGCAAGACTTTCAACCTTCATTTGGCCATGAGGCTCTCGCCCGCGACGCTGAGCGCATGCTTAAACACGGATGTGGAAATGAACTGTTTGGAATGGCGTTTAGTTTTGCCCAAGTACGCCGATATTGCCGCTAAATCAAAGCCGCTGTGCGCTGGTGAATATTTGGCGATGATGAAAGACATTGAAATTGTCAACATCGAAAAATACGATATCCAAAAGACCTGCACCTATTTAGATCAGGTCTATGACTTCACATTTCATAAGCAAGAAGGGCGCACACCTTTTTCGCGGACTGCGGGATAAAAGTAGCCCTTTTTCTGCTCGATGTCGGATTCATTTTTTCAAAAATTAATCAAGGAAATTAAAAATGCCAAACGTTTCATCCCCCATTGCCGCCTTCACAATCTGCGGCTTAGAAGTTGCGGTCAGCAATAAGACCATTGACTACATGATTGAGTATCAGGTTTTTAAGTCAGCAGGACCTGCCTGGCTTGCCCGCAATGATCCCAAATGCAAAATCGAGCAGTCAATTATTGACTCCGTTAAGTCATCTCTGGAAGAAGATATCTATGCCTGGAGTGCAGACTTCTCCGAGGATTTGCAAGAAAAAGTGGAAAACGAATTCTTTGACATGAACACTGATGGTTGGTGGGATCAAGTGCATGCCATCGCATTGTCAGTACGCGCATCCAATGACCAATGAATTTGGAGAAACTTAATGACAAGGTATTTGATATTCATAAAAAATCAGGTAGAAAACCACTCCAACAAGCCCGGCAGTGCGGAGCAGATGGCCTGCGATGTTGCCAATAGCATTGATATGCAGCGCAGACCCAAAGACTATTACGTGGCGTACCGGGCTGATAGTCCAGAAGCGACCATGGCAATGTTAATAGAACCGGCCAAATGCTCAGTAGAGCTTGACGATGCACGCGTTGCAATTTGGTCGCAAGAGATGAAGGCCATGTCTATTCGTGCCGATAACGTTGATGAACAAGTTGAACTTGCCTAATCGGCCATCGTTAATACGATGACCGAATTTAACGATGCCATTGCGACCAGTACGCATTGCCAAGATATGCCCAGGCTATTGATCAAGCCAGTGGTACACGCATTCGATCACTTTGAAATTTGTGCATCGTTTTATGTATCCGATAGATTGGCCGAGCTATTTGACTACCGAGCTTTTGATAGCGATTTCGATTTCGATTGAATGCGCCTTGAGAAACGCGATCAATGGCCGCCTCGCTTAAATTAGCTGCTGAGCGCAATCAATGTCAGTTGCTTTTCCAGTTCAACGTAGGCCATTTGCGCGGCCATGGCATTTTTGCCAGCGTTGAGCTCTAATTTGAAAGTCTCGCCCGCGCTGGTTATCCGAACTTTAACGGTACCGGCTGCGCTTTTAAATTGGTAGGAGACATCGGCCCTGGGCAGGTGCTCGCGATCTTTAACAATTAAAGAGCATTTGTATTTGCCCACTTCGCGCAGCTTGGGATTCATATCCCATGCGCTGGCCACTTGGCGGCGGTAGTCCGCGATGGCGGCCTTGACCACGGTCATAGTTCCCTCGGGACCCACTTTCTTGATGATGGGCAGTTCGCCGCTGAGATCTTCCTTCCTGAGCAGGCGTGCCTTGATGCGCTCGTAGTAGCTGATGGCTAATTTGGCAGCCTTCATCCTGGCAATGCTGCCTTCGGCGTAGTTCTCAAAGTACTGGGTGAGGAGGGCGCTCATGGGGCTGTCCTAGTGTCTAGTGGGCCCAGGCCCCGCTGGGTTGGCCGCCGATAGACCGGCCCTGTCCTGTGTCACGGTACAGATAATGAAATTGATCTCGCCCTCTAGGATCTCTGTCAGCGAATCAATAGTTTTGGCAAAGGCATCACGCTCGCTTTGCTTTTCCATAGGGTTGACTGGGATTTGCCTCATCCCCTGGTACATGGAAATAAGTTCATCAATCACATCACAGGCCTTGGCTAGTTCGGGCGAGAGTTTGAGGCTGGGCTGACGCTGGTAGAACCCATGCCTAAACGCATCGAGCTCCTCATAGCGCACTTGTGCCTGGGCGCGCAGCATGTCGTTGGTGGCCTCGCCCTTGAACCGGGTCAATTCAAAGGGCCTATCGGGATCCGTATGGCTGGAGAGTTGATTCCACAAGCCCATGACCAGAACCTGCAAAAGTTGATTCACGTCATCCATGCTGTCAAAGGGCGGAAATTCACCACCCCAAAGTGCTTTGATTTCAGACAATGGCTGTATGCGCTCAATTGGGCTGGCAATGGCTCCCATGAACTGAGCCCGCACCGCATGAAATCCCATAGGGCAGCGGTGCCGTTCCAGTAAGCGTCTAGCATCCATGTCTCCAGTCGGAAGGGCTGAGACTTTCGACTTTGGCTTAACTTTGGGCTTTGCTTTGGGCTTGGTGGGCTTCATGGTGTGATTTTGAAGTCGTGAGGGCAGGCTAGGGTGGTCAATAGTTCAGAAGTGGGGCTTAGGCAGCCAGTTTGCGCTGATCTTTGAGTCGCCGCTCAAAGTCGTCGGTCAATTCCTGGCTCTGCGCAGCCAAGGGCATGACTAGTCCGGTACCCATCTGTACCAGGCTCATGATGTTGTTGTTAGCCATTTGGGCTGCCATGATCGATCTGATCTGTGCGGCTTGGCCGGATGCCTGCGGATCCACAACCCCGGCAAACTGCTTGGCTTTCATCAGGGGGGTCAAGTGGCTGTAGTGCTTGGTGATCATGAGTACTGAGGTACCCATCTGCTCAGCCAGGTCGTGGATGGGAATTCCCTCCAGCAAGCGCTGGGTAGCGTAGTAGTGGCGCAGGCTGTACAAACTGCGCTCTTTGCCGGTCACTGGGCAGTAGAGTAGTTCAGAGGCTTCCAGCCAATGGCGAAACGACTTGTTCCAGTTATCCGGAACCGAGCCATCGGACAATCGAAACAAGGGCTTGGCCACCCGTTTCTTCAGTACCTCTTCCAACGTAAGGTCGGCCATGTCTGGACTTAATTGGCGCAGTCGCTCCAGCAGCAGCCAACAGCTGTGGTGGGCTACAAAGTTCCTGGCGCCCCGTTTGCCCCGCTGCAGCCTAAAGTGCAGGATGGGCTGGTTGTCCCTGATTTCTACATCAATGTGGCGCCACTCCAAAAACTCAGCCTCAGTGCCAGCGCGCATGCCCGTGGCAGCCATGAACGGCACATAGATAGCCAGCAGTTCCCGGATCATCCTGGTGCGGCTGGTGCGGGCATGGCTGATAAAAGTAGGCGCATAGCCCATCATCACTTCCAGCTCTTCGTGACTAAATTCAGCCCGCCGATCGCTCTCCATACCCGTGTTCTTGGTAGCCGGGCGCTGGTACTCGGTCATAAAGCCACGCTCAATGGCTTCGTCAAAGATCAGGTTGAGCGCGGCGTTGTGATTGTTCTGGGCACTGCCTGAAAGCTCGCGTCCCACCTTGACGCTGCGCCAGGTATGGAACTCAGAGATAACGGCAGGCTTAATGCCGTCTATGTTGTAGGCCCCATAGAAGGGGATCAGGTACAGGCGTATGGCTGATACATAGTCCTTGGTGCTGGGGCGGGCAGTGCCAGCTTTGATTTCAGCATCCAGCCTGTGCAGCACCATCTCAGCTACTGGCTTGAATTTCTTGCTGATCACGGGCCTACCAGCCTCGTGGTCGAAGGTGGCTTTCATCCACATGCGCTCGGCAATAGCAGCAGCGGCTTTGACATCGGTGGTATCGGTACTTTGTCTGAACCAAGTCTTGATGCCGTCCAGCTTGTAATGGACTTGCCACTTCTTGCTATCCATGCGGCGTACAAGCCTGATCAACTCAGGCTTTACAACAATGGTTTCACTGCTAGGAGTGCGCATAAGCGCAATGTACTATCGTCTTAGCCAAAAATCAACCAGCGGCCTACACATAAAACGTGTAATAACCGTGTAATTGAAGTTTTAAATAAAAACAACCTGTTAAGTTGTTGTTTTTAAAGGGGTTTTGGCTCCTCAACCTGGGCTCGAACCAGGGACCTACGGATTAAC
>CAJBBZ010000008.1 GCA_903951445.1 uncultured beta proteobacterium
CTCACGCCCAAGGCCGAAATCGAAGGCGACATGGGCGACAGCCTGCCCGGCCTGCAAGCCCGTTTGATGAGCCAGGCCCTGCGCAAGCTGACCGCTACCATCAAAAAAACCAACTGCACGGTCATCTTCATCAACCAGATCCGCATGAAGATCGGCGTCATGTTCGGCAGCCCCGAAACCACCACCGGCGGCAATGCGCTCAAGTTCTACGCCTCGGTCCGCCTGGACATTCGCCGCACCGGCACCATCAAAAAAGGCGACGAGGCCATCGGCAACGAGACCAAAGTGAAGGTGGTGAAAAACAAAGTGGCCTCGCCCTTTAAGACCGCCGAGTTCGACATCTTGTTTGGCGAAGGCATCAGCCGCCACGGCGAGATCATCGACATGGGGGTGAACGCGCACATCATCGAAAAATCCGGCGCCTGGTACGCCTACCAAGGCGAAAAAATCGGTCAAGGCCGCGACAACGCGCGCGAATTCCTGCGTGAAAACGTCGCCCTGTCCACCGAAATCGAAAACAAAGTGCGCGAGTCCCTAGGCATCCCGCTAATAGCGGGCGCACCCGAAGTGCCCGAAGCCAAAGCCAAAGGTGGCAAAAAGGCAGAAGCTGCGGCTTAAAGCCAGGTCAGCGTCCGCCCTCGGCGCCCGGTATCCCGCAGTTAGCGGGTGCCGGACATCGGCGGCGGATGGACTTCTTCCGGCTCGCTCCACGCTTTCCTACCAACGCGCACCATGGCCACCGGCCCCAAGCTCTCCCTCACCGGGCGCGCGCTGCGCCTGCTCAGCAGCCGCGAGCATTCGCGCGCCGAGTTGCAGCGCAAGCTCGCCCCGCATGAGGAGACGCCGGGCGAACTCGCCGCCGTACTGGACAAACTGGCCGCCAAAGACCTGCAAAGCGAGCAGCGCGCCGTCGACTCCCTGGTCCACCGGCGCAGCGCCAAACTGGGCAACGCCCGCATCCGCCAGGAAATGCAGTCCAAAGGCATGGAACCCGAAGCCATGGCCCAGGCCCTGGACCAACTACGCGCCAGCGAACAAGCGCGCGCCCATGAAGTCTGGCGCAAAAAATTCGGCAACCCAGCCACCACCCCCGCCGAGCGCGCCAAGCAAGTGCGCTTTTTAGCCAGCCGCGGCTTTGGCGGCGAAGCCATCGCCCGCGTGGTGTCGGGGGCGTTTGATGCGGATGAGGCCTAAGGCCACTATTTTTGGCGTGCCACCCTTACGCATCCTCACTGCCGTTTGGGTTCAGCGCTCGCGCGCTCAACAAGCAGCTGGGCGATACGCGCGACAGCCGACTGGTACACGGCGCTGTCTTCACGTTTATCAACGGCCATGACCATCACCAGAACGCTGTCGTCCTGAACACCATAGACCAAGCGGTAGCCTTGTTTGCGCAGTTTGATTTTGTAGTGACCGGCCAGGGCACCGCGTAGTTCGCTACCCGGCACATACGGGTTGTCTAGGCGCTTTTGAAGCAGCTTACGCAAGGGCTCTTTGACAGAGCCATCCAACGCCTGCCACTCCGCCCAGGCGCTGGGCACAAATTGCAGCCGGTATTTGTATTTGGCGCGCTTCTCAGATGGCATCGATGTCCACTTCGATGGCGCTGGAGCGCTCACCCATGCGGGAGAGCACAGTACGGTACAAGGCCTGGTCGGACAATTCTTCAAGCATGGCCTCAAACAAGGCCGGATCGACCATGTAGAACGCCGCCTTGTTGTGGTTGAGCACCGCCACTGGTCGACGCTTGGCGTCGCGCAGCACAGCGGCCGGGTTTTTTTTGAATTCCGACATGCTAACGGTGACATCGGAATAGATGTTTTCCATATAAAGACTCCAATTTGAGCGCTTATATTAAAGCTTTTTACGGCTCTTTTCAGGGCCAGGCGCAACCACCCCGCTCACAGCCCCAACATCAACTCCAAGTTTTGCACCGCCGCGCCGCTTGCGCCTTTGCCCAGGTTGTCCAGACGCGCCACCAGCAGGGCGTGGCCGGCGCCTTGGTTGGCGAAAACGCGCAGCTCCATTTGGTTGCTACCGGCCAGGGCCACGGCGTCGAGTTTGCCGTCGGCGGTGGGCAGCTCCACCGTCACCGTGCTGCTACCGGCGTAGTGCGCAGCCAGGGCGTCGTGCAGGGCTTGGGCGCTGGGCTGGCCGGGCAAGTCGTCCAGGTGCAGCGGCAGTTGCACCAGCATGCCTTGGGCGAAATTGCCCACCGAGGGAACAAACAGCGGGCGGCGCGTCAGGCCGCTGCAATGCATGATTTCGGGGATGTGCTTGTGCTGCAAGCCCAGCGCATACAACTCAAACGGCGCAGCGCTGCCGGCCTCGTAGGCTTCGATCATGCTGCGCCCGCCGCCGCTGTAGCCGCTGACCGCAGGCAAGCAGACCGCAAAGTCGGGCGGCAGCAAGCCCGCGTCGATCAAGGGGCGCAAGAGCGCAATCGCGCCGGTGGCGTAGCAGCCGGGGTTGGCCACGCGGTCGGCGGCGGCAATCGCCGCGCTTTGCCCGGCGCACAGTTCGGCAAAGCCATAGACCCAGCCCGGCGCAGTGCGGTGCGCGGTGGAGGCGTCGATGATGCGCGGCGCCTTGCCCGTGTCGCGGCGCAGCGCATCGACCATGGCGACCGAGGCCATGGCCGCATCGTCATGCAGGCACAAAATCACCACATCGGCCTGCGCCATCAGGGCGCGCTTGGCGGCATCGTCTTTGCGCAGCGCCGGGTCTATGCGCAGCATCTCGATCTGCGCCATGGCTTGCAGGCGCTCGCGGATTTGCAGGCCGGTGGTTCCGGCCTCGCCATCGATAAATACTTTTTTCATGGGCAAAAGTGGCATTCCATACAAGTAGCGCTACGTCACCTGAAGTCTTTAGGCTAGCACTGCACAAGTCCGTCACTGCGAGGAGCGCTAGCGACGCGGCAGTCCATGAACCCATGGATTGCCACGGCCTTCGGCCTCGCAATGACGGGTTTGGGTCTCGCAATCATGGATTTGGACTCATGCAAACCTTCCCTAGCGCTACGTAAGCGCGCGGCAAGTTTGTCGCGCCGCACCATGATACAGTTCCGCGTCTTTGTGTTCCCCGCTGTTATCCCCCGGTTTGCGCGCCCCCATGCCCTCTGCTGCGCGCACCGTCCCGAAAGAGAAAAGCCATGAAAATCCACGAATACCAAGGCAAGGAAATCTTGCGCAATGCTGGCGTGCCTGTGCCGCGCGGCATCCCTGCTTTTACGGTGCAAGAGGCGGTTGAAGCCGCGCAAAAACTCGGCGGCCCGGTGTGGGTGGTCAAGGCGCAGATTCATGCTGGCGGACGCGGCAAAGGCGGCGGCGTCAAGCTGGCCCGCTCGATTGACGAAGTCAAACAGTTAGCAACCGAGATTTTGGGCATGCAGCTCATCACCCACCAAACCGGGCCCATGGGCCAAAAAGTGCGTCGCTTGCTGATTGAAGACGGCGCGGACATCAAAAAAGAATATTACGTATCCGCCGTCACCGACCGCGCCAGCCAGCGCGTGGCCATGATTGCGTCGAGTGAAGGCGGCATGGACATCGAAGGCGTGGCGCATGACACGCCCGAGAAAATCATCACCGAGATCGTCGACCCGGCCCTAGGCCTGACCGACGCGCAAGCCAAAAAACTGGCCGATGCGATTGGCGTGCCCGCAGGCTCCACCGCCAAGGCGGTCGATGTGCTACAAAAAATCTACCAGGTCTATATGGACACTGACGCCAGCCTGGTGGAAGTCAACCCGCTGATTTTGGAAGGCAATGGCAACATCAAAGCCCTGGACGCCAAGTTCAATTTTGACGCCAACGCGCTCTACCGCCACCCCGAAATCGTCGCCTACCGCGACCTGGACGAAGAAGACCCGGCCGAAATCGAGGCCTCCAAATTTGACCTGGCCTATATCAGCCTGGACGGCAATATCGGCTGCCTGGTCAACGGCGCAGGCTTGGCCATGGCGACCATGGACACCATCAAGCTCTTTGGCGCCGAGCCGGCCAACTTTTTGGACGTAGGCGGCGGCGCCACCCCCGAAAAGGTGACCGAGGCCTTCAAGATCATGCTCAAAAACCCCAAGGTCAAGGCCATCTTGGTCAACATCTTTGGCGGCATCATGAAGTGCGACACGATTGCCCACGGCGTCATTGCCGCCTGCAAAGCGGTCAATCTGCAAGTGCCACTGGTGGTGCGCATGAAGGGCACCAACGAGGACATCGGCAAAAAAATGCTGGCCGACTCGGGCCTGCCCATCATCAGCGCCGACACCATGGCCGAAGCGGCGCAAAAAGTCGTCGCCGCTGTCCAAGCCCACGCCTAAAGCCCACGCCACCGTCAGAAAGAAACCGCCATGTCGATCTTCATCAACCAAGACACCCGCGTTATTACCCAGGGCATTACCGGCAAAACCGGCGCATTCCACACCGAAAAATGCCAGGAATACGCCAACGGCAAAGCCTGCTTTGTAGCCGGCGTCAACCCCAAAAAAGCCGGTGAGTCGGTGCTGGGCATCCCGATTTACGCCTCCGTCAAAGAAGCCGCACACGAAACCGGCGCCACCGTGTCCGTCATTTACGTGCCGCCCCCCGGCGCGGCAGCGGCCATTTGGGAGGCCGTCGAGGCCGACCTGGACTTGGCTATTTGCATTACCGAAGGCATCCCGGTGCGCGACATGCTGGAACTGCGCAACAAAATGCGCGCCAAAGAAGCTGCTGGTGGCAAAAAAACCCTGCTGCTCGGGCCCAATTGCCCTGGCCTGATCACGCCCGAAGAAATCAAAATCGGCATCATGCCCGGCCACATCCACCGCAAGGGCCGCATCGGCGTGGTCAGCCGCTCAGGCACACTCACTTATGAAGCGGTGGCGCAGCTCACCGAAATCGGCCTGGGCCAATCCAGCGCCGTAGGCATTGGCGGCGACCCGATTAACGGGCTCAAACACATCGACATCATGCGCGCCTTTAACGACGACCCGGACACCGATGCCGTCATCATGATCGGCGAAATCGGCGGCCCGGACGAAGCCGAAGCGGCACGCTGGTGCAAGCTCAACATGAAAAAACCCATCGTCGGCTTTATCGCCGGGGTCACCGCCCCCGCGGGTAAGCGCATGGGCCACGCCGGCGCGCTGATCAGCGGCGGCGCTGATACGGCGGATGCCAAGCTGGCGGTGATGGAAGAGTGCGGCTTCAAAGTCACGCGCAACCCGTCTGAAATGGCCAAGCTACTCAAAGCCATGCTCTAAGCGCGGCTTGCCTATGCAAGCGCTTCACGACCCCCGCAGGAGCGCCAGCACCGGCGGGCATGGACACTAAGCCAGCCTAAGGAAAACACGATGGAAATGCTGCAAACCCCCGAGTTCTGGCTCGGGCTACTGAAAATCATCTGGATCAACATCATCCTGTCGGGTGATAACGCAGTTGTCATCGCGCTGGCGGCGCGCAGCTTGCCGCCTGAGCAGCAAAAACAAGCCGTCTTGTTTGGGTCCGGCGCAGCGGTGGTCTTGCGTATCGTGCTAACGGTGGTGGCGGTGCAATTGCTGGCCCTGCCCTATTTACAAATAGTAGGCGGCGCGCTGCTCTTGTGGATAGGCGTGCAACTGCTGTCCGAACACGGCGACGACGAGGGCGAGGAAAAACAATACGGCTCCATGATGGCGGCCATACGCACTATCTTGATTGCCGACCTGGTGATGAGCCTGGACAACGTGATTGCGGTGGCCGCTGCCGCCAGCGGAAACATGGTGCTGCTGGTGCTGGGCCTGGCGATCAGCATCCCGATGGTGATCTTTGGCAGCACCCTGATGATCCGCCTGATGGAACGCTTCCCCGTGGTGGTGACCTTTGGCGCGGCGCTGATCGGCTGGGTGGGCGGCGAGACGGTGGTTAGCGACAAAGTGTTGGCCCCGCTGCTGGAAAACGCCCACTGGCTGCACCAAGCCGGCCCGGCCCTGGGCGCGGCGCTGGTGCTGCTGCTAGGCCGCTGGCTGCAAAAGCGCCATGAACAGGACGAAGCGCCTGCACCCTGAGCGCTGCCGCAAGGCAAGTCCGTCTGCATAGACACGCGCGGGCAGCAGGCCCGGTCGGCAAGCAGATGCGCCAAGGCGGCGGCCTGCGCACGCCGGGCACAACCCACTAGGCAGGTAAGCTAGCGGCGCAAGGCCGGTTTATGCGGGAACATCGCGTCCGGGCAGTGCTTGTTCGACAACAATTGACAACTTCTTCAGAAAATTAAAAAAATTTGTTGCTTTCCATATTTTTGATGTATCATTTGTGAACCATTGCCAAAATTGATTGTTTTACAAAAAACGCAAATTTGTCAATTGGCCACTGAAAATCCACTTTTTCTTAGTTTATTGATAGGGAGTTTTTTATGAAAAATAGTATGCAAAAGGGTTTCACCCTGATTGAGTTGATGATCGTGATCGCGATCATCGGTGTTCT
The DNA here is from genome assembly GCA_903951445.1 of uncultured beta proteobacterium. GTDB lineage: Bacteria > Pseudomonadota > Gammaproteobacteria > Burkholderiales > Burkholderiaceae_C > Allorhodoferax. Next base: position 6,447 of record CAJBBZ010000008.1, read on the forward strand.
GGCGGCGGTGGCGATTCCGGCGTATACGGACTACACGGCCAAATCGCAAGTTGCGGCGGGGCTGGCAGCCATCAAGCCGGGACAAGCAAATATTGAAATTAAACTGAATGAAGGTCTTACGGCAGACATCTCGACCAATTCCGCAATTGGACTGCAAGACAGTAGTGGAAGTTGCTCGGCGCTTGCAACGTCAGTTAAATTTGCAACAGGAAATGCCGCTGTCAAATGCACCTTGCAGGGAACTAAAGTAATAAATACATTAGTTATCCAGCTAAAACGAGATGGAACAAACCAAAATTGGGCATGCAATACCTCTGCAGGCGCCGCATACGCACCAAAAGGTTGTACCGCTGGGGCGACTATTACTGACCCTAGCTAACCCACGTAACTTTTCTTAAGTTAAATGAGCGAGCCACTGCGCCTAAGGGGTGCAGTGGCTTTTCTTTTTTGTGGCTCAAAAGGCTTACTTGTGTCGAACTACCTTTCTATGTTGCTTTTCTCATGGTTAAAAACAAAACAGCAACAAAAGTCAATAAGCGTAAATTTATGGATGCCAGTTGGAATCTTTCTCTATGCGCTGGCGTGGCTGATTCCCGCTGGCGGCAACCCCTGGAGCGCATTTCTAAGGGAAAGTAGCATTTCCGGGCTAAGTCTTCTAGTTGGATTGATGCTGGTCTTGCGAATGAACGGTCAGCTCCGGCTTACACAACTTGCGCTTTGCGCATTGGCGCTGGCGCTGATGCCATTGGTTCAATGGGGCTTTGGACTCATCGCAGTGGGCGGGGGCGCCTGGATCACATCGGCATACTTATTTGGCTTTGCCTTGTGCATTGGCTGCGGAGCACTATGCGATCGCGCCGATGCGGGGACTATGCTCGATGCCCTATTTGGCGCCATAGGCCTTGCCGCCCTGGCGACGGTGTGCATTCAGTGCTACCAATGGGGCAACCCTAGCGACATGGCCGGGCTCTGGGTGGGCTATACGCTGCCGACACGGCTTGCGGGTAATTTTGGCCAGCCCAACCACACCGCCACTTTTCTGCTGTGGGGCGGCTGCGCTGCCACTTGGTTATGGATACGCGGTTATGTGAAGGGCTGGGTTGTTGTCGTAGCCAGCGCTGTTTTTTTAACCGGCGTTAGCTTCACAGTTTCGCGTACAGCATGGCTGGGACTCGTATTCATCCTAGGCCTTTGTTGGTATTGGCGTGCGCTTTGGCCGGATAAACGCGCGCCCTGGATTGCCACCGCGCTTTGCGTTTACTTTGTTGCTGTCTCCCTACTTCACCCAAGCAATGGTGCGGTAGAGGTTCTTGTTAACAGCAGTAGCGGACTTGCCCGCCTACAAATTTGGGAAGTGGCGCTTAAAGCCCTCGCTTTACAGCCTTGGTTTGGCTACGGCTGGGGGCAAATCTTTACCGCGCAGTTGGCAGTGGCTGCCGATACACCGCAGCTGCATTCCCCGAACCTTTCGGTGCACAACTTGGTTTTGGATGTATTGCTGTCATGCGGCGTTTTAATCGGAGGCTTTGTGCTCTGGGCGGGCGCGCTTTGGCTCTGGCGCTGTGTTCGCGCGGTAAGCCGACCGCAAGAAGCATTGTTGTTGATTTTTATTGCGGTGACCCTGAACCATGCCATGCTGGAATTTCCATTGCAGTATGCGTACATGCTTTTACCCTTCGGCTTGGTGCTGGGGGCGCTGGACGCTAGGCTTTCGCCTTGGAAAATGCCCACCCTACAAGTTTCCAAAATGGCGTGTTTAAGTGCATTAGCCCTTGCCGCGCTGCTGTGGTTGCTGATAGTGAAGGACTACTTTGCGTACCAGGATTCTTATCAAGACCTGGTATTGCACCGCGTTGGCGTGGTGACCGAGCCATGGCAAGCGCCCAAAGCAATTTTGCTCGACCAACTTGGCGCCAGATTGGAGCTAGAAGAGTTAGACATCAACCGCAAAGACCGCAGCGCAAGGGAGCTTGCGTATTTTGAATCGGTGGCCGCATTAACACCTGTGGGGGGCGCACAACTTTTACTGGCTGGAAGCTTGGCCATGCATGGCAAGCCAGAACGCGCCCAATGGTGGCTTGCGAGTTTTTGCGGTGTGTACAGCGAAAAAGCATGTGCCACGGCAAGGGCAAACTGGAAAGCAGTGGGAGAAAAATACCCGGAAATCGGTGCAATTACCTGGCCCATGAGCGACAGAACCCCGCAAAGTAAATAGCTCTTTTTGCGGTTGTGCTTCAGCCCACAAACCCCACCACGATTTGCACGGTCAGTCCGGCAAACTGCACACCTCCGCGCGGATTCGACTGCCGAGAATTCAAAATAGCTCGCCGATAATCCCCCGCGTGCCGCGCCTGCCCCAACCCATCGCCTACTGCTTGGCCACGCTGTGCTTGGCCTTCCCCTGGCTCAATCCTTTTAATTTTGGGCCTTCTGTCAACGTGGTCTCTGTGCTGGTCGCGTGGTCGTGCGCGGTGGGCTTGGGGCTGTTTTTCATCACCCTGCTTACTGAGCGCGAAGCCAGGTGGCGCGTGTTGCTGTGGGGCTGGGCGCTGGCGGTGGGTGTGAGTGCGGTGATGGGGCTTTTCCAGTATTTCGACCGGGCGCAGCTGCTCGGGCCTTGGGTAAATTACGCCGGCCTGGGCCAGGCTTTTGGCAATTTACGCCAGCGCAACCAGTTTGCCACTTTATGCAGCATGGGCTTGGTGTTGCTGTGGTGGTGGGCGCAGTATGTGCGGGCGGGGGCTCAGCTTACGCAAGCCATGGCCGGCCCGGATACCAGCTCCGGCAACGCGCCTGCGGGCGCAATGCGGGATGCGCCCGCTCCTCCTATGACAAGCGCTGCCGCTTCAAGCCATTGGCTTAGCCCAGCGCTGACGGTGGCCTTATTGGCTGGAGCCAGCCTTGTGTGCGCAGCGTCGGCGGCGTCTAGCTCGCGTACCGGTTTTTTTCAGTTGTTGCTGTTGCTCGTTTTAGCCTGGTGCTGGCGGCCTGGCGCAGCTGCGCAGGGTGGCTTTTACCGAGGCCTGGGCCTGGTCGGCTTTATGGTGTTGGCCTATGTGCTGGCCGCGGTGCTGCTGCCTATTGCAGCGGGGGTGGACGGCTCGGTGTTTGAGCGTATGCGCGAATCGCCGGATGGCTGCGCCAGCCGCGTGGCCCTGTACCGCAACGTGCTTTACCTGATTACGCAAAAACCGCTGGCCGGTTGGGGCTGGGGCGAGCTGGATTTTGCGCATTTCATGACGCTGTACACCACGCCGCTGGCGGGTGTGCGCTTTTGCGCCATTTTGGACAATGCGCACAACCTGCCTTTGCAATTGGCGGTGGAGCTGGGGCTGCCGCTGGCCATGCTGATTTGCGCGCTGTTGCTGGTGTGGCTGCTGCGCAGCAAGCCCTGGGCCGAGCGTGTGCCCCAGCGGCAACTGGCCTGGGGACTGCTAGCCATGGTGGGGCTGCACAGTTTGCTGGAGTACCCGCTGTGGTACGGGCCGTTTCAGGTGGCTGCCGTGCTGTGTTTGTGGATATTGCATGCGTATCCGGCGCAGCAATCGCCCGACGCTGCGAAGACCGATACACCCGCGTCCGTACCCGCAATCGACCGGGCCTCGAAGCTAGGCCTCGCCCACTACAACCGCTGGCTTGCGGTGCCGCTGCTGGCCTTGCTGTGCGCTTTGGTGAGCTGGAACTACTGGCGCATGAGCCAGCTGTACATGACCCTAGACAACCGCGCACCCGCCTACCGCGACAACACCTATGCCAAAGTGCAAGACGCCTGGTTTTTCGGCGGGCATGTAGATTTTGCGGTCTTGTCGGTGACGCCAGTGACGGAGCAGACCGCGCCCTATTTGCTGGAGCTAGGCGAGCGCTTGCTGCATTTTTCGCCGGAAGCCAAGGTAGTGGAAAAGATTTTGGATGCCAGCCTGGTGCTGGGCCGCGAGGACAAAATCGCTTTTTACGCACCGCGTTTTGCGGCTGCATTTCCTGAGGATTACCAGCGTTGGCGTGATGCGCACGCGAAATAAAACAACCCATACGGGTGATGGTTGTCATGGGTGGCATGGTATTCTGTCACTCCCTTTGCACCAAACGACACTTTAGCGTAGGGCCAGGCAAAGGACGCCGCTGGTAAAGCCAATTATTTGTAACAACACCTCAGGGAAAAAATATGCGTACATCCATGCTTCTAACTGCCATATTGGCGTGCTCTGCTGTCCAAGCCCAAGATAGCAACAACAGTTTTCAAAACGTCTATGTTGGCCTGGGTGCTACCAGCATTCTTTCGGTAGGCTACGCCAAGCCGATGAGCAACAGTTGGGGGTTGCGTGGCGAATTCGCCCTCACCCCTAAGCTGACCTACAACGACAACGTCAGTGGCGGATCGGCTAGCGTTAGTTTTCAGTCCTCGCGCGTAGGCCTGTTCGCAGACTGGTTTCCTTTTGACAATCAGTTGCGCTTGGTCGGTGGCCTGACGTTGAATGACATCAAGGGTGAATTCAGTGGTGCCAGCTCAGCGACCAATTTCGTCACCGTTAACAATAAAAAGGTCAGCCTAGCCGGCGAAACCTATAACGCCAGCCTGACATTTCCCACCGCAACCCCCTATATCGGCGTAGGCTTGGGCCACAACCCGAAAAAAGACAAGGGCCTGGGCTTTCATGCCGACGTGGGGCTGATGATTGGTAGCTTTACCTCCAGCATCAACACCAGTCTTTTGAACAAGCCTCTCGTATCAATCAATGGCACACCCTTAACCATCACCCAGGCCGATATCGACAAAGAGACCCAGTCCGTGAAGGACGCCATTTCCAGCATCGGCGTCTTGCCAAGTCTTTCGCTAGGCCTGTCCTACCGCTTCTGATAACGCCAGCATGCCCTGCGCTGGCCAGCCTGGTCAGCGCAGGGGCTGAACCCCTAGCGATTCACAAAACTCCCGCTCTTGCCCCCGTGCTTTTCCAGCAAGCTGATGTCTTGCATCACCATGCCCCGGTCTACGGCTTTGCACATGTCGTAAATCGTGAGCAGCGCCACCTGCACCGCGGTGAGGGCTTCCATTTCTACGCCAGTGGGGCCTACGGTTTCGACGGTGGCGGTGCAGTGCACGCCGTCCTTGCCCTGCGGGTCGGTGGCGGCATGCAGGATGTCAAACACCACCGATACATGCGTCAGCGCCAAGGGGTGGCACAGGGGAATCAACTCGCTGGTTTTTTTGGCCGCCATGATGGCGGCCACACGGGCGATGCCCAGCACGTCGCCTTTTTTGGCGGTGCCGCTTTCGATTAAGGCCAGCGTAGCGGGCAGCATGTGGATGCGCCCGCTGGCGACTGCGCGGCGCTGGGTGCTGGCTTTGCCGGCGACATCGACCATATGGGCCTGGCCCTGGGCGTCAAAATGGGTGAGATTGCTCATGGTTCTTAGTTCAAGGTGGGGGTGGCTCATGTGGCAAGTGCTGCCAACCATAAAGCGCCGGCATTTACCAGGCGTTCATGCTTAAGGTGCATCATACGGGTATGACACGGATTTTCCATGCGCCCAGCGCGCCCGCCTTGCGCCGCGCGCTGGTGGCCCATTTGCTAAGTGCTTTGGTCTGCTTAGCCGCGCCGGGCTTGTGTGTGACTGCTGCCGCACAAACCACACCCGTGCTGGTGAATGCGTCCGGCAGCAGCCTGCCGGCGCTGGGCGACGGCACCGCCATATCACCGGCGGCCGAGCGCAAACTGGGCGACTCGATAGTGCGCAGCCTGTACCGCGACCCGGATTACCTGGACGACCCGGTGATGACCGACTATGTGCAAAGCCTGTGGCAGCCGCTACTCAAAGCCGCGCGCGCGCGTGGCGACCTGCGGCCCGACCTGGACGATAGCTTTGCCTGGGAAATACTGTTGTCGCGCGAGCGCGATGTAAACGCTTTTGCGCTGCCCGGCGGCTATTTCGGTTTGTACATGGGCTTGGTAGGCATGGTGCAAACCCGCGACGAGCTGGCCTCGGTGCTGGGCCATGAGATGAGCCATGTGACGCAACGCCATTTCGCGCGCAAGACCGACAATGATGCGGCCCGCACGCCCTGGATGATTGGCGGCATGATTTTGGGCTTGATAGCGGCGAGCAAAAGCCAATCTGGTTGCACCACCTTAAATCCTTGTGTCAACAGCGGCTATGACGCGGCCAACGCCCTCATTATGGGCAGCCAGGCGCTGGCGGTGCAAGGCGCGCTGAACTACTCGCGCGACATGGAGCGCGAGGCCGACCGCACCGGCTTTGGCCTGGCCAGCGAAGCGGGCTTTGCGCCCCAAGGCTTTGTCAGCATGTTTGAAAAATTGCAGCAGTCCAGCCGCAACAATGACAGCGGCGGTTTTCCGTATTTGCGCAGCCACCCGCTCAACACCGATCGCATTGCCGACATGCAAACCCGCATTGGCGTGGAGCAAGCCAATAACAAACCTCTGGAAAGTGACTGGCAAGCGCTGCTGATGGCGGCGCGCGCGCGGCTGCTGTTCGATACCAGTGTCGATGGTTTGCAGCGCTGGCAGGCGGATGTGCAGCCCGCCGTCTTGGCTACCAAGGCCCCGGCGCAGCAGGCAGCGGCTTTGTATGGCGCAGCGCTGGCGGCGCTCAAGCTACGGGCCTATGAACAGGCCAGTGCGTTGACCACCCAGCTGGCAGGCGTGGCCGGTGCGCCGCCTGTGGTCGATCGCTTGGTGCGCCTGCTGCGCACGGACATTGCGCTAGCGCAGGACCAGGTGGGCGTGGCTATGGCCACGATGGCCACACCGGTGCGCGCCGCTGATAGCAAAGACATGTCCCTAGAGCGTGCCGAGTTATTGCTACGCGCCCAAGTGCAGGTGCGCAACGGGGACGCGGCCCGCGCAGCGACGGCCTTGTATTTGTGGACGGTAGACCACCCGCGCGACCTAGGCGCCTGGCGCGCTTTGGGTGCGGCCTATGAAGCGCAAGGCCGGCTGGTGGCGGCCATACGCGCGCAAGCACAGGCCGATGGTTTGCAATACGACTGGACGGCTGCGCTAGGCCGTTTGCGCGCTGCCCAAGACTTGGTGCACAAAGGCCAATGGGGGCCGCATGGGCCAGACCATATTGAAGCTTCTATTGTTGACACGCGCGCCCGCGAGATCGTTCAACTGATTCGCGAACAGGCCAACCAGCAACGCTAAGCACATCGCCAATGCGGTAGTGGCCTTGGTCGCAAACCGCGTCATGGCCAGGCCACAGCCCGTGGCCATCCTTGGCTTCAAGCGCCTGGCTTTGTCATGAAAAGCCTTGTGCAGCCGCTGCCAGGGGCGGCGCAAGCAGGCTCGTTAAACCGGGTCAGCTACTTGCAGCGCGCGGCGTTGGCTACGCCAACCGGCCAGCAACACACCGGCGGTAACCATTGCGTACAAGCCCCAGCGCGCCAATTGCTGCTGATGTTCGATCTCGCCTTTGGCCGCGCCGAAGAAGTCCTTCAGCCAAGGCTCGTTGGCGATCATCTGCGCGGCGGTAAGCGCCAACACGGCGGCGCCTACGCCGATGATCCAGGGGAAACGCTCCACCAAACGCAGCACCACCGAGCTACCAAACACCACAATCGGCACGCTGATGAGCAGACCAATAACGACCAAGTCCATGGCGCCGTGGGCGGCACCGGCCACGCCGAGTACGTTGTCGATGCCCATGAGCGCGTCGGCCACGATGATGGTTTTCATGGCGCCCCAGAAGGTGTTGGCGCCGCCTTCTTCATGCCCGTCCTCACCCTGGTCAGCAAGCAGTTTGTAAGCCACCCACACCAGGCCTAGGCCGCCCACCAGCATAAGGCCCGGTATCTGCAAGAGCCAGACCACGCCCAGCGTCATGACGATGCGCACAACGATAGCGCCCGCCGTACCCCAAAGAATGGTTTTTTTACGTAAGTGTTCGGGCACGTTGCGCGCGGCCAGGGCGATGACGATGGCGTTGTCCCCGGCCAGCACCAAGTCGATCAAAATAATAGCCAGCAAAGCCGACCACCAGGCGTTTGAAAAAAGTTCCACGGTTTTTATTCCTGTAATGCAGCCCGGGAGCGGGCAATTGACACCTGACGGGCGGGTACGGTCAAAGCCGTATCCGCGCGGCGAAGGTCTTGCCCGATGGCGCAACGCACAAGGCGCAGGCATCTGTGGGGCCGGGACAGCAAGTGTCCGTATTGACGACCCGACAACGGGGGGCTACTCCCCTTCAGCCCGTCAAGTGTAAAAAACCCCGGACTGTCCCCAGACGTGGTGGGGATAAGCGTTGTGCACGATCTGCGCTGCCTGCGCTTTGCTAACCGCCGATCACCGGAAAAGTGCGCTTAGGCCCTGCGCGGTGCTGGCGGCGCAAGGGCAGCTATCATCGCGCCTCTTCACCTCACACCCCCATGGCAGGCATACACATTACCGATATCGAGTCGGCTATCAACTATTGGCGCGGCAAAAGCCCTTCGCCCGATGGTGTGTCCCTGCCCGGCCCCACGCGCGCGCTGGCTGAGATATATGCCTTGCTGGTCTATTACGGCGAAGCAGAAGCCGATGAGCGCAGCATGCCGCGCGCCGCGCACGAGGCCTGGCTGGCTTGGTACAACAGCACGCCAGACACACCTTGCATCGCCATTTGCTCCACCAGCCAGGGCGACGAAACCTGTAAAGGATGCGGTCGCAGCTTTTCGGAAGTGCAGCACTGGCCACAAATGAGCCCAGCAGAAAAGCGCGGCACCTGGCGCCGCATTACCCTTGACGGCAGCGCCTGGCGCTTTAATAAATATGCCGAACGGGCTGCCGAGGGCGCGCGGGCCGCGCCGCAGGCGCAAGCCGCGCAAGCCCCAAGCGCCAGCCCCACAGGCGGCGCGGCCTCTGCGTAAAAAGTCGCTGCCCACACCTGTATTGAGCAAGCATCACACTTACGCAAGCCCATGGACGATTTGCGCTACAAGCCTTCCACCACGGTGGCCGCGATTATTGAACGCGAGGGGCGGTTTTTGCTGGTGGAAGAACTTACCCCCGAAGGCCTGCGCCTGAACAACCCGGCAGGCCATCTGGACCCGGGCGAATCGCTGCTGCAAGCCTGTGTGCGCGAGACCTTGGAGGAAACCGCATTTGCGTTTACGCCCGAGGCGCTGGTCGGCATCTACCTGGCCCGCGTGCAAATGCCCGACGGGCCGGGGCGACCTGGCGGCGCGGACATCAGCTATATGCGCTTTGCCTTTTGTGGCAGCTTGGGCGCCTTGGATGCAGAGCGCAAGCTGGACACCGGCATTGTGCGCACGCTGTGGTTGACGCCTGACGAAGTACGCGCCAGCGCGGCCCTGCACCGCAGCCCGTTGGTCTTGCAATGTATGGAAGACTATTTGGCTGGGCGGCGCTATCCGCTTGAAGTTCTGCACACCCACGCCAGCGTTTACGCCAGCGCGCAAGGAATTTGATTACAGCGGGAAGTTCCGCCTGGGCGGGGCACTGCGAGGAGCGCTAGCGACGTGGCAGTCCATGTCGGCATGAGGCTCTGTATGCCAAAGCAAAGCGCCATAGATCCCCAGGGTCTGCGGCCTCGCAATGGCGGCCCAATGGCTCGCGCGTGCAGGCCTAAAATCGCCCCATGAGCGCCGCACCGAAGCACCCGAAAAAACAACGCATTGTGGTGGGCCTAAGCGGTGGTGTGGACTCGGCTGTTACCGCTTATTTGCTGCAACAGCAAGGCCATGAGGTGGTGGGCATCTTCATGAAAAACTGGGAAGACGACGACCGCGCGCCCGATGCCGACGCACTGGAAACCGACCCCGGCTATTGCACTTCCAAAGAAGACTTTATCGACGCCGCCGCCGTAGCCGATGTGCTGGGCATTGAGATCGAACACGTGAACTTTGCCGCCGATTACAAGGACCGCGTGTTTGCCGAGTTTTTGCGCGAATACCAGGCCGGACGTACGCCCAACCCGGATATTTTGTGCAACGCCGAGATCAAGTTCAAAGCCTTCTTAGACCACGCCATGCGCTTGGGCGCGGACTGTATTGCCACCGGCCATTACGCGCGCGTGCGGCAAAACCAAGCCAGCGCTTTGTTTGAACTGCTCAAGGGTTTGGATGCCTCCAAAGACCAAAGCTATTTTTTGCACCGGCTCAACCAAGCGCAGTTGTCTAAAACTTTATTTCCGGTCGGTGAATTACACAAAACTGAGGTGCGCCGTATTGCCGACGAGATCGGCCTGCCCAATGCCAAAAAGAAAGATTCAACCGGGATTTGCTTTATCGGCGAACGCCCGTTTCGTGAGTTTCTGAATCGCTATATTGCCAAAGAACCTGGCCCCATCAAGAACCCGAAAGGCCACACCATTGGCCAGCATGTAGGCTTGTCGTTTTACACCCTGGGCCAGCGCCAGGGTTTGGGCATCGGGGGCCTGAAGGCGCGCGGCGCGCAAAAAGGCGGTGGCGAGCACACGCCTTGGTTTGTGGCGCGCAAAGACATGCTGACCAATACCTTGTGGGTAGTGCAGGGGCATGAACATCCGTGGCTGCTGTCGCAGTCGCTGAGCGCTGCCGATGCGAGCTGGGTGGCGGGCAGCGCGCCTACATTGCATAAGGCTTTTGCAGCCAAGACCCGTTACCGCCAAAGCGACAGTGCCTGCGCACTGCAATCGAGCGATGGCGCGCTGTTTAGCCTGGGCTTTGACCAAGCGCAATGGGCCGTCACGCCTGGTCAATCGGCCGTGCTGTATGACGGTGAGGTGTGCCTGGGCGGTGGTGTGATCAACACCGTGCCGACGCTTGATGCTGGCCTGTAACCAAGGGCTTGTCCCCCGTGGGACAATTAATGCCTTATCGCAAGACTAACGACATTGAGAAAGCTGCCACCATGCCCCGTCGCGCCACCAAAATCGTAGCCACTCTGGGCCCCGCTTCCAGTAACCCGGAAATGCTAGAAGCCTTGATACGCGAAGGCGTGGATGTGGTGCGACTGAACTTCAGCCACGGCACCGCGCAAGACCATATCGACCGCGCCACCATGGTGCGCGAAGTAGCCAAACGTGCGGGACGCGAAGTAGCCATCATGGCCGACCTGCAAGGCCCCAAAATCCGCGTCGGCAAGTTCGCCGAAGGCAAGGTTTTTTTAGAACACGGACAGGCTTTTATTCTGGATGCGGCCCGCACCGAGCTGGGCGATGTCAACGCGGTAGGCCTGGACTACAAATCGCTACCGCAAGAAGTCAAAGCGGGCGATGTGCTGCTGCTCAACGACGGCATCATCGTCATGGTGGTGGACAGAGTGCAAGGCCAGCAAGTGCACACCACCGTCAAGCTAGGCGGCGTGCTGTCCAATAACAAAGGTATTAACAAACAAGGCGGTGGCCTGACGGCACCGGCGCTTACCGCCAAGGATATGGAAGACATCCGCACCGCCATGGCTTTCAAAGCCGATTATGTAGCGGTGAGTTTCCCCAAGTGCGCGACCGATATGGAAATGGCGCGCCAGTTGTGCAATGTGGCTGCCGCCGAGTTCAACCACAAGCCGGGCCTGATCGCCAAGATCGAGCGCGCGGAGGCGATCCCCAAGCTGGAAGAAATTTTGTTGGCGTCTGACGGCATCATGGTCGCGCGTGGCGACTTGGCAGTGGAGGTGGGCAATGCCGCAGTGCCAGCGCTGCAAAAGCGCATGATCAAAATGGCGCGTGAGCATGACAAAGTCGTCATCACCGCTACGCAAATGATGGAGTCCATGATCAGCAACCCAGTGCCCACGCGCGCGGAAGTAAGCGATGTGGCCAATGCGGTGCTTGACGGCACTGACGCGGTGATGCTGTCCGCTGAAACCGCCGCTGGCAACTACCCGCTAGAAACGGTGCGTGAAATGGCACAGATTTGCGTGGCTGCGGAAGCGGGCGAATCGGTGAAGTTGGAAACCGATTTCGTCGGCAAGACGTTTGCGCACATCGACCAATCCATTGCCATGGGCGCACTGTTTACCGCGCACCACCTGGGCGCCAAAGCGATTGTGGCCATGACCGACAGCGGCTCGACCGCGCTTTGGATGAGCCGCCATTTGATTCAGGTGCCGATTTACGCGCTCACGCCCAATGTGGCCAGCCAGCGCCGCATGACGCTGTACCGCAATGTGCGCCCCTTGCTCATGAGCAGCAGCAATGACCGCGACACTGCGCTGAGCGATGCCGAAGCGCAACTGAAAAAGCTGGGTATCGTGTCCAGCGGCGATGTCTATGCCATCACTTGCGGCGAACCCATGGGCGCGCCCGGTGGCACCAACATGATGAAGGTTTGCCGCGTTTCCTAAACCTTGTATCAGCCCGCCGTCGCAGAGCCCTTGCAGGCTGAGTCCGGGCTCCTCATGACGCAAGCGAAAAATAGTCAACCTGCCTCAGCCTGCGCGGCCTCTGCGAAGCGGTTGATGTGCCTATGCAG
>CAJBBZ010000009.1 GCA_903951445.1 uncultured beta proteobacterium
CAAAGGTAAGCGCATACTCTGGCAAGAGTTCACCCAGACCGGGGTCGTGCGTCGCCTGCGCAGCCGCACCGGCTGGGCGCAACGTTGGCAAGCGCGCATGGATGCGCCTTTGCAGTTGCTGAACGGCAGATTTACCCCCGCCGTGCCCTTAGATCAACCTGAGTTACCCACACTGGCCAGCTTGGGGCTGGCACCACACGGCAAAGCCCTGCAAGCGGCCGGCGAGAAAGCCGCACGGCACATGCTCAAGAGTTTTTTGCAAGTGCGCGGCTACGACTACCGCAAGGCACTCTCGAGCCCCTTGAGCGCCGAAGAAGGCTGTAGCCGCCTGAGCCCTCATCTGGCCTTTGGCAGCTTGTCGATGCGCACCGTGCACCAGGCCACCGAAGTGGCCATTGGCAACACACCCGACCGCGCACTGGCCTATGCGTTGCGCGGCTTTGCAGGGCGGCTGCGCTGGCACTGCCATTTCATGCAGAAGCTTGAAGACGAGCCCGGCATTGAGTTTCGCAACTTTGCCCGTGTGTGCGACGGCCTGCGCGAGAACGACTTCAACGACGCCGCCTTCACCGCCTGGTGCGAGGGTCGTACTGGCTACCCCATGGTGGACGCGTGCATGCGATCGCTGGTTGCGACGGGCTGGCTCAACTTCCGAATGCGGGCCATGCTCGTGAGCTTTGCCAGCTACCACCTGTGGCTGCACTGGCGGCAAACAGGCTTGTTTCTGGCCCGCCAGTTTCTGGACTACGAGCCCGGCATCCATTGGAGCCAGATGCAAATGCAAAGCGGCACCACCGGCATCAACACGCTGCGCATGTATTCGCCCACCAAACAGGCGCAAGACCAGGATCCTGAGGGTCTGTTTATTCGCCGCTGGGTACCCGAGCTCTCAAGAGTGCCCCTGCCATACCTTGCGACACCGTGGAAGATGGACGAGTCTGTGCAGCGCGTAGCCGGTTGCATGATCGGCGTGGACTACCCGCAGCCCGTAGTCGATGACAAGGCAGCGATGAAGGCGGCCAAAGACCGAATGTATGGCCTGCGACAAACACAACAATCGCGTGACGAAGCCGGGGCTGTGCTCGCCCGCCATGGCTCCCGAAAAAGCGGCTTGCCACCCTCGGGTCAAGGACGTAAAGCAGCGCCCAAGCGCAAGGTGGAAGCGCCACCCAGCCCGTCTGGGCAAGGCGACCTGTTTGCCTGAACTGCAAAACCCCATCTATGAAAAGCGACTTCAAAGGCAATAAACAATCGCTGCCCAGCAAGCCCTGCGCGGTGTGTGCACGGCCCATGACATGGCGCAAAGCCTGGGCCAAAAACTGGGCAGATGTGCTGTACTGCTCGGACGCGTGCCGACAAAACAAACACAGCGCCACCAAACCCAGCACCCCATGAAGCCCATCAATCCCCTCAGAAACCTGGTCGTGGTGTTGGGCGACCAACTCGACCTGGACGCTGCGGCCTTCGATGGCTTTGACCCCACCCTGGATGCCGTGTGGATGGCCGAAGTGGCCGAGGAGTCCACCCATGTTGCGTCCAGCAAACAACGCATCGTGATGTTCCTGAGTGCCATGCGCCATTTCGCGCAGGCGCTGGAGGACATGGGGCGCCCCCTGCACTACCACCGCATGAACGCCAGCGCCCAACCCTC
>CAJBBZ010000010.1 GCA_903951445.1 uncultured beta proteobacterium
ACCGGTTTGTGGACGGCGTATTACCTCAAGCGCGCGCAGCCGGATTTGCGCGTCACCATCTTGGAAAAAGAGTTTTGCGGCTTTGGTGCTTCGGGGCGTAATGGGGGCTGGCTAAGCGGCGGTTTTGGTTGGTCGCGTGAGAAATACCTGGCCAACTCCAGCCGCGCTTCGGTCATCGCTATGGAAAGCGCGATGCACGGCACGGTGGACGAGGTGCTGGACGTGGCAGAGCGCGAAAACATAGACGCCGACATCGTGCGCGCAGACACGCTGCGGGTGGCTACCAATGCTGCGCAATGGGAACGCGTACAAGCCAGCTACCGCGAGGCCCGCGCGTGGGAGGTGCCGCAAGACCGCGTGAGCCTGATTGACGGGACCGAAGCCCGTGCGCGGATCCGTGTGGACCAAGTAATTGGCGGTCTGGTGCACCACGGCACGGCGCGTGTGCAACCGGCCAAGCTGGTGCGCGGGCTGGCCGATGTGGTGGAGCGCATGGGCGTGTCGATTTACGAGCAAAGCGCGGTGATAGGTTTGGAAAAAGGCCGGGTGCAAACCGCGCAGGGCGTGGTGCGTGCGCCCTTGATCGTGCGCGCCACCGAAGGCTTTACCGCTGGGCTGCCGGGCCTTCAACGCCAATGGATACCGATGAACAGCGCGCTGGTGATGACCGAGCCGCTGCCCGCTGAGCTGTGGGACGAGATAGGCTGGAGCGGGCACGAGCTGTTGGGTGACGCTGCGCACACCTATGGCTATGCGCAGCGCACGCGCGAGGGCCGCATTGCCATGGGCGGGCGCGGGGTGCCTTACCGCTTTGGATCGGCCACAGATGTGAACGGCATCACGCAGCAGGCCAGCATCGAAGGTTTGCAAGCCATGTTGCTGCGCTGGTTTCCGCAAACGCGCGGTGTAAAGCTGGAGCATGCATGGTGCGGTGTGCTGGGCGTGCCGCGCGACTGGTGCACCACCGTGGGCCTGGACCGCGCCAGCGGCATGGCCTGGGCTGGCGGCTATGTTGGCCTAGGCGTGTCCAGCTCCAACTTGGCGGGGCGCACGCTGGCTGATTTACTGCTGCAAAAAGACACGGATTTAACCCGCCTGCCCTGGGTCAACCGAAGCGTGCGGCCCTGGGAGCCCGAGCCTTTGCGCTGGCTGGGCATACACACCATGTACCAGCTTTACCATTGGGCCGACAAGCGCGAGTTTGGTGGCCTGGCCCGCACCTCGCGCATAGCGACAATGGCCAACAAAATCACGGGTCGCTAAGCACCCACGACGCGGCAAGCTTTTTCCCTCGGAGACAATGCATGACCCATTTCCAAACTTTTGCACACCTGTCCACCATAGACCTGGGCGCACCTCGTCCCAAGCCCACTACGCTGACGGGCAATCAGTTTGAAGCCTCGGTCGCGCTCTTCAAATCGAATGACGGGTTGATGGAAATTGGCGTGTGGGAATGCACGCCCGGTCGCTTTACGGCGGTGCGCGACACCATGTCCGAGACCTGCCATATTGTTTCGGGCCACGTCACGCTGCACGGCCCCGAAGGCCGCGCGCAAGAGGTGCGAGCCGGTGAAGTGTTGGTGCTGCCCAAGGGTTGGCGCGGCGAGTGGGAACTGCACGCCACCACACGCAAGCTCTATGTGATGCACCACGATGCCGCCTGAGCACACTGCGGACGCGCCGCTGCAAGCTGAGCCTAGCGTAGGCGTACCCGTGCCGCCCGAAGCAAGCGCGAGCACTTCCCCGATGTCTGAGCTAAGCGCCAGCGCGCCGCTGCCGCGTGTCCTGTGGCCGCTGCTGTTCGGCAATTTTGTGATCGGTACCGGCGTCATGGTGGTGCCAGGCACGCTCAATGACATCAGCAGCAATTTGCAGGTCTCGGTGCCGGTGGCCGGGCAGTTGATTACCGCTGCGGCGGTGGTGATGTGCATAGGCGCACCCCTTTGCGCCACGCTGGTGGCTGGTTGGGATAGGCATCGCCTGCTGGCCTTGGCTTTGCTGTGGTACGGCGTGTTTTTGCTGGCCAGCGCCTGTATGCCGGACTTTGGCTCGCTGATGGCCGTGCGCGTGCTGGCCGCGATTGCACCGGCCATCTTCACGCCCCAGGCGGCCTCGTGCATCAACTTGCTTGTCACACCTGCGCAGCGCGGACGCGCCATTACTTTTGTGTTTATGGGCTGGTCGGTGGCATCGGTGGTGGGCACGCCCTTGGGGGCTTGGATAGGCGGCACGCTGGGCTGGCGCGTGGCTTTCGGGTCGATAGCCTTGCTCAGCGTCATCAGCGCCGCCTGGGTGTGGCGCAGCATGCCCGATGGGGTGCGCCCGCCCGCGCTGTCGCGCGCGGCTTGGGGCCAAACCCTGCGCTCGCCAGCGCTGATGTTGTGCGTGGCCGTCACCGTTTTGTTTGCCGCCGGGCAGTTTGTGTTGTTCTCCTATTTCGCGCCCTACTTTAAGCAGCAACTGCAATTTAGCGCCACCGAACTGAGCCTCTTGTTTGCCTGGTTTGGTGCCTTTGGTTTTGTCGGCAATATGCTGATGTCGCGCAATATCGACCGCACCGGCGCGCCGCGTGCCGTGATGTGGAGCGTTGGCGCTATGGCGCTGAGCCTGCTGCTTTGGCCGCTGGCGACCAACGTGCTACTGGCCGCTCTTATCGTCCTGCCCTGGGGCCTGGGCTGCTTTGCCTCTAACTCGGCGCAGCAGGCACGCTTGGCGGGCATCGCGCCTGCGCTGGCCTCGGCCTCGATAGCGCTCAATAGCTCGGCCATGTACGCAGGTCAGGCCATGGGCGCTGCCAGCGGCGGCTGGCTGATTGCCCAAGGCCGCATGCTAGACCTGCACTGGTTTGGCCTGGCCGCCCTGCTGGCTGCCATGTTGGTGAGCTGGTGGGCCAGTCGGCAGGCGGTGGATGTGGCGCTGGCGCGGGCTTAGGAATTAACTTGCTGCGCGTTCGGCACCACCGCATTACGCCGCGCCCGCCAACTCCCCACCAACACCAACAAGCCTGGCACAAAAATCAGCGCCCAAATGATTTTGTCTAAATGCTGCTTGACCCAGGGAAGGTTGCCAAAGAAATAGCCCACGGTCACGATGCCGACAACCCAGAGCGTGCCGCCCAGCACGTCATAGAAGGTGAACTTAGCGCGCGTCATGTGTGCAACGCCACCCACAAAAGGCGCGAAGGTGCGCGCAAAAGGCATGAAGCGCGCAGCCACCAAGGTGATGCCGCCGTAGCGTTCGTAAAAAGCATGCGCTTGTTCGAAGGCGGCTTTGTTAAAGAAGCGCGAGTTCTCCCACTGAAACACCCGCGCGCCAAAGTAGCGTCCTATCGTGTAATTGGTCTGGTTGCCCAGTACCGCCGCCGCCAGCAGCAAGGGCACGACGATGTGGTAATCCATCAAGCCCACGCCGCACATCGCGCCCACCACAAACAGCAGCGAATCGCCGGGCAAAAAAGGCATGATGACCAGGCCAGTTTCGACAAAGATGATCAGAAACAGCAGCGCATACACCCACAGGCCGTAGTTGCTGACAAACATTTCCAAGTAACGGTCAACGTGTAAGACAAAGTCGAGCAAGGTAGCGGCAAGTTCCATGCGGGCATTATCGCCGCCACCCCCCACCTACAATCTCCGCGTGAACGCCCCCAACCCCAGCCCCCGCAAGCCCATCCGGCCCCTGCCTGATACCTTGATCAGCCAGATCGCGGCCGGCGAAGTGGTAGAGCGCCCGGCCTCGGTAGTGCGTGAACTGGTGGACAACGCGCTAGACGCAGGCGCACGCCAGGTGACGGTGCGCTTGCTAGCCGGCGGGGTGCGCCTGATTGCCGTGGAAGACGATGGCATGGGCATAGAGCGGGCCGAATTGCCGCTGGCTTTTGAGCGCCACGCCACCAGCAAGATCGGCAATTTGCAAGACCTGGAATCGGTGGCGACCATGGGCTTTCGGGGCGAGGCGCTAGCCGCTATTAACGCGATTGCGGACTGCGCCATCTTGTCGCGCGCGATGGGCCAATCGCAAGCCTTTTTGCTGGATGGGCGCAGCGGCGAATTGCGCCCCGTGGCCCGCGAAACCGGCACCACGGTAGAAGTGAAAGAATTGTTTTACAGCACCCCGGCGCGGCGCAAGTTTCTCAAAACCGATGCCACCGAATTAGCCCATTGCATCGAAGCCGTGCGCCGCCATGCGCTGGCGCGGCCCGATGTGGGTTTTGCGATTTGGCACGAAGGCAAGCTGGTGGAGCAATGGCGTGCGCATGGCGAGAGCGCGCTGAGCTTGCGCGCATCGGATGACGCAGCGGGCGAAGCGGATGCAGCGGATGCGCTTCGGGCCATCCAACGCGCCGCGCTGGATAGGCGCTTGGCCGATGTATTGGGCAGCGATTTTTTAGCGCAATCGATTGCCGTCGATTGGCGCAGCGCCCCCGGCCCGCAAGACCCTAGCGGCTTGGGCGCGCGCAGCATGCGGGTGTGGGGACGCGTCGGCATTCCGGATGCCGCCCGCGCCCGTGCCGACCAGCAGTTTTGTTATGTGAATGGCCGCTTTGTGCGCGACAAAGTGCTCACCCACGCCGCACGCAGCGCCTACGAAGACGTGCTGCACGGCCAACGCCAACCGGTGTATGCGCTCTACCTGGACATGGACCCGACGCGCGTGGATGTGAACGTACACCCCACCAAAATCGAAGTGCGCTTTCGGGACAGCCGCGAAGTGCATCAAGCCGTGCGCCACGCCGCCGAAGAAGCGCTGGCGCTGCCGCGCGCTGGCCGCGCTGCCGGGGAGGTCGCGCAAGCAGCAGGCGATAGTGCTTGGGGCAGTTTGCTCAAGCCCGATCCGGGCTTTGCGGGTAGCAGCCCAAACAGCTACGGTTCGGCAAGTAGTTACAGCGCGCCAGGGGCAGCGGTACCACCGAATTCACCCTTGTTTATGCGCCAACAAGGCATGTCGTTTGCGTCGCAAGAAAGCGTGGGGCATCGGGTGAGTGATGTGGGCGCTTTGTGGCTGAGCACACCGAGTACTTCGAGCAATACCAGCGCCTTTGAAACGCAGGGCGTAGACGCGCACGCATGGCCAACGCAAAGCGCAGCGCATGCGCCGCATTCGGACTCGGCCTACCAGGCGCGGGAAACAACGCATGCCGACGCCCAAGACTGGCCGCTGGGCCGCGCGCTGGCGCAATTGCAAGGCATTTATATCCTGGCCGAAAACGCGCAAGGCCTGATCGTGGTCGACATGCACGCCGCGCACGAGCGCATCGTGTATGAAGGTCTCAAAACCCAATGGCAAGCGCGCTACGCCACGCAAAACCCTAGCGCAGTGCCAAACGACCCAGGCAGAAGCACTGCCAACGCGGCGCACCCACAACGCGAGGGGAGCGAACTGCCTGACGCGCAAGCTGCCGCCTGGTCTGGCCCACGTATGGCCAGCCAACCCCTGCTGATCCCCGCCACCTTTGCCGCCACCGCCGAAGAAAGTGCCACCGCCGAAGCACATGCCGACACCTTGCATGCGCTGGGCCTGGAAGTCAGCGCTTTCTCGCCCACCACGCTGGCGGTGCGCGCCGTGCCCACCACGCTGGCCCAGGGCGATGCGGTGGCCTTGGCGCGCAGCGTATTGGCCGAACTGGCGCAGCACGACGCCAGCACGGTGCTGGCGCGCGCCGAAGATGAAATTTTGTCCACCATGGCCTGCCACGGCGCCGTGCGCGCCAACCGGCGCCTGACCATCGACGAGATGAACGCCTTGTTGCGCCAAATGGAACACACCGAGCGCAGCGACCAATGCAACCACGGCCGCCCCACCTGGCGGCAGATCAGCGTGGCGGAGCTGGACAAGTGGTTTATGCGCGGACGCTAAGGCGCATCCCCCGAGCATGCATCCACCATTGGCCACGCCGGCCCTCCCGCCCTCCCAACCTGTTTTGCGCGACGAAGTGCGTGCGCTGTGGGCTTTGGCCTGGCCGATTTTGGTGGGGCAATTGGCCAATATCGGCATGTCGGTGGCGGCAGTGGCCATGTCCGGCCATGTATCGGCACAAGACCTGGCCGGTGTGTCGCTAGGCGTATCGCTATGGAATATCGTCATCATCACCTTGATCGGCCTTTTGATGTCGGTCAACCCCACCGTAGCCCACCATGTGGGCGCGCAGCAGTTGGACCAAGTGCCGCATGTGGTGCGCCAAGCCTTGTGGAAAAGTTTGCTGCTGGGACTTTTGGCCACCGCGGTATTGCAGTCCACGCAGCTCATTTTTGCGTGGATGACACTCGAAGCGCACACCCGCTTCGTCGCGCAAGATTTTGTTTTGATTACCAGTTTTGGCCTGCCTGCTTTTGCCGCCTACCGCGTGCTGTATGGCTACAGCGCCAGCATCAACCAGACCAAGCCCATGATGGTGGTGGCGCTGCTGGCGCTGGCGCTCAATGTGCTGCTCAGTTGGGTGTTGGTATTTGGGCATTGGGGGTTTGCACCCATGGGTGGTTTGGGTTGCGCCTGGGCTACGCTGGCGTCGGTGTGGTTCAACCTGCTGGGCATGTTGCTATGGGTGAGCCGCAGCGCGGCGCACCGAGCCACCTACCCGTTTACGCATTTCGAATGGCCGCAGCGGCCTATGCAAGTGGCGCTGTTTCGATTGGGCTTGCCAATAGGGCTGACGTTTTTTGCAGAAACCAGCGCCTTTGCATTGATCGCCCTGCTGGTGGCGCGCTTTGGTAGCGCGCAAGTGGCGGCGCACCAGATCGCGCTGAATTTTGCGTCGCTGCTGTTTATGGTGCCCATGAGCTTGAGCGTGGCGGTGCTGACCCGCGTGGGCCAGTCGCTGGGCGCGGGCGATGCCCAAGGCGCGCGCTACCGCGCTTGGGTAGGCTTGGGCACGGCCATGGTGTTTGCCACGGCTTCGGCTTTGTTCACAGGAATTTTTGGCGCAGAGATCGCGCAGTTTTATACCGAAGACGCGGCGGTGCTGGCAGTGGCCATTCCGCTTTTGTTTTTCGCGGCGGTGTTTCAGTTTTCAGATTCGGCGCAAGTGGTGCTGAGCGGCGCGATACGCGGCTACAAGGTCACCCGCGCGCCCATGCTGCTGCACCTGACGGCGTTTTGGTTGTTGTCCCTGCCTTTGGGCTATGTGCTGGGTGTTGCGCCCGATTGGGCACCTTGGCGCCCGGCCGTGGCTATGCAGGCCACCGGTTTTTGGATTGCACTGGTCGTAGCCCTGATGGTGGCCGCGCTGGGCTTGCTGGTCATGCTCAAGGTGATTGCCGATCAGCGTTGTGCCGATGCTGCGAGCGGCGTAGACGGTGTTTTGGCAGCGGACGCGTCCGGGTCGGCATCGAGCCCTCCACAAGTACATTGACCAACACCTCGCCCATGCAAGACCCGCTGCCTTTTTACCTCTCCATTGCCGGCCCGACCGCTGCGGGCAAGACAGCGGCGGCCTTGGCGATTGCTCGCGAATTCGATTGTGAAATCATCAGCGTCGATTCGGCCCTGGTCTATCAAGGCATGGATATTGGCACGGCCAAACCAACGGCACATGAACTGGCGGCAGTGCCGCACCACCTGATCGACATCCGCGACCCGCTGCACGCCTACAACGCTGCCGAGTTTGCGCGCGATGCCGCCGCCCTGATCCGCGCGATCAGCGCGCGCGGTAAATTGCCTTTGTTGGTGGGTGGAACCATGTTGTATTTCAAGGCCTTGTTCGAGCCGCTGGACGCCATGCCCGCAGCCGACCCAGCCATCCGCGCCGCCATTGAGCAAGAGGCCCAGGCCCTGGGCTGGCCCGCCATGCATGCCCAACTGGCGCAAGTGGACCCGACCACGGCGGCGCGCCTGGCCCCGGCAGACAGCCAACGCATTGGCCGCGCCCTGGAGGTGTGGCGCAGCGCGGGCGTGCCGCTTTCGCAACTGCAATTGCGCAGCCAAACCTCTGAACCGGAAGGCGCATCGACGAAAGGCCAAGCCAATACCCACGCACCGCTAATTTCGCTAGAGCCGCAAGACCGCGCCTGGCTGCACGCGCGCATTGCAGAACGCTTTGACGCCATGCTGGCGCAAGGCCTGGTGCAAGAAGTGCAAGGCCTGCGCGCACGCGGCGATTTGAATGCCGCACTGCCCGCCATGCGCTGCGTGGGCTACCGCCAGGTGTGGGAGGTGCTGGACGGCCTATCGCCCGCCGCCCAACTGCGCGATAAAGGCATTTTTGCCACGCGCCAACTGGCTAAGCGCCAGATTACCTGGCTGCGCGCCATGCCGAAGCGCCATGTGGTTGCGTGCGACCATGCCGATGCGCTGACCACCACCCTGCGCACGGCCCGGCGCTTGGTGCAAGCGGCTACGGTATGAGCCACCAGCGCGCAGCCATTTGGCCGGGCCTGCTGCAAGGCCTGCGCTCTGCGGATGTGCGTGCGCGCTTGCGGTGTCTTTCGCGGCTTTGGCATTTACCTGCTCCCGCAGGTGTATGGGCTGCTGATGTGCGCGCTGCACCCCTAGCTACATTGTCTTTACAACGAACTGCTTTATGACCCTGCACATTGAATCGCTCTGCAAAAGCTACAGCGACAAACCGGTGTTTCGTGATGTGTCGCTTAGCGTAGGCGCGGGCGAGTTTGTCGCCATCATGGGCGACTCGGGCGTGGGCAAATCCACCTTGCTCAATTGCATGGCCGGTCTGGACACCTGGGATAGTGGCCGCGTGTTGCTACAAGGGCAAGACCTGGGCCAGCTCAGCGATACCGCGCTGGCGGCCGTGCGGCGCCAGCACATTGGCTTTGTATTCCAGGCCTTTCATGTGCTGCCACACTTGGACGTGGCGCAAAACGTAGGCCTACCCTTGCTGCTGCTAGGCACGCCCGACCCACAGCGCGTACAAGCCATGTTGGATGCCGTGGGCCTGGGCGACATGGGTGCGCGTCTGCCGCAAACCCTGAGCGGCGGGCAACTGCAACGCGTCGCGATTGCCCGCGCCCTGGTACACCGCCCTGCCTTGCTATTGGCCGATGAGCCTACCGGCAACCTGGACCCGGACACCGCCAACTTGGTCATGGACGCCCTGGTGGCGCAAACCCGGCAGCACGGTGCTGCGCTGGTGCTGGTGACCCATTCGCAGGCTGCGACAGCGGGGGCAGACAGGGTGGTGCGGCTGAACGGACATGGCACGCAAACTGTCCACCAAGCACACGAAGGAAGGTCGACATAAGCCCGTACAAGGCCTGCAAAAGGCCGTCATCGCGAGGAGCGCAGCGACGCGGCGATCCATAAATGCTTGATAGGCCCGAAAAAATGGATTGCTTCGCTGCGCTCAATGACGGGATTGGACTGACACAAATGCGCGCTAAGGCACAAGCTCACCAGGTGTGCCAAGCAAGCTTGCCCTCGCCAAGCGGAGAGGAGTTTTCAGACCAGCAACTGAGTGACTCAGTCACTGCTTCAAATCGAGGCAATATTTGTTATGTTTCGCTTTCTTAGTGCTCGCCTGCGCGTCATCGTTTGAAAGCTTGAACTCATCTTGCCACGGAAACGCGTCAGTGAGGTTTACCGAGGCATAGTCTCTGAAATCATCCGAACAACGGGTCGCGTAAAACTTCACCGCTTGCTTTGGTAATGCGTTCCCATCAGCACCCCTGAACGCAGCAACTTGGTCTTTTCCAGCTTGCGTGGTTTGAATGCCCCATAAATCAAAAATCGGTGTTTGGTCTTTGCCCGTGATCTTGCTCAGCATCACCAATAAATAATCGTGGTGGGGAAAGGCACCGTCTACCTCAGCGGGGGTTGTGGCGGGTTTGGCGCTGTATTTGCTAAAGCCAAGCGCCGTTTTGCGTGTATCCCAATTAGTGGCCGCTGTCGCCTCAATTTCCCGCAAATTGAGATAAAGCAATGTGAAGATATCCCAACCTGCTTCAATCGCATCTGCTGCAGCCATTTGAGAGTTTTGGGCTTTGATGATGTCCGCATAGATCAGCGGCCACTGCAAGTAAAAGTACAACCGCAATCGGTTTTGCGCTGCATAGGAGCCGTCCGACCACAAATCAGTACGTACTTTTGCAATTTTGTCTGTATTGCTTTTATTTGATAGGTATGTAGATTTCAGCATATTGAATACCACCTGGGTATCCTCCAACTCATTGCCATAACCTATAGCATCTCGACCCAAATCAATTCGCATGCGCCATTTTTTATGTAGAGGGAAAATATTGTTTGACACCTCGCCGCTGATGCCGCTATAAATTTTAAACTCTTGCAAGTTATGACCGAGTTCGTGGCTTTCACCCCAGTGGCGCGGCTCAAACGCGCTACTGGCCGTAATAGGGTTACCAGAACACATGGAGCCGCAGTTAGCCTGTTCATCGGCATGGTAGTGTTGAACATCGCGAGCTTTATGGAAATCCCGGCTATCGCACTGCCAATCATTGGTGGTGCAATAGTTGCGTACACGCTGATTAATTGTCAAGCCGCCAAGTTGAAGGCCTGCGAGTTGAAATGCGTCGTCCATTACATATTTCTTTGCCTCCGCGAGGTATTTCGCCATGTCAATGGTGTTACTTGTGGAGTCGTAATAAGGCTTAGAAACAAGGGTGGGTGTTTGACCTGTGGCGGGCAACAAAAATTCTTTGGTCTTTTTAATCAAGGAATGTATTTCTACGCCCGCAGTCTTAATTTCCAACCAATCAAGTTTGCTATTTAAAACATCCGTTAAAAAAGCGGCTGCATTAGGCGTGCCCTGGGTGGTGTCATAAAAAGGCTGTTTTGCTACGCCTTGGATTTGCAGCTCAAGCGAAGTGTCGGTTGAATCTTTGAAGCGCAACTCTAATACCCCGCCATAGGGAGAAACAATGGTGATGGGCTGGGTTGAAAGAGGAAAGTCGGGACTGCGGGGTAACCTGGGTCTGCGGTAACCGGTATCCAAAATCGGATTGTTGTTGTCATCTACTGGCGCCGTGAATAATTTGGTGTTTCCTTCGCCCGCGGTATTCACGAAAAATGTGAATGTACCTGTAGCAGGCTTATTTCGCAGTTGTAGGGTGAAGGCCTGTCCAGGCAGTGCAAACCGGCCAATGGCAGTGAATCCATTGCTGCCCGGCAAGGTGACGTTCACAGTTTCTGTGGCTGTGCTGCCCTTGACTTGGCTGATATTGGAATTCAAAAAATTGCCTAAATCAGTTTGCGCCGAGCCGGCTGGACGGACATAGGCCACCAGTGCATCAACAATATAGGCTTTTTGAAATTTCTCCGGATAGTTGAGCTTATTGATTGGATAGACAATATTTTTTCGGTAGGCATCGGCCCACAAGACCAATTGCTGAAGGGTTTTATTTCCCACTTGCGGGTCAAACAGGTTTTGTCCCTTGGAATTGATGGCATCCAAAAGTTTTTTGATTTTGTCCAATGGATTCTTGATGTCATCAATAAACCCTTGCGGTAAAACACAGTCTTTATCGACAGGGCAATTGCTCCAGTCGTATGCGCTTGCATCTTTAAAAGGGCCGTTGTTGATTCGCGCCAACAACCCCCCACTTAACGGGTCATTGCGCGCCTTGAGTTGTGCAACCGTTAATTCGCTGCCGACGGAATCCTGAACATACAAATTTCTTCTGTCAGGCGTATCGCCATTTGCGAAGCCCATCGCGTCTAATCGGGGGAAGTCTTCTGGCCAAGTCGCACGTGCGTAGTCGTTAGGAGCACCGCCATCTGGATGGCTGTTTAAATACAAAATTGGAATTCTGGCTTCGACGATCGCTTTGATTCTGTCAAGCTGGGTTTGTGTCTTGGTTGTATCTTTATCCGTTCGCAGCCTACGATCATAGGCGCCAATGACCACGATCTGCGCCTTGGCGGCACAGTCTGCCACCGGGGCCGAGAGAGGATCACATTGCAAATTAGTGAAGGGAATATTTAGCGCTGCGAGCCCGTCGGCGGCGTAGGGTTTGTACACTTTTTGCCCGCCGCTGGTGGTGTACATCGGCGTACCGCTAGTCGGAGACGGCAAACTCGACCAAGCAATGTTTAGATTTACAGCAGTTTGGCCAGCTAAATTTTTCGTAGGGTCACCGCTTGCCAGCCAAGCGAGCACTCGCTTAAAAACGGGTTGGTGGTCTGTTTGTTTTGCCGGTGATTCATCGGTGCCGTTCCAACCGAATATTCGATTTTGATTGGGGACAAACCCGGCCAAAATATCGTAGCCATAGCCAGCGATTCGGCCGCCGCCTAATCTGCTAATAGACGCCAATGTATTGCCTTTATCACCCATTACTAATGGAAATAGATTTTCCATATTCGGTAAGCTGGACTGAACCATGTAGCTGTCTCGGATGAGATCAAACTTAGTACTTAACCCCTTATAAAAAGCCTCTATGAGTTCATTCTGCTCAGTGATCGTCGACTGGTAATTGTCGGCAGCCAGACTGATGATCGTACTGTGATCATCGGCGTTCAACACCGAGGTATCACCCTTCTTTAATGCAAGCTTGATGCGGTTAGCCGACGTATTGGCTAAACAGGCGCTGGTGTCATCTACGATGATTTTTCCGTTGTTGGCGCTGCAACTGGCTGTTTCGGTTTGAAAAGTGTGTGTTCCTAGTTGTCCGCCTGTACAAGCCGCTGTTACAGGATCAGATAAGACGGATTTGCAAACGGCTGGGGGTAGACCGGAGTTGTTGCCATTGGCAACTAGTGGTGTGCAGCCTCCTTTGTCGATAAATATGACCTGCCCTGATTTCTCGCTGCAGCTAGCGGTTTCGGTTTTGAAGGTGTAAGTGCCCGTTCCGTCAGTCCCCGAGCAACTTCTCGTTTGAAGCGCTGAAGGTACGGAGTCACAAGGCTCAATCCCAACCTTCAAGTTAAAAAGTGCATCACCAGCGCCCCCACCACCACAGGCCAGCAGCAGCCCTAGCAACGCCGCAGCTAGTAGCCATCTCCCAGCGCGAAACGTCAAAATTGGTGATTTATTGGATTTCGGCATACGACCTCCTGAAGATAAAGCTTTAAGAAATTATTTCATATTTGATAATTTATAACACGTAAAAATTTCCAAATCGTTAGCTTTTCAACTCTAAATTTGTTTATTTCATGGAAATCGATATCAGGACTTTCCCTAGGGTCCGGATATGCAGAGGATGCGCAGTCAGCGCTTGCGCAAATTGCTGGCGCAAGGCTTCAGCGTTCAGCCCTGGCGACAAGGCTGATTCACCCCAAGAAAGGTGGCTGTTAAACCGCCCCGAGGTGCGGCACCAGCCCCGCCGTAGGCTGCCCGTTTTTCAGGGCCGCAGTAAAGGCCAGCATGCGGTCTATGGGCAAGCAGGCGCGCTGGCCTAGCGCCTTGTCCACCTGCACTTCGCCCACCCCACTCTCCAAAAAGCGGGCCACGTCGGCCAGGCCGTTCATCGCCATCCAGGGGCATTGCGCGCAACTTTTGCAGGTGGCGCTGTTACCGGCGGTGGGGGCTTCAATAAAGGTCTTGCCGGGGTTGAGTGTGCGCAGTTTGTGCAGCATGCCTTTGTCCGTAGCCACGATAAGCCAGTGCCCAAGCGGGGCCGCAGGCCACACCCACGAAGGTTCTCACTTCTGTCCGTTTGGATACGGACATTTTGGAGTTCTTTAAATCGACAGGGGCTGGCTATCAGTCGCGGATCAATGCAGCGCTTCGCATGGAAGTGGAGAGAAATTTAACCGGTCGTCCAAGAGCGACAAAGCGCAAGCGCATGGCGGCTTGATTTCGACGCTATGTTCTATCAACCCAAGGCTGTTCTTGACGTCTGAATATTGGTAGCTACAATAAACTGTGCGCTTTCTATTTGACCCTGACAAGGACAGGCTGAACTTGGTCAATCACGACCTACGGCTTTCCTTTGCTGAAAAGCTGATCTGGGATGAAGCGTACGTTTGGGTTGATCCACGTTATTCATACGACGAGTTGCGAATGATTGGGCTGGTTCCCGAGGGCAACACGCTGTATTACGTGGCGTTTGTAGATCGTGGTGATGTGCGCAGAATCATCAGTCTGTGTCTTGCCGAGCGACGAGAGGTGAAAAAATATGTCGAACACATCCAGTAAGCGCGTCATTTTGATGCCATCGGTCAAGGACAACGCGAGAGTTGTTGCCGCGGCCAAGGCCGATCCAGACGCCAAACCTATGACGAACGCGCAGCTAGATGCACTTGTGCCGCTTAGCGTTGCGCGAGGCAGGCCAAAGTCCAAGAATAAAAAACTACTGCTGTCTGTGCGCTATAGCGTAGAGGTCGTTGAGTATTTTCGCTCAACGGGTGAGGGCTGGCAGGCGCGCATGGACAGTGTGTTACGTCAATATGTGAGCGAGCGTGTACCCCACAGCAATGCGAAATAACCGGTTGGCGTCGCCCGAGATTTCCACCAATACCGCCCACCCCCGTTTGACGGCGCAGCACAAAAAGGAAAAGATCGACTTAAACCGCCCCGAGGTGCGGCACCAGCCCTGCCGTAGGCTGGCCCTTTTTCAATGCAGCCGTAAACGCCAGCATGCGGTCTATGGGCAGGCGGGCGCGCAGGCCTAGCGCGCTGTCCACATGCACTTCGCCCCCACCGGTTTCCAGCGCGCGGGCCACGTCGGCCAGGCCGTTCATCGCCATCCAGGGGCAATGTGCGCAGCTTTTGCAGGTGGCGCTGTTACCGGCGGTGGGGGCTTCAATAAAGGTCTTGCCGGGGTTGAGGGTGCGCAATTTGTGCAGCATGCCTTTGTCGGTAGCGACGATAAATGTGTCGGTATCCATGGTCTGCGCGGCCTTCAAGATGGCCGAGGTGGAGCCCACGGCATGCGCCAGCGCCACTACGTCGGCGGGCGACTCGGGGTGGACCAGCACACCGGCCTTTGGGTACTCGGCCATGAGAGCCTGCAATTCAAAGGCTTTGAACTCGTCATGCACGATGCACGCGCCCTGCCAGAACACCATGTCGGCGCCAGTTTCGCGCTGGATATAGCCACCCAAATGTTTGTCGGGCGCCCACAAGATTTTTTGCCCGGCGTCTTTCAGGGCGCGCACGATGTCTAGTGCGCAACTAGAAGTCACCACCCAGTCGGCCCGCGCTTTGACTGCGGCGCTGGTATTGGCGTAGACCACCACCGTGCGGTCCGGGTGGGCGTCGCAAAAGGCGCTAAATTCTTCGATGGGGCAGCCCAGGTCTAAAGAGCAAGTCGCGTCCAGGTCCGGCATGAGCACGCGCTTGTGGGGGCTCAGGATTTTGGAGGTTTCGCCCATAAAGCGCACGCCAGACACGATCAGGGTTTGGGCGCGGTGGTCGCGGCCAAAGCGCGCCATTTCCAGCGAATCGCTGACCAGCCCGCCTGTGGCTTCGGCCAGGTCTTGCAAGTCCGGGTGTACGTAATAGTGCGACACCATGACCGCGTTTTTTTCCCGCAGCAAGCGGGTGATTTTTTCTTTGAGTGCTACGCGTTCATCCGGCGCGGGCTCCACCGGCACACGCGCCCAGGCGTGGCGGGTGCTGCACGCGGGCTGCTCATACTCCACGTCGATGCGTTGCAAGGGCGATTCAAGGGTTTGCATTACACATCCTCCATCCGCATAGAAAAATCGATGGCACGCACGTCTTTGGTTAGCGCGCCTATGGAAATGCGGTCCACGCCGGTGGCGGCAATCGCCTGCACCGTGTCCATGTTCACGCCGCCAGACACTTCCAAAATCGCGCGCCCGGCGTTGATCGCCACCGCTTCGCGCAATTGCGCATGCGTCATATTGTCAAGCAGCACCATGCGCGCGCCGGCTTGTAAGGCTTCGTGCAATTGCTGCAAAGTCTCAACCTCAATTTCAATGAACGCCGCTTGCGCCGCTGCAGCCTGGGCGCGCTGCAAAGCGGCGGATACGCCACCGGCAGCGGCGATATGGTTTTCTTTAATCAGTACCGCGTCGTACAGGCCGATGCGGTGGTTGGTGCCACCGCCGCAGCGCACCGCATATTTTTGCGCCAAGCGCAGGCCGGGCAAGGTTTTGCGCGTGTCCACAATCTTCGCCCGGTTGCCCGGCACGGCCTGCACTGCGGCCACAAACTGCGCGGTGCGCGTGGCCACGCCGCTGAGCAATTGCAAAAAATTAAGCATGGTGCGCTCGGCAGTTAGCAAGGCTTGGGCCGGGCCTTCCAGCGTCAGCACCACTTCGTTGGCCTCGCCGCGTACGCCCTCGGCCACCAGCCAGTGCATCTGCGCCTGTGGCGCCAGGGCATACAACGCAGCCGCTGCCCAGGGCTGGCCGCATAGCACGGCGCTTTCGCGCAAGAGCACACGGGCGCGGGCACGGCGCGCGGGGTCTACCAAGGCGGCAGTCAAATCGCCGCTGCCCACGTCTTCGGCCAAGGCGCGGGCGGCATCTTGCTGCGCCAGGCGGGCAATGGCGTCGCTGGAGAAGTCAAACTGCGTCATAGGGCGCGTAGCATAGCGGCATTACCGCAAGCGCCGGGGGCCTTTGGGCCTACACTGCGCCCTGCCCCTAGAATCGGTCGCCTCAAGGATTTGCCATGTCTCTATTTCGCCGCCCCGATTACCACTCTGAAGCCAGCTTGTTCATAGACCAGCTCAAAGCCTCCCGCCCCCAGCTGGAAGCGCAGCAAAGAGCCGGTCGTGCCCTGCTATGGGACTTGAGCCTGGACCGCAGCGCGCAAGCGGGCTACCGCGAGGCCAAAGTGGCGCAAAAGCCCTACGTCTACCAGACCCAATCGGACCAATAAGCCCGTTAACACCCCGTCTGACCCAGCCAGCACCAAATCGGGTGGACACCCCGCGATGAACAGCAGCGCTATTTCCCAGCCCATGGAAGCCGCCGTCTTGGTGGACGGCTCTCCCGAAGTGGTGGACCATGTAGCCGTGGCCCGCCTGTACGGCGAACCGCTGTTTGCCATGCCGCTGGATTTGTACATCCCGCCCGACGCGCTGGAAGTGTTCCTAGAAGCCTTCGAAGGCCCGCTGGACTTTTTGCTCTACCTGATCCGCAAACAGAATTTCAACATTCTGGACATCCCCATGCTCAGCGTGACCAAGCAGTACCTGGTCTATGTGGACCAGATCCGCAAGCGCAACCTGGAGCTGGCTGCCGAATACCTGCTGATGGCGGCGATGCTGATCGAGATCAAGTCGCGCATGCTCTTGCCGCCCAAGAAAAGCGCCGAGGGCGAAGAACCCGAAGACCCGCGCGCCGAGCTGGTACGCCGCCTGCTGGAATACGAGCAAATCAAACGCGCCGCAGCCAATCTCAATACCGTGCCCCAGTTTGGCCGCGATTTCCTCAAAGCAGCGGTCTATGTGGACCAAAGCATTGCGGTGCGCTTTCCGGATGTGGACGTGGTGGATTTGCAAGACGCCTGGCGCTCTATGGTGCAGCGGGCCAAGCTGGTGCAGCACCACAAAATCAGCCGCGCTGAACTATCCGTGCGCGAGCACATGAGCATGGTGCTGAAAAAACTGCAAGGTAAGCGCTTTGTCGGCTTTGAAGATTTGTTCGATCCGCAGTTGGGCCTGCCAACCCTGGTGGTCACCTTTATCGCCATGCTGGAGCTGGCCAAAGAAACGCTGATTGAAATCACCCAGGCCGAGGCCTACGCACCGATTTACGTGCGCCTGGCCTACACCCAAAGCTAAACCCGGCCCCACCCGCCTCTGCCTCACCGGAGATACCGCATGGTCACTACCAGTCCTGCCGACACCGCCGCCAACCAACTGGGCGGCACGCCTTATGGCACGCTGCCACCGGCATCGCCCATGGCCAGCCGCAAACCCATCAGCCTGCCGCGCATTTTGGAAATGCGCAGCCGGGGCGAAAAAATTACCATGCTCACCGCCTACGACGCTACCTTCGCTGCTGTAGCCGATGCCGCTGGGGTGGAATGCATTTTGATAGGCGACTCGCTGGGCATGGTCTGCCAGGGTTTGCACAGCACCGTGGGCGTGAGCCTGGAAGACATGCGCTACCACACGGCTAGCGTGTCGCGCGGCCTGCGGCGCGCGCAGGGCACGGCCTGGCTGATCGCCGACTTGCCTTTTGGTTCTTACCAAGAGTCCAAAGAGCAGGCTTTTCGCAGTGCCTCGGTGCTGATGCAGGCAGGCGCCCACATGATCAAGCTAGAAGGCGGCGGTTGGACCACCGAGGTGGTGCACTTTTTGGTGGAGCGCGGTATTCCGGTCTGCGCCCACCTGGGCTTGACGCCGCAAACCGTGCACGCCCTGGGCGGCTACCGGGTGCAGGGCCGTACCGGCGCCGCAGCCGACGTGCTCAAACAACAAGCCCATGCGCTAGAAGACGCAGGCGCGTCCATGTTGGTGCTGGAAATGGTGCCCGCCGATGTGTCTGCCGACCTCACGCAAGCGCTGCAACACTGCGCCACCATCGGCATAGGCGCGGGCAAAGACACCGCCGGCCAGGTGTTGGTGCTGCACGATATGCTGGGCGTGAACCTGGGCAAGATGCCTAAGTTTGTGCGCAATTTCATGGCCGATGGCGGCTCCATCCGCGGTGCGATGGAGGCCTATGTGGCGGCGGTGAAAGACGGCAGCTTCCCGGTCAACGCGCTGCACGCCTGGTAAGACAAGGGAATTGATGCGTATCGTCAACAGCCTGCCCGCGCTGGCAGAGGCCCTACAGGCCTACCGGCACCCCTCGGTAGTGCCCACCATGGGCAATTTGCATGAAGGGCACCTGGACCTGGTGCGCAAAGCCAAGCCATTGGGCGACGTGCAACTGACCACGATTTTTGTCAACCGTTTGCAGTTCGGCCCCAACGAGGATTTCGATACCTACCCGCGTACGTTTGAGGCGGATTGCGCGCAACTTGAAGCCGCTGGATGCGACCTCTTGTTCGCCCCCACCGAGGCTACGCTCTACCCCGAGCCCCAGGGCTTTAAGGTGACACCGCCTGCCGAGTTAGCCGACGTTCTTGAAGGCGAGTTTCGCCCCCGTTTTTTTGCCGGGGTCTGCACCGTGGTGCTCAAGCTATTGGCCTGCACGCAGGCGCGCACCGCCGTGTTTGGCAAAAAAGACTACCAGCAACTGATGGTGATACGTCATATGGTGCGCCAGTTCAATTTGCCGGTGGACATTGTGGGCGTGGACACCCGCCGCGCGCCAGATGGACTGGCCATGTCCTCGCGCAATGG
This sequence comes from uncultured beta proteobacterium, assembly GCA_903951445.1. GTDB lineage: Bacteria > Pseudomonadota > Gammaproteobacteria > Burkholderiales > Burkholderiaceae_C > Allorhodoferax. The sequence goes on from CAJBBZ010000010.1 coordinate 19,122, forward strand.
CTATTTATCAGAGGCCGAGCGGGCCCAAGCGCCGCAATTGCATGCGGCTTTGCAAACGCTGGCCCAGGCGGTGCGTGCGGGTGGCACCGACTTTGAGGCTATGCAAGCGCAGGCTTTGCATACGCTGGCCGCACAAGGCTGGCAGGCCGACTATGTGGCGCTGCGCCGCCAGGCCGATTTAGGCGCACCGCAAGCAGGCCAGCCCTTGGTGGTGCTGGCAGCAGCGCGCCTGGGCCGCACACGGCTGATTGACAACCTCGAAATTTAAGCCCAATTCGCAGCAGCCACTTAGCTGCCGTAGCCGATCATGGCCTTGACTTCCAGGAAGTCGTGAATGCCCCAGTCAGCGTATTCGCGTCCGTTACCGGACTGTTTGTAGCCGCCAAAGGGCGCGTATATATCCCAGTCCGGGTAGTTGATATTGACCTGGCCGGCGCGTAACTGGCGCGCCACGCGGCGCGCGTGCTCCAGGTTTTCGGACTGGACAAAAGCGGCCAGACCAAATTCGCTGTCGTTAGCAATCTCAATCGCCTCGGCTTCGCTGTCGTAGGGCATGATGGCCAGCACCGGCCCGAAAATTTCTTCGCGTGCAATCGTCATGTTGCGGCTCACATTGCCAAACACCGTAGGGCGCGCGTAGTAGCCGCGTGTCAGCCCTACGGGCTTGCCGGTGCCACCCGCTACCAGCGTTGCGCCTTCGGCAATGCCGATCTCGATGAGGCGCTGCACTTTGGTGTATTGCATTTCGCTGACCAAGGGGCCCATGGTCGTGCCTTCGGCGCGCGGGTCGCCCACTACTTGTTCGGCAGCCACCGCAGCAGCCACTTCCAGCGCCTTGGCATGCAGGGCGCGCGGCACCAGCATGCGCGTGGGCGCGTCGCAGGACTGGCCGGTATTGCTCATGCAGCTTTCCACGCCTTTGCGCACGGCGGTTTCCAGATCGGCGTCTTCCAAAAGAATATTGGGCGACTTGCCGCCCAGTTCTTGCGCCACGCGCTTGACCGTGTCGGCTGCGGTTTTGGCGACGATGACGCCGGCGCGGGTGGAGCCGGTAAAGGACACCATGTCCACGTCTTTGTGCGCTGCCATCACCTGGCCGACCGAGGGGCCGTCGCCATTGATCATGTTGTACACCCCGGCGGGCACGCCGGCATCGTGCATGATTTCAGAAAACACAATGCCGCTGATGGGCGCGATCTCGCTGGGTTTGAGCACCATGGTGCAGCCCGCCGCCAGCGCTGGCGCTACCTTGCACACAATTTGGTTGAGCGGCCAGTTCCAGGGTGTGATCAGCGCGACTACGCCAATGCCCTCTTTCATGATGCGGGTGCCGCCACGCTGGTGTTCAAACTCGTAGCTTTCCAAGGACGCAATCGTGGCCTCTAGATGCACGCGGCCAGCCCAGGTCTGGGCATCGCGCGCCCAGGCCAGCGGGGCACCCATTTCTTCGGACACGGCCTGCGCAATTTCTTCTGCGCGTTCGTTGTACAGGGCAAGGATGCGGCGGAGCAAGGCAAGGCGCGTGGCTTTGTCGGTTTGCGTGTAAGAGGGGAAGGCGGCGCGGGCAGCGGCCACGGCTTTGTCGACATCAGCGGCACTGCCCATGGAAATCTGGGTGTAGGCCTGCTCGGTGGCGGGGTTGATGACGTCCAGGCTGCGCGCCACTGTCGGGTGGACCCAGGCGCCGTTGATATAAAACTGGTGGTGGTGGGACATAGTGTGCGGGCGCGCAATGCGGGTATGTTGGTAGAAAGGATTGGGGACGGATAAGGTTAGCAGAGATTGCACGGCGCAGGCGATAGGCAAAGCGCCACCGATTGCCCTGCTGGCGACGCCTTGTGTCTAGGCTACCGCTGCCGGCGCGCAGGCGCTAGGATGCAGGCTCAGCCCCACCAGGAGACACGCCGCATGCATGCCCAAGACTTTGCCTCACCCACCGTGAGCGCCTTGCGCACCGACTTGGCGCTAGCGTTGCGCGCTGCCGCCCACCACGGCTTGGCCGAAGGCGTGTGCAACCACTTCAGCATCGAGCTGCCCGACGGCAGTGGCCGCTTTCTGCTCAACCCGCGCGGCTTGATGTGGAGCGAGGTGCAGGCCGATGACATTGTGATGATTGATGTCCAGGGCCAGGTGTTGGCCGGACGCCATGCCGTCGAGCCCACGGCCATGTTTATCCACGCGGCGATTCACCGTATCGCCGCTAAAGCCTGCGTGCTGCACACGCATATGCCCTATGCGACGGCGCTCACGCTGACCCGCGCACGCGCACTGGACACGCGCCTTTCGCAAAACGCCATGCGCTTTCATGGCCGGGTGGCCGCAGACGCGCATTACAACGGCTTGGCGCTGGACATTGGCGAAGGCGAGCGTATTGCGAACGCCATGCAAGGCGCGGACATTGTGTTTTTGGGCAACCACGGCGTGGTGGTCTGTGCCGAGCGCATGGACTACGCCTACGATGATTTGTATTACTTGGAACGCGCTTGTATGGTGGAGGTGCTGGCCCGCCAAAGTGGCCTGCCGCTGGAACCGGTGGACGAAGCCCTGGCCGCCAATGTAGCCGCGCAAACGCGGGGCGAGCAATTGCAAGCCGAACTATTTTTTAAGGCCTTGGGGCGCAAGCTTTAACTTTCTGTTCAGGGCAATATGCAAGCGCAAATGGAAGGCCCTAGATTGCCACGGCTTACGACCTCGCTACGGTACTTTGCCACGGCCTGCGACCTCGCAACATCCTTCACTGCGAGGAGCCCTAGCGACGCGGCAGTCCATGCTGGAATGAGGTCACTTCCGCCAAAGCAAAAGCCATGCATTGCCACGGCCTACAGCTTTGCAATTACGGCATTTCGCCACGGCCTACGGCCTGGCAGTGACGACACTTTGCCGCACCAAGCGGCAGTTGCCTTGCGCACGCAGTAGCCGCTTACAAAAACCGATCCAATATACGCCTGCTGTGCGCATCCAGCGCTTTCTGGTCGGGCACCAGGTAGTGAATTCCATGGGCGTCGGCCACCAAAAGGCTGCGGCCGGTGCCGATGCGGCGTATGTCCTCGTCACCACGCAAGACAAACGCGGTGCGGCCCCGGTCGGTGTCCACCGTCCATGTGCAAGGCGTGGAAAAGCTGCTGACATCCACAATGCGGGCCAGCACCGGCATGAATTCCCGGTGCGCCAATTCGTCCTCAAGCAGGCTTTGGTAGCTGGCTGGCAAGTCGCTTAAGCGTTCCACCCAAGCCACTTCGTGGCCTTCGGTGCTGATCAAAGAAATGCCCTCTTCGGGTGCCAGGATGGGAAAGGCGCGCACCGGCACGACGCCGGTAAAGCGCTCACCCTGCGCATTGGTCAGGATCAATTTGCCAAAGGGAGTGCGCTCCAGCACAAACGCGTTTTGCTGCCCTGCGTCGCTCATACCGCACCCCCGCTAAGCGCTAATTGCGCATCGGCATTGCGCGCCTGCGCCTGGTACAAATTGAAATACGCGCCCTCTTGCTGCATCAGCGCGTCATGCGTGCCTTCTTCCACCACGCGGCCCCGGTCCAGCACCACCAATCGGTCGGCGCGGTGCAGCGTGGACAGACGGTGTGCAATAGCAATCGTGGTGCGGCCTTGCACCAAATTTTCCAGCGCTTTTTGAATCTCTTTTTCGGTTTCCGAATCGACGGAGGAAGTAGCTTCATCCAGAATCAAGATGCGCGGATCAATCAGCAAAGCGCGCGCAATCGAGATGCGCTGGCGCTCACCGCCCGAGAGGCCTTGGCCGCGTTCGCCCACCATGGAGTCATAGCCATGGGGCAGGCGCAAAATAAATTCGTGCGCATGGGCGGCTCGCGCTGCCGCCATGATGTCGGCGCGGCTGGCATTTGGCTTGCCATAAGCGATGTTGTCGGCAATCGTGCCGAAGAACAAAAACGGCTCTTGCAATACCAGGCCGATATTGCGACGGAAGTCGCTGATGGCATACGAACGTATGTCCACACCATCGACCAAAATTGCGCCCTCGGAGACATCGTAAAAACGGCAAATCAAATTTACCAAAGTGCTTTTTCCCGAACCGCTGTGCCCCACCAAGCCAATCATCTCGCCCGGCGCGATAGACAAATTGATACCCCGGTTCACCGCCCGGTTGCCATAGCGGAAACCTACTTCGCGCAATTCGATGCGCCCCTGCACCCGGTCCACGCGCACCGGGTTTTGCGGCTCGGGCACGCTGGAAACATGGTCCAAAATATCAAAAATACGTTTGGCCGCAGAAGCCGATTTTTGCGTCACCGACACAATGCGGCTCATCGAATCTAAGCGCCCGTAAAAGCGACCAATATAGGCAATGGCCGCCAGCAACATCCCCACCGTGATTTGCCCATGCATTACCTGGTAGATGCCAAAACCCCAAACCACCAACAAGCCCAGTTCGGTCAGCAAAGACACCGAGGGCGAGAACAGCGACCAAATTTTGTTGATGCGGTCATTGACTTGCAAGTTGTAGCGGTTGGCATCCCGAAAACGTGCAGCCTCGCGCTGCTCTTGGGCAAAGGCTTTGACCACGCGGATGCCCGGTATGGTGTCAGCCAGCACATTAGTCACCTCGCCCCAGACCCGGTCAATTTTTTCAAAACCGGTGCGCAGGCGATAGCGCACATAGTGAATCATCCAGCCGATAAAAGGCAGGGGCACCAAGGTAATGAGCGCCAACCAGGGGTTCATGGAAAACAAGATCACTGCCGTCATGGTGATCATCACCACATCGCTGGCAAAGTCGGTGAGGTGCAGCGACAAATACACCGCAATCCGGTCGCTCTCGCTGCCCACCCGTGAGAGCAAATCGCCGGTGCGCTTGCCGCCGAAATACTCGAGCGAGAGTTGCAGCAAATGGTCGTAGGTAGTAGTGCGCAAATCGGCTGCAATGCGCTCAGAAGCCAGCGCCAAAATATAGGTCTTGGCCCAGCTCAGCACCCAGGCCACCAAGCCCGAGGCCAGCAGACCGGCTAAGTACCAGGCAATTTTGGAGCGCTCGATGTGCTGTCCGTTTTGCAGCGGGATAAGCACCTCATCGACCAGCGGAATCGTCAGGTAGGGCGGCACCTGGCTGGCTGCGGTGCCCAGCAGCATCAAAACAAAGCCCCAGGCCAATTGCCCGCGATAAGGTCGGGCAAAGCGCCATAAGCGCAGCAGCGTCCAGGTCGAAGGCGGGGTATGCACCACCTTGGTACAGACCGGACATTCTTCGGCGTCCGGGTCCAGCGGCGCTTTACAGCTTGGGCACAAGGCCTGCGCGGGTACCGGCACTGGCACGCCGCTTAATGCGCTGTTATGGTGGGCATTAAATTGGTCCACCAAACGCAAAGCGTATAAATTCTGGCCCAAAGTAAAGCGCCAATGCGCCAGTTGCCCCTGTTCGTCCTGCAATTGCAGATGGCCCACGCCGGCATGGTCATGGTGCTCCAGGCGCAGGCCGGGGCGGTAATCCCAGCTTTGGGCGCCTGTGGTTTGCTGGCTGAGCAAGCGCTTGTCTGTGGCCACCAGCACACTGGGCACAAAGCGCATCTGGGCGTCCAGGTCAACCTCCAGCAGCGCACAAACGTTTTCATGGCTAGCGACTTGCGCTGCCAGTGCATCGCGCCAGGCGGGGGGGATATCCACTGCGCCTAAGGGGCCGGGCGCTTGCTTGTGATTCATGGAAATGCCAAATTGAAATATATAAAACTGCCGGTTTCGCGGCCCCCAGGCGGGGCGCACGCCGCGTCCAAACCCCCTACTATGCCTGAGCCTTGGCTAGCACCCCAAGGGAGCGCAGCGCTATCGGCGAGAATACACAACGCACGACGAACCACCCCGGTGGACTTGAACTTCCGCCCCCACGCATGACGCGCCAGAAAAAAATCAATATTTTGCGGGTGAACCACCTGCGCGGACCCAATATTTGGACCTACCGGGCAGTGATCGAGGCGTGGGTGGACATTGGGGACTTAGAAGATTTCCCGTCCAACACCCTGCCCGGCTTTTACGAACGCCTGACCGGCTACCTGCCCAGCCTGATTGAGCATGAGTGCAGCCCCGGCGTGCGCGGCGGCTTTTTGCAGCGCCTGCAAGAAGGCACTTGGGCCGCCCATATTCTGGAACACGTTTGCTTGGAACTGCAAAATATGGCCGGTATGCGCACCGGTTTTGGCAAAGCGCGCCAAACCTCCCAAACCGGTATTTACAAAGTAGCTTTTCGCACCCGGCAAGAGGATGTGGGCCGCCGCGCCCTGCATCTGGGGCGCGATTTGGTAGAGGCCGCCATCCACGACACACCTTTTGACGTGGCCAAGGCGGTCGAAGAATTGCACGATATGGTGGACTCGCTCTGCCTGGGTCCGAGCACGGCACATATTGTCGATGCCGCGACGGCGCGCGGCATACCGCACACGCGCCTGACCGATGGCAACTTGGTGCAACTGGGCTACGGCATTGCACAGCGGCGTATCTGGACTGCCGAGACCGACCAGACCAGCGCGATTGCCGAAGAAATTGCCAGCGACAAAGACATGACCAAGCGCATGCTAGAAGCCTGCGGCGTACCGGTGCCCCATGGCCAGGTGGTGCAAAGCGCCGCGCAGGCCTGGGAAGCGGCGCAGTCCATCGGATTGCCCGTAGCCATCAAACCTTACGACGGCAACCACGGACGCGGCGTGGCCCTGGACCTGGAAAACCAGGCCGATATCGAAGCGGCCTTTGCCTTAGCGCACCAAGAGGGCGACGGCCAAGTGATAGTGGAAGAATTTATCCGGGGCAATGAACACCGCCTGCTGGTGGTAGGCCGCCAGGTGGTGGCCGCAGCGCGCGGCACCACGCTGTATGTGCAAGGCGACGGTATCTCCACCATGAACCAGTTGGTGGACCAGCAAATCAATAGCGACCCACGCCGTGGGCGCGCCGAGTCCTTCCCCTTGAACGTGGTTGATTTGTCGGAAAGCCCGGAAGTCTTGCTCGAACTCGAGCGCATTGGCCTGGCGCCGCAGTCGGTGCCCGCCGCCGGACAAAAAGTGCTGATCCAGCGCAATGGAAATGTGGCGTTTGATGTCACCAGCGAGCTGCACCCCAGCGTAGCGCGGGCCGCCGCACTGGCCGCGCGCGTGGTGGGCTTGGATATTGCCGGTGTGGACATGGTGCTCGAAAACTGTGCCCTGCCGCTAGAGGGGCAGCGCGGCGCGGTCATTGAGGTCAACGCCAGCCCCGGCCTCTTGGCCCATATCAAACCGGCTAACGGCACCGGCCAGCCGGTGGGCACGGCCATCATCAGCCATTTGTTTGACAGCAAGCAAGACGGCCGCATTCCCATCGTGGGCATCACCGGCACGCACAACACCGGCCGCATGGCGCGCTTAGTAGCTTGGTTGGTGCATATCAGCGGCAAACATGTAGGCCTGGCCTGTAGCGAAGGTTTGTACCTGGACAGCCGCCGGGTGGACGCCGCCGACAGCAGCACCTGGGATGCAGGACAGCGTATTTTGATGAACCGTTCGGTGCAGGCCGCGGTATTTGAAAACCCCTGCACCACGATTTTGGGCCAAGGCCTGGCGTACGATAAATGCCAGGTCGGTGTCGTCACCGATGTCACCTGGCACGAAGGCCTGCGCGACTTCGACATCCTGGACGCAGAGCAAAACTTCAAGGTCGCGCGCACCCAGGTCGATGTGGTGCTGCCCAGCGGCACGGCGGTGATCAACGCCATGGACACGCAGGCGGTGGAGCTGGCCGAACTTTGTGATGGCCGCGTTATCTTCTACGCGCTGTCGCCCGAACACCCCACGCTGCTGGCGCACCGCGCGCAAGGCCATCAAGTGGTTTGCGTGCGCGAGGGCCATATGGTGCTGGCCCACGGCGCGCAGGAAAGGCCTTTGCTGCGGCTCGATAGCTTAAAGCCCGCCAAGGCGGGGCAACCCGAGATGGTCATGGCCGCAGTGGCCGCCGCCTGGGCCCTGGACATCACACCGGAATTGATTGCTGCGGGTTTGCGCACCTTCGAGTCCAACCCGCAAAAAACGCCTTACTAGCGCCCTCCACTTAACGCACACGCCGAGCTGCCTCACGGACCACACCCATGGAAGTCACCCGCATTCGCGCCTTGCGCGGCCCCAATCTCTGGAGCCACCACACCGCTATCCAAGCGGTTGTTATCTGCACGCCCAAGGAGTGGGCTATAGCAGACCTGCATGGCTTTGAAACCCGGCTGCGTGCGCGCTTTCCTGAAATCAGTTCCTTTCAGCCCACCGGCCACGAAGACACCGTGCCGCTGGCGCGCGTGCTGGAATTGGCCACACTGGGCTTGCAAGCGCAAGCCGGTTGCCCGGTCACGTTTAGCTGCACCAAACCGACCCTGGAGGCCGGTGTGTTTCAGGTGGTGGTGGAGTACAGCGAAGAAGCCGTAGGGCGTCTGGCGTTGGAGCTGGCACAAAGTCTGTGCCAATCAGCCCTGGACGACACCCTATTTGACCTAGCCAGCGTGCTGCACCAATTACGCGAACTCGACGAAGACGTGCGCCTGGGGCCCAGCACCGGCTCGGTCGTGAACGCTGCACTGGCGCGCAATATCCCCTACAGCCGCATGACGGATGGCAGCATGGTGCGCTTTGGCTGGGGCAGCAAGCAAAGACGCATTCAAGCGGCAGAAATCGACGCCACCAGCGCGATTGCCGAAGCCATCGCCCAAGACAAAGAACTGAGCAAGCGCTTGCTGCATGCCGCAGGCGTACCAGTGCCGCGCGGCCGCGCGGTGCGCGATGCGGATGACGCCTGGGCAGCGGCGCAAGACATTGGCCTGCCGGTGGTAGTCAAGCCCCTGGATGGCAACCAGGGCAAGGGCGTGACAGTCAACATCCTGAATGAAGCCCAATTGCGCGCCGCCTATGCGGTAGCCATCGAATTTCGCGACACGGTGTTGGTGGAACGCTATATGCCGGGCAACGACTTTCGCCTGCTGGTGGTAGGCGACAAACTGGTGGCCGCTGCGCGGCGCGATCCGCCCAAAGTGGTGGGTGACGGCGTGCATACCGTGGCGCAGTTGGTGGACATGGTCAATGCCGATCCGCGCCGGGGCGATGGACATGCCACCTCGCTCACCAAAATCCGCTTTGACGATATTGCCCGCAGTTGCTTGCGCAGCCAGGGTTTTGAGGCAGACTCGATTCCGGACAAAGGCCAACGCGTGAATTTGCGTAACAACGCCAATTTGTCCACCGGCGGCTCTGCCACCGACGTGACCGATGACGTACACCCGGACGTGGCAGCAAGGGCGGTTACAGCGGCGCACATGGTGGGCTTGCATATTTGCGGCGTAGACCTGGTGTGCGACAGCATATTGCGGCCGATTGAAGAACAAGGCGGGGGCGTGGTGGAAGTCAATGCCGCGCCGGGCTTGCGCATGCACCTCAGCCCCTCTTTTGGCAAGGGCCGGCCGGTGGGCGAAGCCATCATGTCCAGCCTGTTTAAAAACGGGCAAGATGGCCGCATCCCCATCGTCGCTGTCACCGGCACCAATGGCAAAACCACGACCGTGCGCCTGATTTCGCACCTGCTGGCCCAGCAAGGCTGGTGCGTGGGCATGACCAATACCGATGGTGTGTATGTGGATGGCCACTGCATTGATACCGGCGACTGCAGCGGCCCCAAGAGTGCGAAAAACGTCTTGCACCATCCTGATGTGGATGCGGCAGTGCTGGAGACAGCGCGCGGCGGTATCTTGCGCGAGGGCCTGGCCTTTGACAAATGCGATGTGGCCGTGGTGACCAATGTGGGCAGCGGCGACCATCTGGGCTTGAACTACATCACCACCGTCGATGAACTGGCGGTGCTCAAACGCGTGATTGTGCAAAACGTAGCGCCCAAGGGCACAGCGGTGCTCAATGCCGCCGATCCGGTGGTAGCCACTATGGCTGCCAAAACCAAAGGCGCGGTCACCTTTTTTGCACTGGACCAGTTCCACCCGGTGATGGCCACACACCGCGCGCAAGGCCATGCGGTGGTGTATGTGGACCAAGGCCAAATGGTGGCAGCCAAGGGCGCGGAAAAACATTACCTGAACCTGAGCGACATTCCGGTCACGCTGGGTGGCGCGATTGGCTTTCAAGTAGAAAACGTCATGGCCAGCGTCGCAGCTGTGTGGGCCTTGGGTCTGGACTGGGACACCCTGCGTGCGGGCCTGGCCAGTTTTTCCAGCGAAAACGACAATGCGCAGGGCCGCTTCAATGTTTTCAACTACAAGGGCGCCACCGTCATTGCCGACTACGGCCACAACCCGGACGCCATGGCCGCACTGGTGCAAGCGGTGCAAGCCATGCCGGCGAGCCGACGCTCGGTGGTGATCAGCGGGCCGGGAGACCGGCGCGACGAGGACATCCGCCAAATCACCCAGATTTTGGGCGATGCGTTTGAAGAAGTGGTGATGTACGAAGACCAGTGCCAGCGCGGCCGCTCCGATGGCGAGGTCATGGCTTTGCTGCGCGAGGGCTTGGTCGGCGCGAAAAAGGCGACGCAACGCAGCGAAATCTATGGCGAATTTTTAGCCATTGACACGGCGCTGTCGCACTTGCAAGCCGGCGAATTGTGCTTAGTGCTGGTGGACCAGGTGCCCGAGGCCATGGCGCATATAGAAGCGCGCATTAAGACTTTGTAGACCTGGCTGAATGCCATTGAACCAGCGGCGCGCATGCTGTCGCTGCGAGGAGCGCAGTGACGTGACAGCCGAGGCGGTCGTTAAGCCACAGATTGCCAAGGCCTGCGACATTGCAATGACGGCCCAATCGCCTACGGCCTCGCTATCACGCACTATGGCGGGCCTTGCCATGTGTGATTTACGCTGATCTTGCCGGAGCGTGGGCCTCACATTTCAGCGGCAGGCTCACGGCCCATCAAGGCGGCTACCGCCTCGGTCGCTTGCAACTGACCTTCCAGCAAGGCCACCACGCAGCGGGTGATCGGCATTTGCAGGCCCGCTGCGTCTGCCCGTTGCAAGACGGTGCGCGCGCTGTACACGCCCTCGGCCACATGACCTAGCGACTGCACGGCTTGTTCCAGCGAATGGCCTTGCGCCAAGGCCAAGCCGATCCGCCGGTTGCGCGACAAATCGCCCGTCGCCGTCAAGACCAAGTCGCCCAAGCCACTAAGCCCCATAAAGGTTTCTGCTTTGGCACCCAGCGCCAAGCCCAGCCGCGTCATTTCGGCCAGCCCGCGAGTAATGAGGGCGGCGCGCGCATTGAGGCCGAGTTGCAAGCCATCGCACAAACCGGTGGCAATGGCCATGACGTTTTTGACCGCACCGCCGACTTCCACACCGGCCACATCCTCACTCGCATAGACCCGCAAATGCGGGCTATGAAAAGCATCGACCAAGGCCGTGCGCACGCTGGCATGCGCGCTGGCAGCCACCAGCGCAGTGGGCTGGCCCAAGGCCACTTCCATGGCAAAACTGGGGCCGCTGAGCACACCGGCTGCAATACCTGGCGCGCATTGGGCCTGTATTTCATGGCCTAGCAAGCCTTGGCCGCCCTGGGCATTGCTGGCTTCAAAGCCTTTGCACAACCAGGCCACCGGCACGCTTGACTCAGCAAGCAGGACCAACATATCGCGCAAGCCGGCCATGGGCGTGGCGATCACCACCAAGTCCTGGCTGGCCAGGTGGGCACGCAGGTAATTGCCTTGAAGTTGGCTAATGCGCAAGCCTTCGGGGAAGGCCAGACCGGGCAGGTAGCGCGGATTGTTCCGTTCGCCTTGCATGGCGCGCTGCTGGCGCGCATCACGCGCCCACAAAGTGAGGGTGTGCTGCGGCATGCGCGCCGCCGCGACGGCCAGCGCCGTGCCCCAAGCGCCCGCACCCAATACGCTGATTTTCATGCGATCGACGTCATGCGCGATGCGCTGCTTGCGTTCACCGGCAAGCGGACCACAAGATTATTGGGGCAAAGTGCCCGCTGCGCTGGTTTGCGCCGCCTGGCTTTGCTGTTGCTCGTACATGGCCTGGAAGTTGATTTCCGACAAATGCACGGGCGGAAAGCCACCGCGCTGAATCATGTCGGCCACATTGCCACGCAGATAAGGATAGACGATTTGCGGGCAGGCAATACCCATAATCGGCCCCATTTGATCTTCGGGCAGGTTACGTACTTCAAAAATGCCAGCTTGTTTGACTTCCACCAGAAACACGGTTTTGTCTTTGATTTTGGTATGCACGGTGGCCGTGACACTGACTTCAAACACACCTTCTGCCACCGGGTTGGCTTCGATACCCAATTGGATATCCACCGAGGGTTGCTCTTGCTCGAGCAGGATCGCCGGTGAATTGGGCTGCTCCATCGACGCCTCTTTCAGGTAAACGCGTTGGATTTGGAAAACCGGGGCTTGTTCTGACATAGCGTGTATCTTTCAAATGAAAACAAAGCCCACCTTGTACATAGGTGGGCTTGTGGGATAAGGCGCTAAGGCTTTAAAGCCTCTGGCGCCCTGAATTATCGCAGCAGGCCTGGGCTGGCTGCAAGCTCAGGACCCTAGTAACAAGGGCATGAGTCCGCCCCGGCTGTCTAAGTCCATCAAGTCATCGCAACCGCCCACATGGGTATCGCCGATAAAAATTTGCGGCACGGTGCGCCGTCCCGTGCGTTCCATCATGGAACTGCGCTCCGCCGGGTTGGTATCGATACGGATTTCTTCGATCGCCTCCACCCCTTTAGATTTGAGAATACGCTTGGCCTGCACGCAATAAGGGCAGACAGCGGTGGTGTACATCTTGACGTTTTGCATCATTCACTCAATGGGACAACTAGATTTTTGGAAAGCGGTTCAGACTTTTTCCAGCGGAAGCCCGGCGCTTTTCCAAGCTGCCAGGCCGCCACCGAGCGAATGGACTTGGTCATAGCCCAGGGTTTTGGCCGCAGCCACCGCACGGCCGGAGCGCACGCCGGACTGGCACACCAAAATCAAAGGCAAGCCTTTGTTTTTTACCGCTGCGGCCAACTTAGAAGGCAAGTCTGCCAGCGGAATGTTTTTAGAGCCCACGATGTGCCCGGCGGCAAACTCTGTGGGTTCACACACATCCACCACCACCGCTTTTTCCCGGTTGATCAACAACACCGCGTCGTTGGCGCTGAGGCCTGCGCTGACTGCGCCTTGCATCACCGGTGCCAGCAAAAGGGCACCAGAAATCAGGGCCAGGGTGATCAACATCCAGTTATCGAGAAGAAATTTCACTAGGGTTCCTTGAGGGTGCGAGAGGGAGAACAATCGGGCATTTTAGAATGCCCCCTGATCCCGCACAGCCCGCGCGGCTGCATTCCCCTTCAATTCCCCCATTTCCTGCCATGCACCGACTTGTATTGATACGCCACGGCGAATCCACCTGGAATCTTGAAAACCGCTTTACCGGCTGGACCGATGTGGACCTCACCCCCACCGGTATCGAACAGGCGCAAAACGCCGGACGTCTGCTCAAAGCCGAAGGCTATGCTTTTGATCTGGCCTACACCAGCATGCTCAAGCGGGCCACGCGCACCCTGTGGCATTGCCTGGACCACATGGACTGCACCTGGCTGCCAGTGGTGCACAGCTGGCGGCTCAATGAGCGCCATTACGGCGCATTGCAAGGCCTGAACAAAGCCGATACGGCGCGCCAGTACGGCGAGCAGCAGGTGCTGCTGTGGCGCCGTAGCTTTGACGTGCCGCCGCCAGCGCTGGAGCCCACCGACCCGCGCTGGGAAGGCACCGACCCGCGCTACGCCAAGCTGGCGCCTGGCCAGGTGCCGCTGACCGAATGCCTGAAAGACACAGTGGCGCGCGTCATGCCCTTTTGGCAGGAATCCATCGCCCCGGCTTTGCGCGCTGGCAAGCGCCCGGTCATCGCGGCGCATGGCAACTCGATACGCGCGCTGATGAAATACCTGGACCACATCGGGGACGATGACATCGTAGGCGTCAATATCCCTAATGGGATACCGCTGGTTTACGAACTGGACGCAAACCTGAAACCGATCCGCCATTACTATTTGGGCGACGCCCAAGCCTTCGCGCAAGCGGCACAGGCGGTCGCAAAGCAGGGCAAAGCGTCTTGACGGTGCTTCGGAGGATGCCCCTGCCCCAGCGCAAGGTGCTGCTTTCAGAGGCACAATAGCCGCCTACCGCTGGCATTGTGGCCATCAGGTACACAGGGATTTAGGAAACGGGAACGACTATGGGTCAAAAATTAAAGATTGCAGGTTGGGTCATGCTAGGCGCATTGGCCGGCTCGCTGACGACGGTTTCTGTGCAAACCGTGGCCCGCAATACCCTGGCGCCCATGCCTTTGGAAGAGTTGCAGCAGCTCTCCACCGTCTTTGGCCTGATCAAAAGCGATTACGTGGAACCGGTGGACGAGAAAAAGCTGATCACCGACGCGATTACGGGCATGGTGTCCAGCCTGGATCCGCATTCCACTTATTTCGATAAGAAATCCTTCAAAGAGTTTCGTGAAGGTACGAGCGGCAAATTTGTCGGCGTGGGTATTGAAATCACGCAAGAAGATGGCTTCGTCAAAGTCGTCTCCCCGATCGAAGGCTCCCCGGCGGACCGCGCCGGCCTCAAGCCCAATGACCTGATTACCAAAGTAGATGACACCGCTGTCAAAGGCCTGAGCCTCAACGAAGCAGTCAAGCGCATGCGCGGCGAACCGGCCACCAAAGTGATATTGACCGTTTTTCGTAAAGACGAGAACCGCACTTTCCCCGTCACCATCATCCGTGAAGAGATCAAACAACAGTCAGTGCGCGGCAAGCTGATTGAGCCTGGCTACGCCTGGATTCGCGTGAGCCAGTTCCAAGAACGCACCGTCGATGACTTTGTGAAAAAGGTCAACGACTTGTACGAGCAAGACCCCAAGATCAAAGGCATGATTCTGGATTTGCGCAATGACCCAGGCGGCCTGCTCAACGCGGCCGTGGCCATTTCAGCCGCCTTCCTGCCAGATAACGTGACCGTGGTCAGCACCAACGGGCAAACCGAAGAAAGTAAGCAAACCCTGCGCGCCAATGCGCGCGATTACATGGGCCGCATGGGCGCGGACCCGATCAAAAAACTACCGGCGCAGCTGAAGAATATTCCGCTGATTGTGCTGGTCAATGAAGGCTCGGCCTCGGCCAGCGAGATTGTGGCCGGTGCCCTGCAAGACCATAAACGCGCCACCATCATGGGTGGACAAACCTTTGGCAAAGGTTCGGTGCAAACCTTCCGTCCTTTGAGCGGTGATACTGGCCTGAAAATCACCACCTCGCGCTACTACACGCCCAGTGGCCGCTCCATCCAAGCCAAAGGCATCGTGCCGGACTTGATGGTCGATGACACCGAAGAAGGCAGCCCGTTTGCAGCGCTGCGCACGCGGGAAGCCGATTTGGAAAAACACCTGGCCAGTGGCCAGGGCGAAGAAGTAAAAGACCCGGCCCGCGAAAAAGCACGTGAAGAGGCCATGAAGCGCCTGGAAGAGGAATCGCGCAAGCCGGTGGCCGAACGCCGCGCTCCAGAGTTTGGCTCAGACAAAGACTTCCAACTTGGCCAGGCGCTTAAAAAGCTCAAAGGCCAGCCGGTGCTGGTCAGCAAAACGCAAGTCGAGCGCAGCACCGAGAAAAAAGAGGAATGAGGCAGCCCGGTGTCTGAACCGGAAGAACTGCCCGACGCAGATTTGCTGCGCTATTCGCGGCACCTGCTGCTCGATGACATTGGGATAGAGGGCCAGCGCCGCATCCTGCAATCGCGCGTACTCATTATTGGAGCCGGAGGCCTGGGCTCTCCGGCGGCCATGTACCTGGCCTGCTCTGGGGTAGGCAGCATCACCCTAGTCGATGACGACTCCGTCGATCTGACCAATATGCAGCGCCAAATCATGCACAGCACTAAAAGCATTGGCCAAGCCAAAGTGCTATCGGCCCAAAACACACTAGCCCAGCTCAACCCGGCGGTGCAGGTCCAGTCTTTGCAAACACGCGCTGATGCGCAACTGCTGCGGACTTTGGTGGCAGAGGCCGATGTGGTGCTCGATTGCTGCGATAACTTTCAGACTCGCCAGGCCATCAACGCCGCGTGTGTGCAGCAGCTGGTACCGCTGGTCAGCGGCGCGGCTATCGGCATGGATGGGCAAATTGCGGTGTATGACCCGCGCGATGCCAACGCACCCTGCTACGCCTGCGTGTTTGCGCCCGATTCCCCGCCCGAAGAAGCGCGCTGTGCCACCATGGGCGTGTTAGCACCTTTGGTCGGCGTGATTGGCGCAATGCAAGCGCTGGAGGCGCTCAAACTGCTGGCGCGCACTGGCACTTCACTAAGTGGCTATTTGCTGATGCTCGATGCGCGCAGCATGGAGTGGACGCGGCTGCGGGTGCAAAAAAACTCGGCTTGTTCGGTCTGCGGCACAAAGCACTAAAGCTTGCGCCCAAGCTGGGCGGCGCACCCGCCTAAGCGCCCAGTATCCAGCCTTCCAGCGCATCCATCTCTGCGGGCAAGCCGTAAAGTGAATCTCCTTGCGCATGGGCCGCTTGCGCCCAGGCCGCTTGCACCAGGCACAGCACTGCGTCCAGGGCATCGCCGCTGGCGTCCTGGGCCAGTGCATCGCGCTGCGCGTGGCTGAGCTTGAGGCGCACCCCCCAGCGCGTCTGCCCCAATTCCAGGGCGTTGATCAGGTCTTTGCGGGCAATCAAACGCTCTGGCGTCTGCTTGGCCTTGTCGTCACTTTTATAGCTTTGCGCACCCAACACTTCGCGCGCCAACATGCCTGGATAAGCCTCCAGGGCAATGCGTGCGGCCTGCTTATCTGGCGTTTGCAGACCGGGGAAATACGCGCCCGCTGCCAAGATGGCGGGCACGCCCGCGTGCAACATATAGGCCACTGGTGGATTCACCCATTTCATGGAAGGGCTGGAGCCTGCGGGGCCATCGGTGGCCCGATGTGCAAACTTGCCGCCTACAGGGCGGCTGTCGCAAAAGGCCGCGAACAGATCGCGAATCTGGGGTCGGGGCAAAGCCGCGTAATGCGTAATGCAATCTTCCCAGCGCGTGGGCCAGCCCAAGTGCACAATGAGTTCACGCGGCAGGCCAAAGGGCAAATCAAAGCCGCCCACCCAGGCAGGGTGCGCCCACAAAGCCGCAGTAAATGCGTCCAGACTTTGCAAGCGCTCCAGATTGTCTAGAACCAACCGTGCGCCGTCGCTATGCCCCCAGGCCAGGACGATGTGCTTGCGCGGCCCGGGGCTGCTAGAAAAATCGCAACCCAGCAACAAGGCCATGGGCAAACGCTATGCCGCTTAGGCCCGGCCCATGATGGACGCAGTGGCCATCAGTTCTTCCAACAAGGCCAGAGACACTTTGCCGGATACGTTGTAAGGGTCTAGCTCGGGCTTTTCGGCGTACTTGAGCAAGATGCTGGCATTGATTTTGGACATATTGACCTGGCCCATGGTCCAGCCGCTAAAGCGCCGTTCGCTGATTTCTTCGTAGTGCAGCAATATCACGTCTTTGTGGCGCGGGTCACGCTGGATGTGGCCGTACAACTCACTGACCGCATTGCGCCCGCCCTCAATGGCTTGCAGAAATATACCGCCGCCATAGCAAAGAATACCGGTAATCCCCAGCCCCGGATTGCCCTGGCGGGACTGCGCCAGGATTTGTTCAATCTCTGCGCTGGCCGGGTCAATAGCGCGACTGGCATAAAGCAAACGGACCAACATGGTTCAGCCTTTCTTGGGAATGAGAGACAAAAACTCGCGGCGCAAATTCGGGTCTTTCAAAAACACGCCACGCATGACGGAATTAATCATCTTGCTGTCCATATCTTTCACACCACGCCAAGACATGCAAAAGTGGCTGGCCTCCATCACGATAGCCAGCCCATCAGGTTGGGTTTTTTCCTGGATCAGGTCCGCCAGTTGCACCACGGCTTCTTCCTGAATTTGGGGCCGCCCCATGACCCACTCGGCCAGGCGCGCGTATTTACTCAGGCCAATGACATTGGTGTGCTCGTTGGGCAACACGCCGATCCAAATACTGCCAATCACCGGACAGAAATGGTGGCTGCAGGCGCTGCGCACGGTAATCGGGCCAACGATCATCAGTTCATTGAGATGTTCGGCATTGGGAAATTCGGTAATCGCAGGTGCTGGTACATAGCGACCCCGGAACACTTCATTGAGGTACATCTTGGCCACCCGGCGCGCGGTGTTGGCGGTGTTGTGGTCGTTCTCGGTATCGATCACCAGAGAACCCAGCACGCCGCGCATTTTTTCCTCCACCTCGTCGAGTAAGGCTTCGAGTTCGCCGGGTTGAACGAATTCGGCGATATTGTCGTTCGCGTTAAAACGCTTGCGGGCGGCCTGTATGCGCTCGCGGATTTTGACGGAAACCGGGGTTCCAACGTCCTCGTCAGATGGATTCATGGCGCTCTAATGATGATGGCTAGCAAACCATATTACCAGCGTTTGCTTATCGCACCGAGGGCGCGCACGCAATGCACGCGGGGCCTGCGCGGGATTGGCCGCGCGCTTGCGCGGCTCAGTAGCGCCGCCCCACCACAAACAAGCCGATGCGCATGATGGCCAGCGCCAGCCGGTCCAGCGCGCGCTGCCAGTGGCCGCGCTGCAGGTAGCGCAAGGGGTCCATTTGCACCGATTGCTGCGCGATCGCTGCAAGCAAGCGCTGGCGCAGCGCCTGGGCGAAATGTGCATCGCGCAGCACCACATTGGCTTCGCGCGCAAGCAAAAGGCTCAAGGGCTCCAAGTTGGACGAGCCCACGGTAGCCCAGACGCTATCGACCACCGCCACTTTGGCGTGCAACAAACCGCCCTGGTACTCATGAATCTCTACCCCCGCTGCCAGCAAGCTGCCATAGACCGCGCGCGCGCCGTGGAATTGCATGAAATACTCATAGCGCCCTTGCAATAACAAAACCACACGTACGCCGCGTTGTGCCGCATGTTCCAAGGCATGGCGCAATTTACGCCCCGGCATGAAGTAGGCGTTGGCGATCAAGACTTCATGGTGCGCCTGGCCTATGGCCTGGCGGTAGGTTTGCTCGATCCGGCTGCGGTTGCGCAGGTTGTCGCGCAGCACCAACGCGGCGGGTATCTGTCCCTGCACATCGTCGGGTGCCGGGGCTTGCATGGGGGCAGGCTGTGGCCGCAAGGCGGTTTGCAGTTGGCTACGCGCCTTGGCCCACTGGCGCGATTCCAAACCGCGCGCAAAATCAAGCCGGGACCAAAAGCGCCGCATCAGCGCTTGTGCGTCCATTACCAAGGGGCCTTGTACCTGCACTGCAAAATCCAGGCGCGCAGAATCCAAAGTGCCCAGGCGCAAATCATGGAAATCATCCATGACATTGATGCCGCCACAAAAGGCCACGCGCCCGTCAACCACGCAGAGCTTGCGATGCAAACGGCGCCAACGCACCGGAAAAAAAACACCTAGCCAACCTAGCGGCGAAAAACGGTGCCAGCGTACACCGGCAGCGTCAAAGCGCGCCGTCCATGGCAGCGGCAGCGGCGCAGTGCCAATGCCATCGACCACCAGATAGACCTGCACGCCGCGCAGCGCCGCGCGCTCTAACGCAGCAGCTACCGCCTGGCCCTGTTCGTCAAAGGCAAAAATATAGGTTTCCAGGCGTACCTCGTGCTTGCTGTGCTCGATGGCATGCACCATGGCCTGGAACAACTCCTTGGCACCTTGCAGCAAATGCAGGTGGTGGCGCGCCCGCAAATGCACCGCGTTCATCGCGTCGGCCCACCCGGCAACACAAACTCAGCCACGATGGGCAAATGGTCTGACATACGCGCCCACTGCGGCCCGTGCGGCACATGCTGGCGCAAGGGCAGCAGGCCACGGGTGTAAATATGGTCCAGGGCCAGCAAAGGTAAGGCCGAAGGAAAGGTGGGCAGATGCTGTTGCGTCGGCGCCTCCAGGCCCACATCGCCCAGCACTTTACGCACGCTGGCGTTCCACTCATTGAAGTCCCCGGCCACAATGACCGGCGCATCAGGTGCGATATCGCGGCGCACGTAATCGCAGACCTGCTGCAACTGGCGCATACGCCCGCCGCGCGTTAAACCCAGATGCAGCACCAGCACATGGATTCGCTGCCCGCGCACCTCCACTTCGCTATGCAGTAGTCCGCGCTGCTCAAAACGGTGGTCCGACATATCGGCGTGCTGGTGTGCCAGCACCGGCCAGCGCGAGAGCAAAGCGTTGCCATGCTCGCCGTGCCGGGTAATCGCATTGCTGCGGTACACGGCAGTGTGGCCTTGCGGCGCCAAAAAATCAGCCTGGCCCTGGCTGGGCCAGTGGGCGAAAAACTGCGCCTCGCGCCGATTGAGCTTGCGCACTTCCTGCAAGCACACCAGGTCCGCGTCCAGGCGCGCTATGGCTTGGCGGAGGTTGTGTATTTCCAAACGGCGCGCTGGGCCTAAGCCGCGCACGCCTTTGTGGATGTTGTAGCTGACCACGCGTAAAACGGATGGCATAGCGGCGCTGTCAGCTTGCAAACCGGGGAAGCAGCAAGCAGGCCTCGGCATTAGACGGCGAAAAACACAGCGCCGCCGCCTCTGCATAGGGCAGCCACTGCAAGGCGGTGTGTTCACGCGGCTCGAGTTGCACCGCCGTACCCTCGGGCACTCGTAAACCAAACACACGCTCGGTGTTAAACACCACGCCCGGCGCGTAGCGGTGCAGCCAGCGCGGGTAAATCGGGTACACGTTTTCCAACGCCCAATCACGCAGATGGGCATTCAAGGGCGAAGCAGGAGAACAGTCAATGCCAGTTTCTTCGCGCACTTCGCGCATAGCAGTTTCTTCAAAGGATTCGTCCGCATGGTCTTTGCTGCCAGTCACCGATTGCCAAAAAGCCGGGGCCGCCGGATCGGGCTCGGCACGGCGAATCAGCAGCACCTGCAAGGACGGCGTATAGATCACCACCAACACAGATTGGGGAATTTTTAAGTCGGGGCGCATAAGCGGAGGCAGGGCATGGCCGCATTGTGCCTGCCGCCTTTGCAGAAGGCCGGTGCGGGCTGGTGCAGTCGCTACACTTGCCCGGCATCCCCAAGCACGTGTGCCGCGCAAGGCACTACACCACCATGAACGTTTTGGTCTTTTTCGCGATACTCGCCTTCAGCCTGCAAATGCGCAATTCGCTGGAGCAGCGTCGCCGTGTGCTGATTTTGGGCCGGTTTCTGCGGCGCTACCAAATTGAGAGCCTGATGCAAACCCTGGTGGACGGCTATTTACGCGCTATGGGCGAGCAAGAAGCCGAGCGACGTCAAAGCATTTGGTCCATGCTGACCCAAACCGAAAATCAGTTGGAAGGCCAATTTCAAAGCCTGCTGACCGATTTGGCCGCCGAAGCCGACCCGCGCCGTTTGCGCGCCAGTACCCTGCCCTTGAGTTTGCCGCTGGCCACGCGCTGGCTGCCCACCTCCACCTTCAGCCTGCACGACATTTTGTTAGTGCATGGCGAGGGTATCAGCCGCGTGATGGCTAACGCGGCCGGCCTGTCCGAGCGCGACCGGGCGTTTTGCTTGACTGCCGAGTTGCTGTTGATGCAGCACAGCTGCCACTGGTTTTGCAAATCGCGCTGGGTGGCTTCTGCGCGCATGCTGGCACGCCACCAAACCAGCCATGTCCAATTGCTCGATGCGGTGTCCGAGCCCACGCGCCGGGCTTACCAGCGCATCATGGGCGTCTAAAACCTAGCACTGGGCGCAGGCCTTTCAGGCCTTGACTGCGTCCAGGTTGCGCAAGCGGATATGTAACTCGCGTAACTGCTTTTCATCCACCGGGCTGGGCGCTTGCGTGAGTAAACACTGGGCGCGCTGGGTTTTGGGGAAAGCAATCACGTCGCGGATCGATTCCGCACCGGTCATCAAGGTGATGATGCGGTCCAGACCGAAGGCCAAGCCACCGTGCGGGGGCGCGCCGTATTGCAAGGCATCCAGTAGGAAGCCGAACTTGAGTTGCGCTTCTTCGGGCGTGATCTTGAGCGCATCAAACACTTTTTGCTGCACATCGGCGCGGTGGATACGCACCGATCCGCCACCCATTTCCCAGCCGTTCAAGACCATGTCATAGCCTTTGGAAATGCATTTTTCGGGGGCGGTGACCATCCAATCCTCGTGGCCGTCTTTGGGCGCGGTAAAGGGGTGGTGGGTCGCGGTGTAGCGCTGGGCTTCCTCGTCGAACTCGAACATGGGGAAGTCCACCACCCACAGGGGTGCCCAGCCTTTTTCGAACAAGCCCTGCTTTTTGCCGAAATCGCTGTGGCCGATTTTCAAGCGCAATGCGCCAATGGCATCGTTGACGATCTTGGCTTTGTCGGCGCCAAAGAAAATCAAATCACCGTCCTGTGCGCCAGTGCGTTTGAGTAACTCTGCCAGTGCTGCGTCGTGGATGTTTTTGACGATGGGGCTTTGCAGGCCCGGCCATCGCGCGGTGGCCTCCTGGCCTGGCCCTTTGGACGCATCGTTGACCCGGATGTAGGCCAGGCCTTTGGCGCCGTAAATTTTGACGAACTCGGTATAGGCATCAATCTCGCCACGGCTGATGCCGCCGCCCTCGACCGAGCCACCCGGCACCCGCAGTGCCACCACGCGACCGCCCTTCATGGTCGCAGCGCCTGAAAACACCTTGAAGTCCACGTCTTTCATGACGTCGGTCATTTCGGTAAATTGCAGTTTCACGCGCAGGTCTGGCTTGTCCGAACCATAGATGTACATCGCATCGGCGTAGGTCATCACCGGGAAGTTGCCCAGGTCCACACCAATGGTGTTTTGAAACACCGTGGCAATCATGCCTTGGAACATATCGCGGATTTCTTCCTCGCCCAAGAACGAGGTTTCGATATCGATCTGCGTGAACTCGGGCTGGCGGTCGGCGCGCAGATCTTCGTCGCGAAAGCATTTGGTGATCTGGTAGTAGCGGTCAAAACCAGCCACCATCAGCAATTGCTTGAACAACTGGGGCGATTGTGGCAAGGCAAAAAACTGACCATCATGAACACGGCTGGGCACCAAGTAGTCGCGCGCGCCTTCCGGGGTGCTCTTGGTGAGCATGGGGGTTTCGATGTCTACAAAGCCATTGGCGTCTAGAAATTTACGCACTTCCATCGACACGCGGTAACGCAGCATCAAATTGTTTTGCATATAGGGGCGGCGCAGGTCCAGCACGCGGTGCGTAAGGCGCGTGGTCTCGGACAAATTTTCTTCGTCGATCTGAAATGGCGGCGTTACCGACGGATTGAGGACGATCAATTCCTGGCACAGGACTTCGATTTTTCCGCTTTTGAGGTTGTCATTGACCGTGCCCTCGGGGCGCGCACGCACTAAACCTTTAACTTGCACGCAAAACTCATTGCGCAGGCCTTCGGCAGTCTTAAACATCTCGGCGCGGTCCGGATCGCAAACCACCTGCACATAGCCTTCGCGGTCCCGCAGATCGACAAAAATCACGCCACCATGGTCGCGGCGGCGGTTGACCCAGCCGCACAAGGAAACGGTTTGGCCCATGAGGGCATCGGTCACAAGACCGCAATAGTGGGAGCGCATTGCCATGGTGTGTTGTCCAACCCTTAAAGGGGCAGTGAAGTGGGGTTTAAGTTGCGGGGCCGTGGTCCGAGGGTACAGGGCGTACCGTCGGCGACACCGCGCCCATCGAAATAACGTAGGTCAGCGCTTCGTCCACGCTCATGTCCAGTTCAATCACTTCCGCGCGGGGCAGCAAAAGAAAATAACCGCCCGTGGGGTTGGGGGTGGTAGGCACATAGACGCTAATCAAATCGCCAGGCAAGTGGCGGGCCACTTCGCCGTCAGGCACGCCGGTTTGGAAGGCAATCGTCCAGGTGCCCTGGCGCGGAAACTGCACCAGCAAAGCGGTGCGAAAGGCGTTGCCATTACTGGAAAACAGCGTATCCGACACTTTTTTGACGCTGTTGTAAATCGACTTGACCACCGGTATATGAGTAAACATCCGGTTCCACTGCTTGAGCCACCAGCGGCCGGCCACATTGGAAACCAAGGCACCGGTGAGCAACATAAAACCCAGCACCAGCACCACACCCAGACCGGGAATATGGCGCAGCTTTTCCAGCGAAGCAGCGGACTGGTCCGAACTGACCGCCGACAGCGCGGTGAGCATTTGGCCGAACAATCCGTCCAGCACATTCATCATCCAAAGCAGCACCCACATGGTGATGGCCAGAGGCAGCCACACCATCAATCCGGTAAGTAGGTATTTTTTAAATGGCACGGAATAAGCTTTCGGGCTAGTGGAGTGGGGCCTTGCGCTCAGGCGCCAGCCGCTGGTGCTGCGCTAGGGGCGGGGGCCGGTGAAGCGGCCGGGGCCGGAGTTGCGGCGGCAGTCGCGGTCGATGAAATATCAGAACCTGAGGAGCCGGAAGCCGTGGCGGCGTCAGCGCCCTTCTCGGTTTTAGGGGTAACAGCGCCATCCGCACCAGCGGGAGCTTCCGTCTTGCCGCCCCGAAAATCGGTGACGTACCAACCGGAGCCCTTGAGTTGAAAGCCAGCAGCAGTGACTTGTTTTTCAAACGCGGGTTGGCCGCAGCTAAGGCAATCGCTCAAAGGCGCATCGGAGATTTTTTGCAAAACGTCCTTGGCAAATCCGCAGGCGCTGCACTTGTAGGCGTAAATAGGCATAGCAAAAAGGCCTTTGGCGGGCGGGTGGGCAAAGCCTATGATTATAGTTTGCCTAGTGCCAGAAAAGCCCTTTCGCCAGAGCCAGCGTCAAGAGGACACCCAGGATAAAACCACCCAAGCCAAAGACCACGGCCTGCAAAAAGCCGTGCGTGCGCTGCTGCTGCGCCAGCAAACGGGCCAATAAATCGCGCTGGACCGCGTCTTGCGGGCTGCGTTGCAAGTATTGGTGCAAGAGCACCGGCAACTGGGGCAGCACCTTGGCGTACAGCGGCGCCTGCTTTTTGACCTCGGCCCACAGCTTTTGCGGCCCGACCTGGTCGCCCATCCACTTTTCCAAAAACGGCTTGGCTGTAGCCCATAGGTCCAGATCAGGGTCGAGCTGGCGGCCCAGGCCTTCGATGTTGAGCAAGGTCTTTTGCAGCAAAACCAGTTGCGGCTGAATTTCCACATGGAAGCGGCGTGAAGTCTGAAACAAGCGCAACAAGACCATGCCCAGGGAAATTTCTTTCAAGGGCCGATCAAAGTAGGGTTCGCAGACCGCGCGGATGGCCGCTTCCAGCTCGTCGACACGGGTAGCTGCAGGCACCCAACCCGATTCGATATGCAGTTGCGCGACGCGCTTGTAATCGCGCCGGAAAAAAGCCGCGAAATTCTGCGCCAGGTATTCCTTGTCCACCTCGGTCAGCGAGCCGACAATGCCAAAGTCCAGCGAAATATAGCGGCCCAGCGTGGCCGGTTCCACACTAACCTGGATATTGCCCGGGTGCATATCGGCGTGGAAAAAACCATCGCGAAACACCTGGGTAAAAAACAGCGTCACGCCATCTCGCGCCAGCTTGGGGATGTCCACGCCCGCGGCGCGCAAGGCGTCCACTTGGCTGATGGGCAGGCCGTGCATGCGCTCCATCACCAGCACATCGGTAGTGCACAAATCCCAGTACATCTCGGGAATCAAGACCAGCCCCAGGCCTTGCATATTGCGGCGCAACTGCGCGGCGCTGGAGGCCTCGCGAATCAGGTCCAATTCGTCGTGCAGGTATTTGTCAAACTCGGCCACCACTTCGCGCGGCTTGAGGCGTCGCCCGTCTTCGGACCAACGCTCAATAAAGTTGGCCATCCAGCGCATGAGCGCGATGTCCTGGTCCATCGCGGCCAACATGCCCGGCCGCAGCACCTTGATCGCCACCTCGCGTTCGCCACCCTCGCGCGTACGCATGACCCCAAAGTGCACTTGTGCAATCGAGGCACTGGCCACCGGTTTGCGCTCGAAGGACACAAAGAGTTCGGCAATCGGCTTACCCAGCGATTTTTCAATCGCGGCGACCGCGATATCGGAATCAAAAGGCGGCACCCGGTCTTGCAGCTTGGCCAGTTCGTCGGCAATGTCCAGCGGCAAGAGGTCGCGCCGGGTGGAAATGACCTGGCCGAGCTTGACGAATATCGGCCCCAGATGCTCGAGGGCCATGCGCAAGCGCGCGCCACGCGGGGCTTCCAAGCGGCGCCCAAGGCGCAAAGCGCTTGACAGCCACCGCGCCCAACGCTGGGCGCCCAGGCTCTCCAAGAAAATCGCGTCCAGCCCGAAGCGAAACACCACATAGGCGATAAACAAGCCCCGGGAGATGCGCTTCATGCGGCGCTTTCGGTGCCGGTGCCACTGGCCTTGCCAGCGCTGCCCGGACGGCGCACGCTGCCTGCAAACTGGCGCAAGGCGCGCACCATACCCTGCACGCCATCGACCAGCATATGCGCCGGCACATCACCCAGGATGCGTGCCAGATCGGCCTCTATGTCCCAGCGAACATGGTCGATCAGCCAATTAATGTCTGCGGCCAGTTGCACATCGCCTTGCACCTGAACATCGGGCTTGCCGCCATCGAGCAAAGGCTGCAACACCTGCCAGGGATTGGTGGCTGTCAAGGTCAGCTGCAAATCCACCGCGCCGCCGTCCGCGCCCAGCGGCACATGCTCGAACAGGCCTGCCGGGCTGATACGCAGCTGCAAATGCCATTGCAGCCATTGCACCTTGAGAACCCGCCCCTTTTGCTGCACCAGGCGCGCCATGGCCTGGGGTTCTTGCATCAGCACATGGTTGAGCAGCAAGACCACGCGCCTTTGTAATTCGTCAATCGCCCAGTCGGGCGGGGTCAAAGCGGTGGGGCCATTGGCAAAAACGTTTTGCGCAAAAGAAAAAGGGGACTGTGTTGCCATAGTCCCCGATTATTCCCGATGTAACGCTAGCGACGCCCTTTGCGGGCTATCGCTGGGCTTGCCTATTGCAAAGCCTGCACCCCGGCCACCAGCCAGCCACCGCCGGATTTGGGTTTGGTCATGTTCCAGACCTCGCGGAAGGGGCTGGGGCTGGCGCTCGACTCTTCGCGGATCATGCCGGTGAACTCCACGCTGGCCATGTATTCATCGGCCAATTCTTCGATACCCAGCAAATGCGCGTCAATGGATAGCACTTCGGTTTGGTTGGGCTTGGCGCCGGTATGGGCCTCGCGCTCGGAGAGCTGGGTACGGATTTCGGTCAACATGCCATCGGTCATCATGGCGCGCAGGCTGCTGATATCGGCCTTATCCCAGGCCGCTTGCAGGGTAATGAAATTAGCTTTGGCGGCGCGTAAAAAGCCTTCGGTGTCAAAGCCTGTGGGCACGCCCCAAGCCTGCGAGCCTGCGAGCGCCGAGCCGATCATCGAGCCACCCGCAGGTGCGCTTGCTTGGAATTGCGTGCCTTGGGGCTCGCGCTCCCAGGGACGGGCCGAGGCGTCATTGCCTACGTTCTCGGGCCGGTAAGCCGTGCGCTGCTGGGTGTTCATCGAGTCACCAGCATAGGCAAGTCCATCGCCCTGCGGGCGGCGGTTCCGCATCAAAAACCGAAATACCATGAAGGCCAACATCAGTGCTCCGACGATGAGCAATATCTGGCCCATGCCTTCGCCCAGGCCCATGGAATGCGCCAACCAAGCCAAGCCCAGTCCAGCGGCCAGTCCACCGAGCATCGCACCCCAAGGGCGGCTCGGTGCGGCAGCGCCCGGTTTGGCAGCGGCGTTGCCCACACCCTGCGCTGGTGCGTTGGGGGCACTGTCGCGCTGGGTCACGTTACTTGATTGGCGCCCCATCGATTTGCCGCCGGCCAGGCGCCCGGCCTCGGCCTGCAAGCTGAACAATAAAACAAAAGCCGCTATCAAAGCAGTCAACCATTTCATATCGAATCCTTCAAAACAACAAAATACCGCACATCAAGGCTGTTAAGTGCGGCCTGCAACGCGCTTTGCAAGCACAGCAGGCGAATTAGCACTTCGTCAGCACTTGATACCCACATGCAACGCCGCTATGCCACCAGTCAGGTTGTGGTAGTCCACATGGCCGAAACCACCGGTGTGCATCATGGCCTTGAGTTCGTCCTGGCCCGGATGCATGCGGATGGACTCGGCTAGGTAGCGGTAGCTAGCGTCATCACCAGCCACGAGCTTACCTAAGACGGGTAAAACCTTAAACGAATACCAGTCATAGGCCTTTTCTAAGGGGGGGGCTATCTTGGAGAACTCCAGCACCAGCAGCTTGCCACCGGGGCGCAACACGCGGCACATCTCGGCCAGCGCCAGGTCTTTGTGCGTCATATTGCGCAGGCCAAAGGCCACGCTGACCAGGTCGAAATAGCCATCGGCAAAGGGCAGGCGCTCGGCATCGCAAACCACGGTAGGCAGCAGTACACCGGCGTCGAGCAGGCGGTTGCGCCCGGTGCTGAGCATGGCGTGGTTGATGTCGGTATGCACCACCTGGCCGCGCTTGCCCACTTTGCCGGCAAAAGCCAGCGCCAGGTCGCCGGTGCCACCCGCGATGTCCAGGGCTTTGTCGCTTTCCTGCAAGTTGGCCACCAGCACGGTGTACGCCTTCCAGGCACGGTGCAGGCCGCCGGACATTAAGTCGTTCATGACGTCGTATTTGGAAGCCACCGAATCAAAAACGCCGCGCACCCGACGCGCTTTTTCCGCCTCATCCACCGACTGAAATCCAAAATGCGTGGTGCTCATGGTGCTCTGCCCTGTTCAATGGCTGGCGCAGCCCTGGCCAGCAGCCACCGGCATCGGCGCATCGCGTTCGCGCCCAGCCTCTTGCAAACGCTTTTCATAATCGCGCCACAAGCGATCCTGCTCAGCGCCCAGAAAATACAAATAGTCCCAGGAAAAAATACCGGTGTCATGCCCGTCTGAAAAACGTGGTTGCACCGCGTAGTTGCCCACCGGGTCCAGCGCCTCGAGGCCCACCAAACGCTTGCCGGTTTGCAGCACTTCCTGCCCCGGACCGTGGCCTTGCACTTCGGCGGAAGGGGAATAAATCCGCATCAATTCAAACGGGATACGAAAGTCGGCACCATCTGAAAAACTGACTTGCAATACGCGCGATTGGCTGTGCACCGTCAGGTCTTGCGGGGTGGGGGAATGTTTGCTCAGGCCGGCCATAGCTAATTCAATCGGGTAATAAGTACGCAGATGCAGGGTGGACCCCAGGAGTCTGCGACTGTAACCGCCTATACCAGCACCCGCTCAATGCCCCCAGCATTGGCCTTTTGCACAAAGGCGGGCAACCATTGCTCACCCAGAATCAGGCGCGCCATTTCGACCACGATGTAGTCCGCCTCCAAGAGGCCGTTATTCAGGTCATTGCCGTAGCGGCTCAGGCCTTGCAGGCAACTGGGGCAACTGGTCAGGATTTTTATGGGGCCGCCTGCGGCCAGGCCTTGCTCGGCTTTAAGCGCTGCCAGATCGTCCGCGCCCTGGCGTAATTGCTCTTCTTTGCGAAATCGGATTTGCGTGGAAATGTCGGGCCGGGTCACGCCCAGGGTGCCGGACTCGCCGCAGCAGCGTTCGCTTTTGAGCACGGTATCGCCCACCAAGGCCTTGACGGTTTTCATTGGGTCCTGGAGCTTCATGGGGCTGTGGCAAGGGTCGTGGTAAAGATAGCCGGACGCAGCGGGGGCCGAGCCATCGGCTACTAGCGCAGAGCCTAAGGTAATGCCTTTTTCAAGCAAATATTCGTGGATGTCGATGATGCGGCAGCCGGGGAATATTTTGTCGAACTCATAGCCTTGCAGTTGGTCGTAACAGGTACCGCAACTGACCACCACGGTTTTGATGTCCAGGTAGTTCAGGGTATTGGCGACGCGGTGAAACAGCACGCGGTTGTCGGTGATGATTTTTTCCGCCTTATCCGCCTGCCCGCTGCCGCGCTGCGGATAGCCGCAGCACAAATAGCCCGGCGGCAAGACGGTTTGAACGCCCGCATGCCAGAGCATGGCCTGGGTTGCCAAACCCACCTGGCTAAACAAGCGCTCGGAGCCGCAACCGGGGAAGTAAAACACCGCTTCAGTTTCAGCGGTAGTGGCCTGCGGGTCGCGGATGATGGGCACGTAGTCGGCGTCTTCAATATCCAGCAAAGCGCGCGCGGTGCGCTTTGGCAAGCCGCCGGGCATTTTTTTATTGATGAAGTGAATTACTTGCTCTTTGATGGGCGCGACGCCCACGGTGGAAGGCGGCTTGGCGGTCTGGCGGTTTGCCAGCACGCGGAGCACATCATTGGCCAGACGCTGCGCTTTAAAGCCCACGCCCACCATCATGCTGCGCATTAACTTGATGGTTTGCGGGTTGGTGGCGTTCAGAAACAGCATGGCCAGTGCATTGCCCGGCCTGAAACTTTTTTTCCCCATCTTGCGCAAAAGATTGCGCATATGCATGGTGACGTCGCCAAAATCGATTTTGACGGGGCAAGGGCTTTCGCACTGGTGGCATACGGTGCAGTGGTCGGCCACGTCTTCAAATTCTTGCCAGTGTTTGATGGACACGCCACGGCGCGTTTGCTCTTCGTACAAAAACGCCTCGACCAACAGCGAGGTGGCCAAAATTTTGTTGCGCGGGCTGTAGAGTAAGTTGGCGCGCGGCACATGGGTGGCGCACACCGGTTTGCATTTGCCGCAGCGTAAACAGTCTTTGATCGAATCGGCAATCGCGCCGATATCGCTTTGCTGCATGATGAGCGATTCATGGCCCATCAATCCAAACGAGGGCGTGTAGGCATGGCGCAGGTCAGCGCCGTGGTTCGCAACACCGTTCAAACCCTGGCGCAGCAGCTTGCCTTTGTTGAAGTGCCCTTGCGGGTCTATGCGCGCTTTGTAGTCTGCAAAGGGCTGCAATTCGGCGTCGGTCAAAAACTCGAGTTTGGTAATGCCGATGCCGTGCTCGCCCGAAATCACGCCGTCCAAAGAACGCGCCAGCGCCATGATGCGCTTGACCGCCTGGTGCGCCGCTTGCAGCATGGCGTAGTCGTCGCTGTTGACCGGGATATTGGTGTGCACATTGCCATCGCCCGCATGCATATGCAGCGCCACCCAGACGCGGCCCTTTAGCACGCGCTTGTGTATTGCTACACATTCCTTAAGGATGGCTGCAAAAGCCGAGCCGGTAAATATGCTGTGCAGCGGCGCCTGTAGTTGCGTTTTCCAACTGGCACGCAATCGGTGGTCTTGCAATTGCGGAAACAGCGCATCTACATCATCCAGCCAACCCTGCCACTGCGCGCGCACGCTGGCAATCAAGTCCTGCGCTTGCGCGACCCGGTCTTCCAGTAGTTCGGCAGACGAGATGCCGTTGGCGTCGTCGCTCTTACCCAAAGGCAAATCGCTGCGTGCAAAAAATTCGGACAGCGCGTCGCACAAGGCGAGCTTGTTCCGCAAAGACAGTTCGATGTTGATGCGCTCGATGCCGTCGGTGTACTCGCCCATGCGCTCTAGCGGAATCACCACGTCTTCGTTGATTTTGAAGGCATTGGTGTGGCGGCTGATAGCGGCAGTGCGTTTGCGGTCTAGCCAAAATTTGCGCCGCGCTTCAGGGCTGATCGCGACAAAGCCTTCGCCGCTGCGCGCATTGGCCAGGCGCACTACTTCCGAAGTGGCGCGCGCCACCGCATCGGGGTCGTCGCCGGCAATATCGCCCACCAGTACCATCTTGGGCAGGCCAGAGCCGCCGCCTAACTCGGCCGCGCGCTTGCTTTTGGTGGCATAGCCCACGGCCTTGAGGTAGCGGTCGTCCATATGCTCCAGCCCGGCCAGCAGCACGCCGCTGCGCTTTTGCTCGGCGAACATAAAGTCTTTGATGTCCACGATGCTGGGCACCGCGTCCCGCGCTTTGCCGAAAAACTCCAGGCACACGGTGCGCGTATGCGCCGGCATGCGGTGTAGCACCCAAGAGGCGCTGGTAATCAGGCCGTCGCAGCCCTCTTTTTGGATGCCGGGCAGGCCGCTTAAAAATTTATCGGTGACGTCCTTGCCTAGACCAGCTTTGCGAAACGCCGGGCCGGGAATCGTCAGGGTTTCGTTGCGTAACCGAGTTTTGCCATCGGCCTTGAAATACTGCAGTTCAAACACCGCCTGCGCTGCGTCATGGATCTTGCCCATGTTGTGATGGAGGCGCGTCACCTCCAGCCATTGCGCATCCGGCGTCACCATGCGCCAACTGGCCAGGTTGTCCAAGGCAGTGCCCCAGAGCACGGCTTTTTTGCCCCCCGCATTCATGGCGATATTGCCGCCTATGCACGAAGCCTCGGCCGACGTTGGGTCCACGGCAAACACAAAGCCGGCGCGTTCAGCGGCATCGGCTACGCGCTGCGTGACCACACCGGCCTCGGTCCAGATGGTGGCCACTTCGTGGTCCATGCCGGGCAAAGTACGCATTTGCACCGGGCCCAGGGTTTCGAGCTTTTCGGTGTTGATGACCACGCTCTTCCAGGTCAGCGGCACCGCGCCGCCGGTGTAGCCGGTGCCGCCGCCGCGCGGAATGATGGTCAGTTCTAGTTCGATACAGCCTTTGACCAAGCGCGCCATTTCCTCTTCACTGTCGGGTGTGAGCACCACAAAGGGGTATTCCACCCGCCAGTCGGTGGCATCCGTCACATGCGACACCCGGCTCAGGCCGTCGAACTTGATATTGTCCCGCGCCGTTAGTCGCCCCAGCACCCGCTGCGTCTTGCGGCGCAATGTGCCCACTTCGACAAAGGCAGCATCAAAAGCATCGACCGCCGCCTGCGCCGCGTCCAGCAAGGTGCCGACCAAAGCATCGTGCCCGCCGGCGCCTTGCGGCGTGCGACGCTTGTGAACTTCGCCCAAGCGGTGGCGCAGCGCATCGACCAACATGCGGCGGCGCTTGGGGTTGTCCAGCAAATCGTCTTGCAAATAGGGGTTGCGCTGTACTACCCAAATATCGCCGAGCACCTCGTACAACATGCGCGCCGAGCGCCCGGTGTTGCGCTCCTCACGCAGCAGCAGCAAAGTGTCCCAGGCCGCAGGCCCGAGCAGGCGGATGACAATTTCGCGATCAGAAAACGAGGTGTAGTTATACGGAATTTCGCGGATGCGCTCGGCGTGGGGCGGGGCCGCTGCGGGCAGCAGATGCAATAAAGAGGTGGGGGCGTTCATCAGGAATGGGGAATGGCTTGGCCTACGCCTTGATAAGGGTACGGGCCGAAAGTGATTTTCGATATTACCGCAGTGCAGCATAGATGCTGCTGCCCGCACGCAATCGCCCTGCACTGTGCGCCAGTTACAGTGCCGCTTATGACAATTCAAAGTGCATTAGCCGATTGGCCCTACCCGCGCTGGATTGCGCACCGGGGTGCGGGCACGCTGGCGCCGGAAAACACCCTGGCCGCCTTTCGATTAGGCGCTAGTTATGGTTACCGCATGTTTGAATGCGACGTCAAACTCAGCCGCGATGGCGTGCCTTTTTTGCTACACGACGATACGCTGACCCGCACCGCGCACGCTTTGCATCCTCACCACGCACCGGACCCGCAAGCCAGCGCAGTGGCCGGCGACTACCCCTGGCACACCTTGGCGCAATACGACGCAGGCGGCTGGCATAGCAGCACCTACGCCGGCGAGCCGCTGCCCACGCTGGCGCAAATCGCCCGCTTTTGCATCAGTAATAGCTGCTTTCTCAATATCGAGATCAAACCGACAACAGGCACCGAACGCAATACGGGTGAGGTGGTGGCGCATCATGCAGCGCGGCTGTGGCAAGGTGTGGCGGTGCCGCCCCTGCTGACATCGTTTGATATCGCCGCGCTGGAGGGCGCCATGGCGACCCAGCCGGAGCTGCCGCGCGGCCTGCTTATCCATGCGCTGGAAGACCAAAGCTGGGCGCAGTGGCTGGGTCATGCCACTCGGCTCCAATGCCAAGCCATCGTCTGC
Source organism: uncultured beta proteobacterium (assembly GCA_903951445.1). Lineage (GTDB taxonomy): Bacteria > Pseudomonadota > Gammaproteobacteria > Burkholderiales > Burkholderiaceae_C > Allorhodoferax. The sequence goes on from CAJBBZ010000010.1 coordinate 53,034, forward strand.
AACCATGCACTTTGGAATACAGAGTCGGTCGCTCTGGCCAAAGCGGCAGGCTTTCGCTTACTGAGCTATACCGTCAATGACGATGCTGTCGCAGCCCAATTACAAGGTTGGGGCACCGACGGCATCATCACCGACCGGGTGGATCACTTTGCACCATCGGCCTAGCAACACTAATAGTTAAGGCTCCCCATCGCCCTAGGCGCTGGGCGCTGGCAAAGCGGCGGGCTTGAGCACTTTCCAACAAACGGTCGTCCGCCCCGAGCCGTGCGGGCGGCGCCGGGGGTCGGGGTAAGTTTCAATTTCCACAAACCCCGCAGCGCGCATCATGCCCGCCGAGGCCAGGTTTTCCTCGTGGCGGTCGATAAACACCACATCCGCGCCGAGTTTGCCTAGTTCGGCTAAGGCGGCTCGCAGCAGCTGCGTGCCCAAGCCCCGGCCAACCCGGTCGCGTCGCACTACGGCTTCGCTGACATAGCCCTGGGGCGTACCACGTGCTTGCGGGGGCAGGTAGTCATCAAAGTCGGTGCTAAGACCAAAAGTCACCGCGCCTATCAATTGCCCCTGTTCCAGCGCCAGCACGCCAAAGGCGCGGCTCTGGGCAATGTCTTCTAAATGCTCGCCAATGCCGTCTTCGGGCAGGTAGTTCCAAATATTGGCGCCGTCGTCAAAAATAAGTGTGCGCAGCGCGGGCAGGTCTTGCGGCCCAGCGGCGGCCAAACGAACGTCGTGGTGGGGTGCCGCGCTCATTTGCCCGCAGGTCGCAAAAACGCGAGTTGGCTGAGCGAGCAGGCCAGCAGCAGACCGGCGTACGTGGCCATCTTGCCGTCATTGCCAAAAAACCAGAGCCCGCCAGACAAGGCGCAGCAACCCACCAGGGAATTGAGCATGCCCAGCCCCAGCCAGCTGCCCGGCTTGGCGCGTATGCCCAGCACCACCGGGGCTGTCAAAGCCAGAAAAAACCCGACAAAAAGCGCTGGTGCCACAAAATTGAGCAAGTGGTTGACAAAGTCGAGCGGGCCCATGAAATCTTTCGTAGTAGCATCAAATTTTATAATCCCGCTTAACTATGGCAGTCTGGGCACTCGGCATTAACCACAACACCGCTCCGCTGGACCTGCGCGGAAGGTTTGCCTTTGCCATCGACAAGATCGAGCCGCACCTCTTAGGCCTGCGCCAATCCATGCCCAGCGCCCCCGAAGCGGCCATTGTCTCCACCTGCAACCGCACCGAAATTTATTGCGCTGGGGACCAGACGCAAATGGAGCACACCCTGGACTGGCTGGCCCAATCGGGCGGCGTTTCTACCCACACCCTGCGCTCGCACACCTACAGCCTGAACGACGACGAGGCCGCCCGCCACGCGTTTCGGGTAGCCAGCGGGCTGGACTCCATGGTGCTTGGCGAGCCGCAAATCCTGGGACAACTCAAGGACGCGGTGCGCGCCGCCGAGTCCGCCGGGGCTCTGGGTAGCACTTTGTCGCAAATGTTTCAGCGCTCGTTTGCGGTGGCCAAAGAAGTGCGCAGCTCCACCGAAATCGGCGCCCACTCCATCAGCATGGCTGCCGCAGCGGTACGCTTGGCAGGGCAATTGTTTGAGGACATGGGCCAGGTCAAGGTTTTGTTTGTCGGTGCGGGCGAGATGATTGAGCTATGCAGCACCCACTTTGCCGCCAAAAACCCCAAGTCCATCACCATCGCCAACCGTACCCTAGAGCGCGGCGAGCAATTGGCCGGGCGCTTTGGCGCCGAAGTGATGCGCTTGTCAGACCTGCCGGACCGGCTGGCCGAGTTTGATGCGGTGATCAGCTGCACCGCCAGCACCCTGCCCATCATCGGCCTGGGTGCGGTGGAGCGGGCCCTGAAAAAACGCAAACGCCGCCCCATGTTCATGGTGGACCTGGCGGTGCCGCGCGACATCGAGCCCGAGGTGAAAAAACTGGGCGACGTGTATCTCTACACCGTGGACGACTTGGCCGGCGTGGTGCAAACCGGCCAGGCTAACCGCCAGGCGGCCGTGGCCCAGGCCGAAGCGATTGTGGACGCAGGGGTACAAAGCTTTATGCACTGGCTGGACCAGCGCCACACCGTGCCCCTTATCCAGCAACTCAATGCCCAGGCCGACGCCTGGCGCGCACACGAACTGGCGCGCGCACGCAAGGCGCTGGCCAAAGGCGAGGATGTAGAGGCGGTGCTCGAAGCCTTGTCCAAAGGCTTGACGCAAAAAATGCTGCACGGCGCTTTTGCCGAATTGCACGGGGCCGACAACGTGGCCCGCGAGCGCGCCAGCCACGCCATCGAACACTTCTTTTTGCGCAAAGAGCGTTAGCGGCGCTACACGCTGACGCAGCGCCAGCCGCAGCGCTGCATGCCGCCCACCGGCTGGCACACCGGCCTTTCCCCACCACACCGGGCCTCTTTGAGTCTCTTTTTGTATTTCGCCATGAAACCGTTTTTACGCCAACAACTTGCTCGCTACACCGACCGCCTGGGCGAGTTGGAATTTTTGCTTTCGCGCGAAGACATCATGAAAGACATGACGCAGTTTTTGGCGCTCTCGCGTGAGCACACCGAGGTAGGCGCAGTGGCCAGCCGCTGGGCGCGTTACCAGGAGCGCGAGGCCGATTTCACTACCGCCACCGAGATGCTAGCCAGCGCAGGCAACGATGCCGACATGACAGCCATGGCGCAGGAGGAAATGGACAGCGCGAGTGCCGAATTGACGCAACTCGAAGCGGAACTCACGCGCATGTTGCTGCCCAAAGACCCGGACGATGCGCGCAACGCCTTCGTGGAAATCCGCGCCGGCACCGGTGGCGATGAGTCCACGTTATTTGCCGGTGACTTGGCGCGCATGTACACCCGCTACTGCGACAGCCTGGGCTGGAAGACCGAGATCATGAGCGAATCAGCCAGCGAGCTGGGCGGCTACAAAGAGGTGGTGCTGCGCGTGGAAGGCCATAACGTGTACGGCGCGCTAAAGTTTGAATCCGGCGGCCACCGCGTGCAACGCGTGCCGGTCACCGAAACCCAGGGCCGTATCCATACCAGCGCCTGCACCGTGGCGGTGCTGGCCGAGCCTGACGAAGCCGAAGCCATCAAGATCAACCCGGCAGACTTGCGCATTGACACCTACCGGGCCAGCGGCGCCGGTGGTCAGCACATCAACAAAACCGATTCGGCGGTGCGCATTACCCACTTGCCAACTGGCATAGTCGCCGAATGCCAGGATGGCCGCAGCCAGCACAGCAACAAAGCGCAAGCACTGCGCGTGCTGACCGCGCGCATTCAAGAAAAAGACCGCTCCGAGCGCGCCGCCAAAGACGCCGCCGAGCGCAAAAGCCTGGTCGGCACGGGCGACCGTAGCGACCGCATCCGCACCTACAACTTCCCCCAAGGCCGCCTGACCGACCACCGCATCAACCTGACGCTGTACAAGCTGCTCACCATCATGGAAGGGGACTTGGGCGATGTAGTGGAGGCGCTGCAAGCTTTTGAGGCCGCGCAGCAAATGGCGGATTTGGAGTTAGGTAAGGTTTAAGGTAAAACCCATGGACGGAGCGCTAACCATCGGTCAAGCCTTGCACAGCGCAATTGCGCAAGGTGTCGCGCGTTTGGAGGCGCAGCTTTTATTGCTGCACGCGCTGGGGCGCACGGCACAGGAACGCGCCTGGCTTTTGGCACACGATGACGAGGCTCTTTCTATTACCGTGCAACAACGCTGGCAGGAGGCGCTGGCGCGCCGCGTGGGTGGCGAGCCCCTGCCCTACATCACCGGCTGGACATCGTTTTACGGCTTGGACTTACAAGTCGATGCCCGGGTACTGTGCCCACGCGCAGATACCGAAACCCTGGTGGATTGGGCCCTAGAGCTTTTGCCAGTCGCCGCCCGCGCTATCGACCTGGGCACCGGCAGCGGCGCTATCGCCTTGGCCTTGAAACAGCATCGTCCCGATGTGCAAATGCACGCGCGCGATCTCAGCGCCGATGCCTTGGCCGTGGCGCAGGCCAATGCGCAGCGTATAGGTTTGGATCTAGCGTTTTCGCAAGGGGCTTGGCTTGAGGGCTTAACCGAAACTTTCGACGCCATCATTTCCAACCCGCCCTACATCGCCGACGCCGACCCGCACCTTGCGGCATTGCGTCACGAACCAGTGCAAGCCCTGACCAGCGGTGCCGAAGGCATGAACGATTTACGCGCCATCGTTGCGCAAGCACCCGTCTGCCTCAAGCCCGGCGGCTGGCTGCTGCTCGAACACGGTTACGACCAGGCGTTTGCTGTGCGCCAGTTATTGCAGGAAAACGGTTTTATCGATGTGCAGTCGCGCCAGGATTTGGCGGGGATTGAACGTTGCAGCGGCGGGCGGTGGCCAACTTCGAGAGCCTAATCCAGCAAGGACGGCTCAAGCGCGCTTAATGCACTCCAGGTTCGGAAACATCAGATAGCAATTAAGCGCAGACGACTACGTAAGTACCCGGCGTGTGCGCTAACAAGGCGCGCTCCAAGGCAGGCACCAGCGGCAGGAGATAGGACAATTCATTGGATTGCGCATCCAGCACGAATACGGCAAGCGCTAGCTTAGATGTGTTCTGTTGATAGGGAAGATTTTTGTCCACCGTGATAAAGGGGTCAAATTTCGTCGCGGCCAGCGCCAGCAAGGTTCCGTTCGTATTGCCCGACCAGCCTTCCTGCGGCACCGTGGACACCACGTGCGAAGGCAATGCCTTTTTCAAACGGGCCGGAACACACTCATCAACCAGCAGGCGCATCGGCAGCTAGGCCTTTGCGGGCCGCTTCTAGAACGGCTATTGCGTGCGAACGCGCAACACTGGGAAAGTCCAGAAGGAAGTCTTCAAGCAAAGACGATCCCTCAAGATAGTCGAATAAATTTTTGACGGGTACTCGGGTTCCCGTAAAGCACAGTGCACCACTCATAACGTCCGGGTCTTGGCTAACCAATGCAGAGTCCATACGCACCTCCTAGGCTTTAAGTTTAGCGCGCCAACAAGCCCATGCCCGTCCTTGGCGGCAAATACGCCCTATCAAACCAAAGCCGCATCCTTCGCCGCTTTTGCCACCACCTTGGGCACCAGCCCCAAGCGATTGACACCACTGACCAGCGCCTTAATGGAAGCGGTCAGTATGTTGTGGTCCAACCCCACACCAAAGCGGTCCGGCGCATCCGTGGCATCCGAGCTGAGCTCCATAAAAGCGCAGGCCTGGGCGTCGCCGCCGTGGGCACTGCTCTTGGTGGAGCGCTCTTCAAAACTGCGTACCTGCACATCGACACCAATGCTTTGCAATGCCTGCACGGCCGCGTCTATGGGGCCGTTTCCATAGCCTTGCAGCATGTGGCGTGCGCCTGCCACTTCCACCGTCAGGCGTATGCCCTGGCCGCTGGCGTCATGCGGGTGATCGGTCAATTGGTAGCCCACATAGCCCACTGGCTCAGTAGGCGCGACATAGGTTTCGGCAAACAAGTCCCAAATGTCTTGCGCACTCATCTCGCCACCGTGGGTGTCGGTGTAAGCCTGCACCTCGCCCGAAAACTCCACTTGCAAGCGGCGCGGCATGACGATGCCGTATTCAGCCTCCATCAAATAGGCCACGCCACCCTTGCCCGACTGGCTGTTGACGCGGATGATGGAGTCGTAGGTGCGGCCTACATCGGCCGGATCGATGGGCAAATAAGGCACGCTCCACAGGCCGTTTTTGTCCAACGCGGAGAAGCCTTTTTTAATCGCGTCCTGGTGTGAGCCGCTAAAGGCGGTGAACACCAAATCGCCCACATAGGGATGGCGTGGGTGAATGGGCAATTGGTTGCAATGCTCCACGGTGCGGGCCACGGCGTTGATGTCCGAGAAGTCCAAGCCCGGATTAACGCCCTGGGTGTAGAGGTTGAGCGCCAGCGTGACGATGTCCACATTGCCGGTGCGCTCGCCGTTGCCGAACAAGCAGCCTTCCACGCGATCCGCTCCGGCCATCAGGCCCAGCTCGGCGGCGGCGACGGCTGTGCCACGGTCGTTGTGCGGATGCAGGCTGATGATGACGCTATCGCGCCGGGCCACGTTGCGGTGCATCCACTCGATCTGGTCGGCGTAAATATTGGGCGTGGAAACTTCTACCGTCGCAGGTAAATTGAGGATAACTTTGTTGTTTGGCGTAGCGCCCCAGACTTCGGTCACCGCATCGCACACTTCTTTGGCGAACTCTAGCTCGGTAGAGGTGAACAACTCCGGGCTGTATTGCAGCACCCACTCAGTTTGCGGATGCGCTTGGGCCAGCTCTTTGATGAGCCTCACCGACTCCACAGCCAGTTGCACCACCTCGGCCTTGCTCATATTGAAGACCACATCGCGAAACAGCGGCGCAGTCGCGTTATAGACATGCATGATGACACGGCGCGCGCCCACCACCGACTCGAAAGTGCGGCGGATCAGGTGCTCGCGCGCCTGGGTCAGCACCTCGATGGTCACGTCTTCGGGCACCAATTGGTCGTCAACCAGTTTGCGCACAAAGTCAAAGTCAGTCTGCGAGGCGCTGGGAAAGCCGACCTCGATTTCCTTGAAGCCCACATCGCACACCGTGCGGAACATACGCAGCTTGCGCTCCAGGTTCATGGGCTCGAATAGCGACTGGTTGCCGTCGCGCAAGTCGGTGCTCATCCAGACCGGCGGCTGGGTAATGGTGCGGCCCGGCCATTTGCGGTCGGGCAGGTCAATGGCGGGAAAAGCGCGGTACTTGGTAGCGGGTTGCGAGAGCATGGTTTCCTTGGGATACAAAAAGCCGTGTTACAGCGAAATCGAGGCTCTATGGTATCCCGAGCGGGCGCGCAGGAGATTGCGAATTTGCCTCGGAATTTATATTTATTAGGCTTATATGCCTGTAAATTAACTTTTTTAACCATTAAATGCTAAAAATTAGGAAATCACACAATCAATGGTGATGCCCATGCGCCCCGTGCACATGGCGGTGGGCGATTTCCTCTTCCGAGGCCGCGCGCACCTCCAACACGTGCGCGCTAAAGCGCAGAGCCTGGCCGGCCAGAGGGTGGTTGGCGTCGAGGATAACTTTGTCGCCCTTGATTTTGACGACAGTAAAAGCGCGCGCCTGGCCATTGGCATCGCGGCCTTCCAGCTGGCCGCCGACTTTGACGCCGGGCGGAAACTGGGTTTTGGGGATGGTTTGCAACAGCGATTCGTCGCGCTCGCCAAAGGCGTCCGCCACCGCCAAGTCCAGGGTGACGCGGTAACCCGCCTCTTGGCCCAGCAGCGCTTCTTCCACTTTGGGGAAGATATTGCCGTAGCCGCCGTGCAGGTAAGCGATAGGCTCTTTGCTTTGCTCAAGGACTTTGCCTTGCGGGGTGGCGACTTGGTAATGCAGGGTGACGGCGCAGTCTTGGCTGATTTTCATGGGG
>CAJBBZ010000011.1 GCA_903951445.1 uncultured beta proteobacterium
GACAAAAACATGCCGAACTCATCAAGCTGAAAGAGAATGGCGGGCTGACGCTGGATGGCGGTCAAGAGGCCCGAGCCTGACGCGATCTTGTTGCCACCCAGGTATTGCAGCAGTCCGGCTTTGCGAAACAACTCATTGATCACCACGCGGCTGTGGTTCTTGCCTGCGCCGCTCTCGGCGATGCCAACGACGTACAGGTTTGAGCGCGTATTGCTCTCGGTGCGGTACTTGCGCCCCATCAGCGCGCCGATGGCACACAGGCTGGCTCCGAGCGCCAGCACGGGCTGGGGACGCTTGGCCGTCGCCGCCATGAGCGTCATCATGTCGGCAATCACGCCGCCCACCTGGTCCCAGCCCGTAGGCAGTGGTTTGGGCGGCGGCAACACCGGAGGTACTACTGATCCATCAATCGTGATCGGGTTTTGTGTTTGCAGCGTTTGCAACATCTCCTTCGCCGGGTGGTGACCGTTCATCACAATTTCACCATTGAGTTGCAGGTCAGCATCCGGAATCCAGCCGTTGTCCAGCGCCAGCTTGTAGATGGTGCCCGCCCCAATCCGCTGGGGAGCAAAACTGGCCCAGCTTTTGGCGGTAGTCTTGGCATCGTTCTTTGTTGAAGTCGCAGACCAGGACTCAAAGAGTGGCCAGCCTTTCTCAGCGAGTGCCCCTTTGATGGCCATGCCGATGCGCACCCAACTGTCGTAGTCCAGATCCTGGTTGGCGATGTATTGCAAGGCATCTTGGACTGCCTCAAACGTACCGCGCTGCTCGGGCAGATTGGCAAACGCCACGGGAGACTTCAAACCCACGCCCAGACTTTTGGGACGCATGGATTCGGGGACCATCTCGTAGGCCTGGCGCGCAAACTCGCGTGCCTGCGCCTCGGTGATGACGGGCAGTTCCTCAATTTTCAGGTCGGCCAGGGTTTGCACCGGCCACTCGTAGGGTCTGCCAGTGTCTGGGTGAATGCCATACGCAATGAACTGCTGCCCCACGCCCAGCACCTCGATCGGCGGGTACTTGAAACCACTGAACGGCTGAGCAGCGCGGTATACCAGCAGTCGCTTGGGCGCGTTGCCAATACGAACTGCGGGTGTGTCGCCCAGCAACCGTTTCGCCAGACCCTCAATCTGAACGGCGATGTCCTTGGACTGCAGCACATCGATGTCGATGCCGATCACCTTGCCTGCGGCAATACCGATGCCCGCCTCGGGCCAGTCGCCCCAGATGTCGACTTCGTTCTCGGTCGTGTCGCGCTCACAGTGGCGGCTCCACTTGGGGTAGTCCTGCCAGGCACCCAGGCGAAACATGCCTGGCTTTTTAGTGCTGGGCTGGATCGGCAGAATGGCGTACCCGCGATCTACGAGTGTGGCCCCAAGCTGGGCCATGTAATTGTTTGGATTCATGCGTTCCTTCAAAATGGTGGATCGTCTGCATAGGCAGTACGAAGTGAGTCTTGAAACGCGGTCACGACCACATCAATCAAGGTTGACCACTCCACTGCGGTGAAACTGGTCAGATCTGTTTTGGCAAGTGACTCGACGTACTCGCCACCTGTCTGGCAGGCCGCTGCCAGCGCGTTGGTTTCGTGTTGGTTTGGATCAATCATTCCCTTTAGCCTTGCTGCAATGTTTTGACAACGCCGGGAGCACAGCTTCACGCTCGGCGCATCAATACGGATCAAACAAGGCGCGAACCCATACCCTCGGGCATCGCGCCTGCAAATCGCGCACAACATGTATGCGCTCGTCCTCAAACGCGCGCGCCAACGATTTCTGTGTAGCGCCCGCTCGGGCGCACGGCGATCTGAGATGGACACTTAAGGCGCTGCGATACCGCGA
>CAJBBZ010000012.1 GCA_903951445.1 uncultured beta proteobacterium
GCAGGCACTAGGCGCCACCCCTGCCGCGCTGATTGCGTCTGCCAGCGACTTGCGCGCTATGGAGACTGAGTTTGAGCTGAGCAACGCAGCCGCGTCCGACGGCCAAGATTGGGTGTTGGCGCGCCCGCGTTCCAAAGACGGCGGTTTGCAAACCGTGCGCATTGGCTTCAAAGGTACGGCATTGGCGACGCTGGAAATCCTGGATAGTTTCGGCCAGCGTTCGGTGATGCAATTTACGCAATTCGAAGCCAACCCGGCGCTGGATAACGCACTTTTTCAGTTCAAACCGCCCGCTGGCGTGGACGTGTTGCGTCAGTAGGCATGCTGGTCATGCGTATCCAGTGGCTAGCCCTTTTCATTGCGTGGCAAAGTCTTTGCCTTTCAGCCTTTGCACAAAGCCTGGGGCAGCTATCTATCAATGGCAGCACGGCCGTCATTGCCCTACACGGAAAGTGGGGTAAACCACCCGGTCCTTTGGCGGCGTCTTTTGAGGCTGCAGGCGCGCGTGTGGTCTCGCCCGCCATGACTTGGAGTCGCGAGCGTTTGTACGACGTTGACTACGCTAGCGCCTTACAGGAAGTACATGTGTTGGTGCTCAAGCTGCGCTCCGAAGGTGCCAATACCGTAGTCCTTGCGGGACACAGCCTTGGTGCGAATGCGGCCATTGCCTATGCGGCGCGTTATGGCGATGTGGACGCCATGATGATTTTTGCGCCCGGGCATGTGCCGGAGGTGCAATACCGGGCTGGTCAAACCCACGCAAGTTTGAGGGCCGCCCGTGAGCGGCGCGACATTGGGCAAGGCGAACAACGCGATTTTGAATTTACCGACTTCAACAGCGGCGACCGCAAGCGTCAAATTGTGAGCAGCGCGGTAGTTTATTTGTCGTTCTATGAGCCACAGGGTCTGGCCAATATGTCCGAGTCAGCGGCCCAGGTGCGGGTCAGTATTCCCGTGTTTTATGCTGGGACAACCCAAGACCCGATCCATCGATGGGGTCAAGGGCCGCGCTATATTTACGATCGCTTGCCCATGCATCGTAAAAGCGTGTACTTAGAAAGTGCAGCATCTCACATCGATGTGCCACAAGCGGTCACCGCAGCGGCTCTGGCTTTTTTGGCGGCGCTAGACAAACCTTAGATACCTGCGCCCTCGTTTTTAAGCTTCAGACGGATGTCGCACTTCCCAGTGCGGTGTCCAGTTCCCAGCGACCCGTAAGTCAATCCCCGCATCATCCTCCAGCACTTTGCAAACCGTCATCTCACCGGCGTCTTTGCCGTAGCGCGACTGCGCTTCGGCAAAACGTTGGTGCGTGGCGCTGGTGAGTTCGTTACGGGTGCCGGTTTGGGCCACCAGGTCGGCGATCAGGCCCAGGTCTTTGAGGCACAACTCCAGGCGGAAAGACGGGTCGTAATGGCCGGCAAAAATCGAGGGCACATCGTGCTGCATCACAAAGCTTTCGGCAGCACCGCCCTTCATCGCGGCCCACCACACGTCCGGCTCTAGCCCGGCCAGCTTCGCGGTGACCATGGCCTCGCCGATGGCGGCGGCGTGTATCAGCCACAGTTGGTTGTTCACCAGCTTGGCGACATAGCCATTGCCATAAGCCCCCACGCGCCGGATGACACCGACCAACTCCAACACCGGGAGCACCAGCGCGATAGCCGCGTCGCTGCCACCGACGAACAAAATCATGTCGCCCCGGATGGCCGAGTCGATGGAGCCGGTGACCGGCGAGTCCACCGGCAGTCCGCCTGCGGCCTCAAAGGCGGCGCCCAATTCACGCATCAATTGCGGGCTGCTGGTGGTCATGTCAATCCAGGCTTTGCCCTCGCAGTGGGTGCTTAAGAAACCGTGGGTGCCACGCACTACCTGGTCAATATCGGCGGGGCCGAACACCATGGTGAAGACAATGTCTGCTGCGTCCATGACCTGCGCTGGCGTATCGGCCCATTGCGCACCCTGCGCCAAAAATGCATTGGCTGCGTCGCGGTTGATGTCGTGTACCACCAGCGTGTGGCCGCCACGCGCGATATTGCGGGCTGAGGCCGAGCCCATATTGCCCAGGCCGATAAATCCGATTTTCAAAATGGTTTCCCCAAGATAACTATGCATTGCAGCCAGCGCGGCAGCTGCCCCTTGGCAAGGTGCCGCGCTGGAATAAGGTGACTTGGCTTGGCTTAAGCGAACCAGCCTTTTTCGGCCAAGCGGTTGTCGTTCATGTCGTAACGCGCATGCGAGTCCAGGCCCATAAGTTTTTTGCTGCCGCCGTCCATTTGGTCACCGACGGCAAAGCAGACCATGCCAGCCTCTTCCGAAATAATGCGTTGCGCCTCGGCGTACATCTCGCGGCGCTTGCCTTCGTTCAGTTCAATGCGCGCTGCGATGACCAGTTTGTCCATAGCCGCACTCTTGAAATGGGTGTCGTTCCAAGCACCACCGCCCAAAAACTGGGTGGAAATTTGCAAGTCGGCAGTAGGGCGGTTTCCCCAAAAGACCGAGCAAAACGGCGCTTTCATCCAGACGTTGTCCCAGTAGCCATCGCCTGAGACGCGTTTGACTTCCATATTGATACCGGCTTTTTTCAGCGACTCTTGGTACATCACGCCCGAATCCACCGCGCCCGAGTAGCAACCATCGGAGACCTGTACCTCCAGCGGCACGCTGATACCGGCTTTTTTGAAGTGGAAAGCAGCCTTGTCGGCGTCAAAGCTTTTGGCTTTAAGTGCCGCGTTGTAAAAGCGGTCCGCTGGGCCCACGGTCTGGTCGTTGCCCATAGAGGCGTAGCCGGAAAACACGTTGTCGATAATTTTTTGCCGGTCGATGCCGTACTTCAGGGCTAGCATCAGGTCACGGCTTTTGTAGGGGTCGGCATCAATGAGCGCCACAAAGCCGTAGCGGTTGCCGGTGCCCTTGGTGCGGGTGATGTTGATGTCTTTGTTTTTAGACAGCAGGGCCACGGTTTTGGGGTTGAGGCGGTTGACCGCATCGACCTGGCCGGTCAGCAAGGCCTGCGTGCGGATCGCCGAATCGCCGATGTAGCGCAACTCGATGTTTTCAAAATTGCCGCGCCCGGTTTTCCAGTAGTTGCCTGGCTTGCGCTTGGCCAGGATGCGCACGCCCGGCGTCCATTCCACCAAGGTGTAAGCGCCGGTGCCGTCGGGCTTGGAGAAGTCGGTCGTGCCATTGGGCACGATCAGCAGGTGGTAGTCCGAAAGCACAAACGGTAGATCGGCATTGCCCGATTTCATGGTGATCTGGATCTGGTGCGAGCCGAGTTTTTTGATATCGGTGATGGGCTCTAGGATGCCTTTGGCTGGCGACTTAGTTTCGCCGCGGTGCATATTGATGGAGTAAATCACATCATCGGCATCCAGCGTTTTGCCCGAGGTGAAGGTGATGCCTTTGCGGATATTGAAAATCCATTCGGCAGCGCCGGGTTTGGACTCCCAGCTTTCGGCCAGTTCGGGCGTGGCATTGCCTTTGGCGTCGATTTCTACCAACTGGTTCCAGAACATCAGGCTGTAACTGATGGGGATGGAGTCGGCATAGGTGCGCGGGTCCAGGCTGTCGGAGGCGGAACCGCCTTCCATACCCAGGCGCAGCGTGCCGCCTTTTTTCGGGGTGGATTGGGCCAGGGCGGGCAGGGCGGTCAGCGAACCGGCCAAGCCCAATGCGGCGGCGGCGCTCATGAGTTGGCGGCGGTCTAGCGCCAGGTGGGTTTCGATGGAATGGAACATGGCGAAGGTCTCCTCTAAGGTGGGTGGATTGCGGTGCATCACTTCGCATCCAACAGGACGCGCCAGACCAATGTAGGCGCTTGCCAATCTGAAGGCAAACGAATAATTGTTATGCTAGGTATCAAGAATTCTGATAAAAGAGGCCGCAATGCTGAAATACCTGGACTTGGCCCTGCTGCAGGCCTTTACCGCCGTGGTGGACAGCGGCAGCTTCACGCGGGCGGCGGTCTATTTGTGCCGCACGCAGTCGGCGGTGAGCATGCAATTGCGCAAACTGGAGGACCTGACAGGCCATGCCCTGTTGCAACGCGATAAGCGCAAGATCCGCCTGACCGAAGAGGGCGAAGTGCTGCTGGACTATGCGCGGCGCATGATCCGGCTCAATGAGGAAGCCCTGGTCGCGATGAACCAACCCCATGCCGTGGGCCATGTGCGTCTGGGCATGCCCGATGACTATGCCCACCAGTTTTTGCCCGGCGTGCTGACGCACTTTGCTCACGCTTATCCGCGCGTGCAATTGGAGGTGATTGGTGCCTTGAGCGGCGCCTTGCTGGACCGGGTGGAGGCGGGCGACTTGGATGTGGCCATCATCACCCGCCAACCAGAGCGCCGCCGCGGCAAAGTCTTGCGCACCGAACGCCTGGTATGGGCCGGCTCTCGCCAGCACCTTGCACACCAGGAGACGCCTTTGCCTTTGGCCTTGTTCCCTGAAGGATGTGTTTTTCGCGAACATGCGTTGGCGGCGCTGGATGCCGCCTCCATCCCCTGGCGCATTGCCTACACCAGCCAGAGTTTTGCGGGCGGCATGATTGCGGTGTCCGGCGGGCTAGCACTAACCGTGGTGGCGCAAAGCATGGTACCTGCGCAGTGGCGGGTGCTGGGCGTTGAGCAGCAACTGCCGCGCCTGCCGGAAATAGAGATAGCCTTACACCGCGCGCCGGGTACTTTGGCGCCTGCGGTGGCGCTGCTAGAGGCGCAATTGGTCGAGGCAGTGCAAATGGACCGGCCCCTTGCCGCGCGTGATGGGCAACGGCAGGACGGTGGATAAGGATTGACGAAGCCGCTGTGCGCCTCCACTACACTCAAAAGCTGCACCCCACACAGCCCGCGCTGCACTAGCCTTCGCGGCTGACACGCACTTAGCCCCACATTTCATTTTTTGCGCCGCCATCCGCATGTCCACCAAGCCCTCCAACCACATACCGCTAGCCGAGCGCCTGCGTCCGCGCACGCTGGCTGAGGTGATTGGTCAGTCACAGGTGCTGGGCGAGGGCATGGCGCTGCGCCTGGCCTTTGAATCGGGCACGCCGCATAGTTGCATTTTGTGGGGTCCGCCGGGCACGGGTAAAACCACTATCGCGCGTTTAATGGCCGATGCCTTTGATGCTGATTTCATCAGCATCAGTGCGGTGCTAGGCGGTATCAAGGAAATCCGCGAAGCGGTGGAGCGGGCGCAGCAATCGCAAGATGGCCTGACGCAGCGGCGCACCCTGGTGTTTGTCGATGAGGTACACCGCTTTAACAAAAGCCAGCAAGATGCTTTTTTGCCGCATGTCGAAAGCGGCTTGTTTACCTTTATTGGCGCCACCACCGAAAACCCTTCGTTCGAAGTGAACTCCGCGCTTTTGTCGCGGGCGGCGGTGTATGTCTTGCAGCCGCTAGGTGAAGAGGCGCTCGCGCAATTGATTGCCAAAGCGCTAGCCTTGGATGCGGTGCCGCCTTTGGACGATGCAGCCGCGCAGCGCCTGGTGGGCTATGCCGACGGCGATGCGCGTCGCTTGCTCAATACCTTGGAGACTTTGGCCGCCGCCGCGCACCAAGAAAAGCGCGCGGAGATCGACGATGCCTGGCTGCTTAAGGTGCTGGGCGAGCGCATGCGCCGCTACGACAAAGGTGGCGAACAGTTTTACGACACGATTTCTGCCTTGCACAAATCGGTGCGCGGCTCAGACCCGGATGCTGCACTCTATTGGTTCGTGCGCATGCTCGATGGTGGTGCCGAACCGCGCTACTTGGCACGGCGCTTGATTCGCATGGCCAGCGAAGACATTGGCCTGGCCGATCCGCGCGCCCTGCGCATGGCGCTGGATGCGGCGGATGTGTATGAACGCCTGGGCAGCCCTGAAGGCGAATTGACCCTGGCCCAGTGCGTGGTCTATTTGGCGATGGCGCCTAAATCCAATGCGGTGTACAAAGCTTTCAAGGAAGTCAAAGCGCTGGTCAAAAAAGAGGGTACACGCCCGGTGCCGCTGCATTTACGCAATGCGCCCACCACCTTAATGAAAGACCTGGACTACGGTAAAAACTACCGCTACGCCCACGACGAGGAGGGCGCTTTTGCGGCGGGCGAGCGCTATTTGCCCGAGGGCATGGAAGACATGCAGTTTTACCAACCCGTAGAGCGCGGGTTGGAAATACGCATTGCTGAAAAATTGCGCGAATTGCGGGCGCGCAATGTGGCGACAAAAGGGAGCGCGTAAAGCTTGCAATACAGGGCTAGCGCCGTTTGTGAAGGCGGGTAAACCCCGAACGCTGAAAACGGCTGTTTGGCAGTCCAGATGGCTAGAATCCCGCCATGCGGCAACGGCCAGCAGCCCAGCGCTTAGCTGGCCGGTTTATTGCTATCAAACGCGCATCGCACACCCGGATTCGTATCTGACCGGGCCATCCAACTTCGGAGTTATCTATGGATATTTTTGTACAGCAGGTCATCAATGGCCTGGTGCTGGGCAGCATGTATGCGCTCATCGCCCTAGGCTACACCATGGTGTACGGCATCATTAACCTGATTAATTTCGCCCACGGTGAAGTCATGATGGTGGGGGCGCTCACCAGCTGGACCGTAATCGGTGTACTGCGCCCGGCCTACCCTGATTGGCCAGGCTATGTGATTTTGTTAATCGCCCTCGTGGTGGCCTGCGTGGTGGCTGCGGTGCTCAATTTCGTTATCGAAAAAATCGCCTACCGCCCTTTGCGTAACAGTCCCAAGCTGGCGCCCCTGATTACCGCGATCGGCATGTCCATCCTCTTGCAGACGCTTGCCATGATTATCTGGAAGCCTAACTTCAAGTCTTACCCCACGCTGTTGCCGAGCGAGCCCTTCAATGTTTTGGGGGCGGTGATCACACCCACCCAGGTCATGATTTTGGGCTTTACCGCTATATCTCTGGCGCTGCTGACTTGGTTGGTCAATTACACCAAGCTCGGGCGTGCCATGCGCGCCACCGCCGAGAACCCGCGCGTGGCCGGGCTCATGGGTGTCAAGCCCGATGTGGTGATTTCTGCGACCTTTGTGATCGGCGCCGTGCTGGCGGCGATTGCCGGTGTGATGTATGCCTCTAATTACGGAACCGCGCAGCACGCCATGGGCTTTTTGCCCGGCCTCAAAGCCTTTACCGCAGCGGTGTTTGGCGGCATTGGTAATTTGGCAGGTGCGGTGGTTGGCGCCATCTTGCTGGGTCTGATCGAATCGATTGGCGCGGGCTACATCGGCGACTGGACCGGTGGCGTGCTGGGCAGCCATTACTCGGACATCTTTGCCTTTGTTGTGCTCATCATCGTCCTGACCCTGCGACCCTCAGGCTTGCTGGGTGAACGCGTGGCAGACCGAGCATAAGAGGGTATGGCTATGACACAAAGAACTTTTTTCCGTTATGCGCTGATGGCAGCGGTCTTGCTGGTCTTGCCTCTGGTCTTGCAAAACTTTGGCAACGCATGGGTGCGTATTGCCGATATGGCTTTGCTTTATGTGCTGCTGGCTTTGGGGCTCAATATCGTGGTGGGCTATGCCGGTTTGCTGGACTTGGGCTATGTCGCCTTTTTTGCGATTGGCGCCTACAGCTACGGCCTGCTCAACTCGCCCCACCTGACCGAAACCTTCACATGGCTGGCTGCGACCTACCCGGCGGGTATGCATACCCCGATTTGGCTGGTGCTGATTTTGGGCGCAGGCCTGGCCGGTATCTTTGGCGTGCTGCTTGGCGCGCCCACGCTGCGCTTGCGTGGCGACTACCTGGCTATCGTGACCCTGGGCTTTGGCGAGATCATCCGCGTGTTTCTCAACAACATGGATAACCCGGTCAATATCACCAACGGTCCCAAAGGCATAGGGCAAATTGATTCCTTGCAATTTTTCGGTATCAACATCGGCAAAAAAATGGTGGTTTGGGGTATCGAGTTCGCTTCAGTATCGCTGTATTACTACCTGTTTTTGGCGCTGGTTTTGGTCAGTATTTTGATTTCGCACCGCCTAGAGCAATCGCGCATCGGGCGCGCGTGGATGGCGATTCGTGAAGACGAAATCGCGGCCAAGGCCATGGGCATCAACACCCGCAACCTCAAGCTCACGGCCTTTGGCATGGGTGCTACTTTTGGCGGCGTATCGGGCGCTATGTTTGCGTCCTTCCAAGGCTTTATTTCGCCCGAGTCCTTCAGCCTGATGGAGTCGGTGATGATCGTGGCCATGGTGGTGCTAGGCGGTATCGGGCATTTACCCGGCGTGATTTTGGGCGCGGTGCTGCTCTCGGCCTTGCCCGAAGTTTTGCGCTACGTGGCCGGTCCTTTGCAAACCATGACCGATGGGCGCCTGGATGCCTCCATCCTGCGCCAGTTACTCATTGCCCTGGCGATGGTGACCATCATGCTGATGCGACCGCGCGGCCTGTGGCCCTCGCCTGAGCATGGCAAGTCCTTGGCCAACGCGCCTAAAGCTTAAGAAAGGGGATGCACATGACTACAGCGGCAACATCCTCGTCCAAAGACATTGTTTTACAAGTCTCTGGCGTTTCCAAGCGCTTTGGCGGCTTGCAAGCTTTAAGCGATGTCGGTATCACCATCGAGCGCGGCCAGGTCTATGGGCTGATCGGCCCCAACGGCGCGGGCAAGACCACCTTCTTTAACGTGCTGACCGGTTTGTACACGCCTGATAGCGGTAACTTCGCCCTGGCTGGTAAGGCCTACCAACCGACGGCGGTGCATACCGTGGCCCAAGCGGGTATCGCACGTACCTTCCAAAATATCCGCCTGTTTGCCGAAATGACAGCGCTGGAAAACGTGATGGTGGGCCGCCATGTGCGCACGCATTCCGGCCTGCTGGGCGCGATGTTTCGCACTGCCAGCTTCAAAGCCGAAGAGGCGCAGATCGCCCAGCGCGCGCAAGAACTGCTGGACTACGTGGGCATCGGCAAGTTCGCCGACTACAAAGCCCGCACTTTGAGCTACGGCGACCAGCGTCGCCTAGAGATTGCCCGTGCGCTAGCGACTGATCCGCAGCTCATCGCGCTGGACGAGCCGGCAGCCGGTATGAATGCCACCGAAAAAGTCATGCTGCGCGAATTAATAGACCGCATCCGCAATGACCAGCGCACGATTTTGCTGATTGAGCATGACGTGAAACTGGTGATGGGCTTGTGCGACCGCGTGACGGTGCTGGACTACGGCAAACAAATTGCCGATGGCACGCCCGCCGAAGTGCAAAAAGACAGCAAAGTGATCGAAGCCTACTTAGGCACCAGCGGCCACTAAACCCTCTTCATCTACCGGGGTAGCGCGTGCTGCCCTAGAAAGAAAGCATATGACCAGCAACACATTGCTCCAAGTAAGCGGACTGCAAGTCGCCTATGGCGGCATCCAGGCCGTCAAAGGGGTGGATTTCGAAGTGCGCGAAGGCGAATTGGTAACTCTGATCGGCTCCAACGGGGCGGGCAAAACCACCACCATGAAAGCCATCACCGGTACGCTGCCCTTGGCCGGGGGCGATATCGCCTATATGGGCAAAAGCATACGCGGCCAAGGCCCGTGGGACCTGGTCAAGCAAGGCCTGGCCATGGTTCCCGAAGGGCGTGGCGTGTTTACCCGCATGTCCATCATGGAAAACCTGTACATGGGCGCCTACATCCGGGATGACAAACAAGGCATCGAGGACGACATCGAAAAAATGTTTGCTATCTTCCCGCGCCTCAAAGAGCGACGTACCCAATTGGCAGGCACCATGTCCGGTGGCGAGCAACAAATGCTGGCTATGGGTCGGGCCTTGATGAGCCGGCCCAAAGTGCTGCTGCTGGACGAACCCTCTATGGGCTTGTCGCCATTAATGGTGGACAAGATTTTTGAAGTGGTGCAAGACGTGTATGCGCAGGGCGTGACCGTGCTGCTGGTGGAGCAAAACGCCAGCCGCGCCTTGTCGATTGCCAACCGGGGCTATGTGATGGAGTCGGGCATCATCACCATGAACGGGGACGCCAAGCAAATGCTTAACGACCCCAAAGTGCGGGCTGCTTATCTGGGCGAATAAGTGCTGCAGGCGCCGGGGCGCATGCCTTACCGCTACCCCTTAATTCTGCTGCTGGTGACGGTGGTATGGGGCATGACGTTTCCGGTGCTCAAAGTAGCTACCGGCGTACTCAGCGGTGTGGAAATCACCACCTTGCGTTTTTGCATTGCGGCGCTGTGCATGCTGCCCTTTGTACGCGGCATTAGTGCCGCTGCCTGGCGCGATGGTTTCTGGCTGGGCGCGTTGGCGCTTTTTTCTATGGCGGCGCAGGCCTATGGTTTGCAGTTTATTGCGTCTAACCGCAGTGCTTTCCTCACGAGCCTGAATGTGTTGATGGTGCCCTTGCTGGGTTTGTTGCTGGGGGCGCGGCCCAGCTGGCTGATATTTGTAGCCGCCGCGCTAGCCTGTCTGGGCATCGGCATGATGTCCTACGATGGCGAGGCCCACTTGTTGGCCGACGCGGCCACGTTGTTTGCGGCGCTGGCCTATGCGGTGTACACCATGGGTATGTCGGCCCGCGCGCGCCTGCACAAGGCGGTGCAGTTGGCCTCGGCCCAGGTCTGGTGTATGGCGGCCATGGGCCTGGTGTGGATGCTGCTCGATAGCGGGCCGGCGCGGGTGCTTAGCCTGCCCGAGGTAATCACCCTGGAAGTCTGGCTCGGTTTGCTGTTTTTGGGTGCATTGGCATCAGCCGCCACCTTCTTTTTGCAAGCTCTGGCGCAGACGCATGTCTCAGCCGAGCAGGCGGCGATTATTTATGCCATGGAGCCGGTGTTTGCAGCCTTATTTGCTTGGATCTACCTGGCCGAGTTGATGACGCCCATGGCGCAGGTGGGCGCTGTAGTGGTCGTAGTTGCCGTGGTGCTTAGCCAACGACCGAGCGCAGTGCAAGCGGACGGCACCGCCGAAGCGCTTAATGCTTATCCGCCTCCGAAGTAAAAGCGTCGGCAAAAAATTCATCGGCAGGTAAACCGGCTTGCGTGCAAAAGTCGCGCTTAGCAGAATCCACAACGATCGGTGCGCCGCAGGCATAGACCTGGTGGCCGGACAAGTCCGGAAAATCTTGTAGCACCGCAAGATGGACAAAACCGGTGCGCCCTTGCCAAGCATCTTCGGGCAGGGCGTCCGACACTACTGGCACGTAGCGCACATGGGGCATGGCCAAGCAATGTGCCTGCACCCAATCGTCCATGTACAAATCTGCCGGACGGCGCCCGCCCCAGTAAAGCGTGACTGGGCGCGTGATGCCGCAGTGCTGCATGTGTTCGAGCAAGGCCTTCAGCGGTGCAAACCCGGTGCCCGAGGCCAGAAACACCATGGGCTTACTTGATTCTTCACGCAGAAAAAACGAGCCCATGGGCCCCTCGATGCGCAAAATATCTTTTTCCTTCATCGAGCCAAATACCAAATCAGTAAAGCGCCCTCCGGGCATGTGGCGGATATGCAGTTCAACGCCTGTTCCATGGCTGGGCGCATTGGCCATGGAGTAAGAGCGGCGGGCACCATCGCGCAAAATGAATTCCACATACTGCCCCGCGCGGTACATAAAGCTATCGTTGGCGGGCAATTGCAATTGCAGCAACACCACGTCCTCGGTCTTGCGCAGCAGGCTGCTCACGCGGGTGGGCATTTTTTTGATCGGCAGCGCACCAGCGGGCGTGACCTGGCGCGATTCGAGGGTGATGTCGCTCAGGGCGCGGGCGCTGCACGTGAGCACAAAACCTTGCGCTTCTTCCTCTTCGCTCAGCGCCTTGCGCTGAAAATTGCTCTGCTGCACCTGGCCCGATACCAATTTGCATTTGCACGAACCGCAGGCGCCGTCTTTGCAGCCATAGGGCAAGCCTATGCCTTGGCGGATACCGGCGGCGAGGAGACTTTCGCCCGCCTGGGCTTCAAACTGGATGCCGCTGGGCTGAACCGAGATGGCGAAAGAGGCGGCGCTGGCATTCATCGTTATGGTTATCCTTGGGGTTTGCAACGAACATAAGCCCCGATTTTGCCCTCAAACCAAAGCCCCTTAGGCGCCTTGCCTGCACGCTTTCGGCGCAGTCGCGTACTGATCGTCGGCTGTGGTGATGTGGGACTGCGCGTGGCGCGCTTGCTAGCGCTGCGGGTGCACGTGCTGGCGCTCACTTCGCAAGCGGCGCGGGTAGCGCCTATGCGCGCGGCGGGCATCACGCCGCTATTGGGCAATTTGGATGATGCGCACACCCTGCGCCGCCTGGCGGCATTGGGCCAGCGCGTGCTGCACCTCGCGCCGCCTGCGCCCACTGGCACCATGGATCAGCGCAGCGCCCAGGTGCTGCGAGCCTTGCGCTTGCGGCCAGCGCCGCTAGCCCTGGTGTATGGCTCCACCACCGGGGTTTATGGCGATTGTCAGGGGGAGTGGGTTTCTGAAGTTCGCGCACTGCAGCCTCAAACCGAGCGGGCGCATCGGCGTGTCGACGCAGAAAGCCGGGTACGCCATTTCGGGCGGGCCACCGGGGCCCACACACGCGTCTTGCGCATCCCCGGCATTTACGCGTCGGATCGCGAAGGCGGCACGCCGATGGCGCGCTTGCAAAAAGGAACGCCGGTGCTGGTGCATGAAGACGATGTGTATACCAACCACATCCATTCCGACGACTTGGCGCGCGCCTGCCTGCTAGCCTTGTGGCGCGGACGCGCGCAGGGTGTCTACAACATCAACGACGATGTGCTCATGAAGATGGGCGACTACATGGACGCCGCCGCAAAGCTGTATGGCTTGCCGCCACCACCGCGCATGTCGCGCGACGCCTTGGCGGCGGTGGTATCGCCTATGCAAATGAGTTTTTTGACCGAGTCCCGGCGCATGGACAATCGGCGCATGAAGCGGGAACTGCGTCTGGTGCTGCGCTACCCCAGTGTGTTGGACGGGCTGGCGCAAGGTATTGCATTGCCTGCCTTAGCCATCCAACTCGCCTAGCTTGGGTTTGTACGCCCATAGCAGCCCGCGCCAGATGACCCAGCTGCACAGCAGGGTGATTGGCCCGGCCCACAGTACATCGCTCAGCCAGTGCGCCATATCGGCCATGCGGGAAAAGCCAATGAAGGCGGCGGCGCCCACACCAGTTGCCGCCCAGAGTCGGCGCTTGCGATGCGATAGCAACATCAGCGAAGCAAAGAAAAATCCGCAGGCCACGTGGCCGCTGACAAAGGAGCAATTGTTATTGCATTGGTCGGTCATCACGCCGGCACGGGTAAATTGCGCGGATCCGCCAAAGTTTTGTACCTCGTAGGGGCGCGCTCGCTGCCATTGTTCTTTAAAGCCACTGTTGACCAGTAAACCAGGGCCCAGCGCACCCGACAGCACCACAAAAGCCAACGGCAGGCGCCAATGGTGGTAGGCCGGGCGCAGACTCGCCACTATCCAGCCGGTCAGGGAGAAAAAGACCACGCCGCGAAAAATGCTGGGAACATGGAGATTGATGAGCTCCACCCACCACCATTGGATTATTTGCTGTGCGGCGCCCGGCCCGGCAAACCAGGCCGCTGTTTGCAGGTCTAGTTCGGGCCAGAGGGTAGGCACCATGGCCAGAGCGGCCAAGGCGAGCACAATGCCCCAGAACAGGCTGGGCGCGCTGCCTGGCTCGTTGGCGGCTGGGCTGGGTTGTTCTGGATTCAAGGGTCTTGGGTATGAGGTGGTGGCTTTAAGCGCCGGGCCTGGGCCTTGCCGCTCCTGGCGCGGGCCGATTATCGTTGGGCACTATAGGCCGGTGTTGTCAGTGCGAAGCGTTGCTGGCATGTAAAGCGTGTCAACCGGCAGCCTCCGCCCGCCGTTAAGCAGCCATCAACCGGTAAATGCTCGGTGCAAAGTGCAAACCGGCTGCGCAGCCGCTAGGAGATACACATGAAAACTTGGTTTATCAGCACATTGGCCGTATGCGCCGCAGGTACCGCTTGGGCCCAAGACGTGGGCCGGGTTATTTCCTCGACGCCCATCCTCCAGCAAGTGGCGGTGCCGCACCGGGTGTGCAATACCGAACAAATCAGCTACCAGCAACCCAATAGCGGCGCTGGCGCCATTCTGGGAGCCATCGCCGGAGCGGCCATCGGTAACTCCATGGGCGGGCGCGGCGGGGAACGCGCTGCAGCTACCGCCATTGGCATGGTCGGCGGCGCCGTCATCGGCGACCGGGTAGAGGGCCCCGGCGGCGAGCGCGTCCAAAATGTGGAACGCTGCACCATTCAAAACTTTGTAGAAAACCGCACCAGCGGCTACCAAGTTTTATATGAATTCGGCGGCAAACAATACAGCGTACAAATGGCCCAGGACCCTGGCCCTACGATTGCTTTGCAGGTGGCGCCTGCCAACGGCGTGATCGCACAGGTGCCGCCACAAACCACCGTGATTTCTTCATCCAACCCGGTGTACGTGCAGCCCAGCGTGACCTACATCAGCGTGCCAGCCCCTAGCGTCCATTACCCCGTTGCTACTTACCGCCCACTGTTTACGCCCACGGTGGTGATTCCTTGGGGCCATCGCCATCGCGATCGCCACTTCTGGCGTTAACAGAAAACTAGGTTGCTGAAATAACCTTATAAATCAACGACTTATAAGGGTAAAAATGGACCGTGTAATAAATCGTGTAATACCTAATTTTGTTGCATTATGCAACAAACTGGTTTTTTGCCCCATTTTCACCCAGTCCAAAGTGAAGAATCAAGTGGGCGAGGGTGATTTAACTCTGGGGTTACTCCCTCCACGTTGATTGAACTTCCTTCATCCATGAGCTTCTTAATCAATTCTGTAAATCTCGCCCGGTTCTCAGCAGCACAGCACCAATAATCAAATACACCGAAAGAACCACGGTCCAGTTCTTTGGAGCTATTTTTGTCTTTTCCCCCAATCACGACAACACCAGTACCTAGGTCTAATTTAACTCTGGTTGCAAGCCATCCAATAAAACCTGCCCCACTAATATGGGCAGGAAAGTGAAGACTGATTACACATAGCTTAGGTCCGTTATGGTTGGATTCGACTGGAATCAACTGGTTCCAGACATCGTCATCTCTAACGCAGGCAATGCTAAGTAGATCCGGCGCTTGACCTGGTAACAGCGGCACCCATCCATAGTCTGCATCTAGCACGGAAAATTTGGATGCTCCAATATGACTGAGTAAGCGAGAATTAAGTTGTTCATTGGTTTCCATAAAACCTCCCAGTTAAATCGTTCGAATTTTTCATAATCGCTAAAAACCAACGGCTTGTCCGTCACGTCGCCTCTCGGAAGCGCCCAGGTAGCCATCATTTAGCCTAAAAATCAATTGCGCTGCACCGAATTCTGTACTTTCACGCGGCGCGAAAATCAAGCGATGGCCTCGACTTGCCAGTTGCTCTAAAACTTTTTCATCAAATCCGGGCTCCACCATTAATCCTAATTGATCTTCAGTTATTTTCCAGCGCGGTGCGTCGGATGCAGCCTGCATGTTTTGTCCAAAATCCGCTAGACGTGTCATCATTTGCACATGACCTTGAGGTTGCATATTCGCGCCCATCACACCGAAACTCATTACCGCCTCATCATTTTTGGTAACAAATCCTGGAATGATGGTGTGAAACGGTAGTTTGCCTCCTCCCACAACGTTTGGATGATCTGGGTCAAGGCTAAACCCACTACCTCGATTGCCCATGCTAATTCCGGTTTCGGGAACTACGACCCCAGAACCAAACCCTCTGAAATTCGATTGAATATATGACACCATCATGCCGTTTGAATCGGCTGCTGCAAGGTAGACAGTTCCCTCGCTGCGCTGATAGCCGGTCCCGGGCCA
This sequence comes from uncultured beta proteobacterium, assembly GCA_903951445.1. Lineage (GTDB taxonomy): Bacteria > Pseudomonadota > Gammaproteobacteria > Burkholderiales > Burkholderiaceae_C > Allorhodoferax. The sequence continues at coordinate 15,808 of CAJBBZ010000012.1, forward strand.
CTGCGCCTTTTCCATATTGATAAGTTTCGCGCGCCCGGAGAGGTAATCTGGGTCGAGAAACTGAGAAGAATTAAGCGCCATTGCTTGTGGGTCGGCTACATGTGCATAAACGTCCGCGAAAGCAAGTTTAGTGGCCTCAATCTGTGCATGAATGCTTTCGGCGGTGTCTATGCCCATGCCGCGTATATCCAGATGATTGAGAATTCCAAGGGCGATTAATGCAGCAAGTCCTTGGCCATTGGGTGGAATTTCGTGCAATGTCAAGTCACGGTACTGGTGCGAAATTGGTTCTACCCAAAACGGGCGGTGATCTGCAAAATCTTTGTATGTCAAAGCCCCACCATGCAAGCGGGAGTCTGCAACAATTTTTTCTGCAATTTCACCACGGTAGAAAGTTTCACCGTAGGTTTGCGCTATGGCGCTTAAAGTATCTGCTTGAGCTGGAAAGGCGAAAATTTGCCCCGCGCCTGGTGCTTGTCCCGCCGGTAAGAAAGCACTCGAAAATCCTGGTTGCTCGAATAAAAGTGGTACCTGTGCATGCCATTGTCGACTGATAGTCGGAGATACATGAAATCCGTGGCGTGCATACTCGATGGCTGGCACAAACAATTCTGCAAATGCCAGCTTGCCAAATCGCTTAGATAATTCCACCCAAGCGGAAACTGCACCCGGAACAACCACGGAGTCCCAGCCCTTTGTAGGCATAGCGCTAAGGCCTTTGAAGCGATCAGGTGTCCAAGCTTGTGGCGACCTTCCAGATGCATTAAGGCCATGTACTTTTTTACCATCCCAAACAAGGGCAAATGCGTCACCCCCGATTCCATTCGCCACAGGTTCAACAACAGTAGCTGCTATTGCGGTCGCCAGTGCAGCGTCAACTGCGTTTCCGCCTTTCAAAAGCATACGCAAACCCGCTTGAGCCGCTAAGGGTTGACTTGTTGCAACGATGTTTTTGGCAAGTACTGGCATCCGTTGAGATGCATATGGAAATTGCCAGTCAGTTGCATGCATATCTATAAATTCCTGTTTCAAGTCATTTGCAGGGACCAAAATTTCGTTCAAATTGTTTTTTGAAATTTCAATAATTATGCGATAGATCGCTAGGCTTCAAGGGATTCACCATAGCTACTCGGCGCCTCAACCATCCGTAAAAATCGACGTGTTCTTTCATGCTTCGGCCGATCCAAGACATCTGCAGGGCTGCCTTGCTCTATCACGATGCCTCCATCGATAAAGATCACCTTGTCAGCTACTTCTCGCGCAAAACGTATCTCATGTGTGACCACTATCATCGTCATTCCTGCGTCTGCCAATCCTCTAATTACCTGTAGAACCTCACCGACCAATTCTGGGTCTAACGCGGATGTTGGCTCGTCAAACAACATAAGCTGCGGATCAATTGCGAGTGCTCTAGCAATCGCTACGCGTTGTTGTTGACCGCCGGATAATCTGTGCGGTAGGTGATCCGCATGACGTGTTAAGCCAACGCGAGCAAGTAAGTTTTTTGCAGAAATTTTGGCTTGCTCTTGGCTCTGCTTAAGCACTTGCACAGGTGCTTCCATGATATTTTCTAGAGCGCTTAAATGTGCAAAAAGATTGAAATTTTGGAATACAAAGCCTATGTGAGCATCTGCACGCGCCTTAGCTAAATCAGATTTCGGTTTTAGTCCATCCGAAGTTCGTGCATAACCAACCAAACTACCATTGACCGTAATTTCGCCTTGATCCATTGGTTCAAGATGGTTAATCATTCGAAGTAGCGTGCTCTTTCCCGAGCCACTGGGGCCGATAATCGCAACGACCTGGCCTTTTGCGATCGTGAGGTCAATGCCTTTTAAGATTTCCCGCTTTCCGTAATTTTTATGAACGTTTTTACAAATTACAAAATCAGCTTTTAAGGTATCGCTAGCATCGTTTGTCTTGGATGCGGAAATGTTAGCGATCGTATGCGTCGCATCAATATTCTTGGCTGACAATGCGTGGGTCGTCGTAATCGGGCTGTACTTAGGATTACCAACTTGTTCATGTGGTGTTTCACCCCTACTGAATCCAAATAATCGCGTCATCAAGCTGAAGTCGCTCTTGGGCTGACGCTCTATTTCTGGATCCAATCTTTGCTCAATCCAGTGTTGAAACCATGAAATGACAGAGGTCAGTGCAAGATACATGACCGCTGCCGCACCAAAGACAGTGAAGAATTTGAAATTTTGCCCCACTATTTGCTGCGAACGAAATGTTAGTTCGTTTACAAAAATGACTGAAGCAATTGAGGTGAGCTTGAGCATCCCGATGGCATCATTGATCAGGCCCGGCAAGATGGCTCGGAGTGCCTGGGGCAAGATAATTCGGCGTAGCGTCAGATATGAACTCATGCCTAAGGATGCAGCTGCATGCCACTGTGTTCGGGAAACTGACTGGATGCCTGCGCGAATAATCTCCGCGCTGAAAGCGGCTTCGTTCAAAGCAAACGCAATTACAGCAGTTGCGAAGGGGTCAAGCTTTATTCCGATAAGGGGCAGGGCGTCAAATACGAAAACCAATTGCAAAAGCAAAGGCGTACCGCGAATAAACCAAATGTAAGTCCATGCGGTTCGATTGAGTATCTTAAGCGAGGACATACGCATCAGCGCTAGCGCAAGGCCAGCGGCTACCCCAATACCAGTAGCAAGCGTGGTTATTTGTACGGCAAGCAAGGCCCCCTCCAAAAGGAAGGGGGCCGTCACATATGACCAAAATTCAGGTAGCCAATCCACTTAAAGGTCCTATTTTTTCCATACTTCTTAGGCTGCCTTTCTGTACTACTGAGTCTTGACTTCTGCAGCAATTTGCAAGCTGGGATCAAGTCCATATTTTTCAAATATGGCTTTTTGTTTACCGCTGGACTGCATTACCCGCATGCCATCAATTACAGCATTTAACAAATCTTTGTTTTGTTTAGACATGGCAGCACCTATAGCCATTCCTGATAGCACTGCAAATCCTCGTGAGTACATTTTTGGTTGATCTTTTACTAATGAATCGATCAGGCCTAGGTCATAAAGAAACACATCGGCCCGGCCGGTTTGTACAAGGCGGGTTCCTGCTGCTACATCCGGGAATGTCATGATGTTGATACCAGGTTTGCCAGAAGACTTGCATTTTTCGTCGGCTGCGCGAACTTGAGGATCTTCAACGGTACCAACGCCAACCGCCGCTGTAGTCCCGCACAGTGTATCCATCGATGTAATTTTCTTTGGATTTCCAGGTTGGGTGAGAGCGCCTGTTCCCGCTTGCATATAGGTCACAAAATTCACTTGTTTCGCTCGTTCAGCGGTGTAGTACAGGTCATCCCAGAAAAGGTCAATTTGGCCCGCGTTCAAAGCCGGAAGTAGTCCACCCCATCCACCAATGAAAAATTCATGCTTTATCCCTGCGCAGTCCAGGACTTCACGTGACAAATCGGCATCGAAACCTACAAGCTTGTTGAAGTCCTTAGCATCGCGCATGATGTAGGGAGGTGTTTGCGGATCTACTCCGATTTTGATTGTTTTTCCCACCAAAGTAGGGTACTTTTGGGCTAGTTTTGCTGGCTCACAGGCGGTGGAGCCAGTTTGCGCCATGAGGGCATTTGAAAAGAGCAATGTGGCAGCGAGAGTGAAGACTGCATAGACTTTCATGGTGACTCCTAAAGGTTGAAAAGGGCGATAGGTGCGATCGGTGCCGTACCACGGTGAGTGTCAGCGATAGGCCAAATGATTGTATTCATTTGGATCCAAAAAAAATAAGTAATTACCCTTACGCCATAAAGCGTAGAGGGGTATTTATTGATTTTTTCTCAAAATTTGTAGGGGTTTATACTTACATTGTTATATTTTGGATCCAATAAATTGATTTCAGCCATAAACTCAGCTCCTGGTTCTGTCTTTTGGTGCACAGATCACCCACTGCACTAGGACCACGCGATCGGCTGTTTTCCCTCACTTTTTGGAGAAACTTATGGATTCAAATAAGACAAGTAAGCTTGAAAAAAATGATCGCTTGCACAATTTTTTGAGCCCCTATGGGAATCCACACGCCAATGCGGTTTCTGGACCTCTAGTGATATCGAGAGGTGAAGGTGTGTATGTGTACGACGAGGATGGCCGAAAGTACATAGAGGGCGTATCGGCACTGTGGTACGCCACTTTGGGGTTCAGTGAGTCACGACTCGTTGACGCCGCCTTTGGGCAGCTAAAAAAATTGCCTTGCTACCATGCTTTTGGTAACAAGATTTCGGACGTTTGCCTTGAATTAACCGATCGTCTGACAGAGCTAACACCGGAGGGGTTAAACCACGTTTTCTACGGAAGTTCAGGCTCGGACGCCAACGACACCGCGATGAAGCTAGTACGCTACTACAACAACGCCTTAGGTAGACCGAACAAAAAGAAAATAATTGCAAGGGAAGCTGCTTACCATGGGACTTCTTTGGCTACCGCGAGTTTGACGGGGGTCCCGCGTAATCACTGGGGATTTGATTTACCAATCGAGGGCATTGTGCGTGCTAAGTGCCCTAACTACTACCGAGATGGGCTGCCTGGTGAGAGTGAGGAAGCTTACACGTCGAGGATTCTTAAAGATTTAGAGCAACAAATTGAAAGCGAAGGCCCAGAGACTATTGCCGCTTTCATTGCTGAGCCTGTGATGGGGGTGGGTGGGGTAATTGTTCCACCTAAAGGATATTTTTCTGGTGTTCAAAAGCTTCTGAAAAAGTACGATATCTTATTTATCGCAGACGAGGTGATCTCAGGATTTGGCAGGTTGGGTTTCATGTTTGGCGTTAACGCGTTTGAAATACAGCCAGACATGATGGCTATAGCCAAAGCTTTTTCCGCTGGATATCAGCCAATTTCCGCGCTAGTAATTAGCGACGAAATAAACGAAGTAGTCGCTAAAAAAAGTGCTGAATTAGGTACTCTGGGTCACGGATATACCTATTCGGCACACCCGGTACCTGCCGCAGTTGCTCTGGAGACTTTAAACATCTACAGAGATCTTGACATTTTGAAAGTGGTCAAAAAAGCCTCGCATACTTTCTGGGAAACCATGGCCCCGTTACGCGAATTCTCAGTGATTGGTGAACTACGTGGAATGGGGTTGATTGCGGGTATAGAGCTTGTGGCTGATCGAAAAACAAAAGAGAAGTTTCCAGTGGCGCGCGCCGTTGGGAAAATATTTGAAACTCATTGCCTAAACGCGGGATTGATTGTGCGAGCGATAGGGGACACGATTGCCGTTGCACCGCCATTCATAATTTCCGATGATGAATTAAGAACCATGAGCAATTGTTTAATCAATGCAGCTCGCCTAACTGAGTTAGATTTGAAAAAATAGTAGATTTGTACCAAAGAGGTTGACCAATGCGAGTGCTAAATCATTCATCGAAAACGAACTTTGTTGCTGGACAGTGGGTCTCAAGTTCTTCGATTATTCGTAGTCTTAACCCGTCTGACACAAGCGATGTAATTGGTGAGTTTGCAGCGGCCGACAGTGCGCAAGCGAGTGCAGCGGTGGAAGCGGCCGAGCATGGATTTTTAGAATGGTCAAACACCCCTATTCAAAAGCGATTTGATGTCCTCGATGCTGTCGGAACAGAGTTGGCTGCGCGCGTCGATGAGCTAGGTGCATTAATTGCACGTGAGGAAGGTAAGACTATTCGTGATGGGATCGCTGAGGCTCGCCGTGCAGCCTATATCTTTAAGTTTGCTGCAGGCGAAGTGTTGAGGAATTCGGCCGAAAACGTTCAATCAGTGCGTCCTGGTCTAGAAGTCCAGGTTTCGCGTGAGCCGCTAGGCGTTGTTGGCATCTTTACTCCTTGGAATTTCCCGCTTGCAATTCCCGCATGGAAGATCGCACCAGCACTTGCTGCAGGGTGTTCTATCGTGTTTAAGCCTGCGTCCTATGTCCCTGCTTGTGCGGTTGCTTTGGTGCAGATACTTGAGCGAAATGGTGTTCCTCCCGGAGTTATAAATCTTGTGGTTGGGCGTGGGGCAACTGTAGGGGACGTTCTTGCTTTAGATCCGCGCGTTTGCGGAATCAGTTTTACTGGATCCATTGAGGTTGGTAGAAGTTTAGGTGAGCGGTGTGTCGCCCGTGGCGCGAGAGTGCAGCTTGAAATGGGCGGAAAGAACCCGCTTGTAGTGCTAGACGATGCGAACCTTAAATTGGCGATTGATGTCGCAGTTGACGGTTCTTTTTATCAAGCTGGTCAGCGTTGCACTGCATCATCGCGACTTATCGTGACAGATAAGATTTATGATGAATTCGTTAATGGAATGTGTGACCGTATGAAAGGGCTTGCGATTGGCAATGCATTGCATTTAGATACCGACATTGGTCCTTTAATTGATTCAACTGCTCGTGAAAGTGTCCTAGGTTTTGTAGACCGAGCCGTGACTCAAGGCGCGGAGATTGTTGCGGGAGGCAAGGCGCTTTTCAGAGCTACAGACGGGCATTACATGGAGCCAACATTACTTTTAAACACCACCGGACAAATGGAGATTAATCAGCTCGAGGTTTTTGGACCGGTGGCAACGGTCTTGAGGGTGAAGGATTACGAAGAGGCGTTGGCTGAAGCCAATAATTCGCGCTTTGGATTGTCCGCTGGTATTTGTACGCAATCGCTACGCTATGCGAGTGATTTTCGCCGCCGCGCCACGACTGGTCTGGTTATGGTCAATGTGCCAACTGCTGGGCTGGATTACCATGTGCCATTCGGAGGACGAAAAGAGTCTAGCTTTGGACCTAGGGAGCAGGGAACTTATGGGCGCGATTTTTACAGTATCGTGAAGACCAGTTATGTTAGGGCAGAAGTATCCTAGGATGTAGGTTAATAGGCACCATAGAGCGTAATCTCTTTTTTCTGTAATCATAATTTTAGTAATTTCACCATCATGATTCAACTGTAATGAATATGAAATCGACATCTATTCATGACGAGAGGGTAAGCGGCGATGGGCTTTTGGCACATTCAACTGGGGAAATTGAGACCGACTCTGTATCTGCGGAGACCTTGGCCTACCGCCATATCTTGAGTCGCATCCGCGCTGGTCTGTTAGTCCCTGGTGCACGTGTCCGAACAGAAGATGTGGCAAACGAGATAGGTATGAGCAGGCAGCCTGTACGAGAGGCGATTCGCCGCCTTGAGGCTCAGGGATATGTCACCTCGCGACCTAATCGGGGTGCGATGGTTAGCAAATATACGCCCGATCAGCTGCTCGAACTTTTCGAAATCCGTGCTGCTTTAGAAGGGCTCGCTATGCGCTTGGCGCTTAGCCGAGTGCAACAGGAAGATTTCTTGGAAATTGACAAGCTGCTCGCGTCGCTTGATTCTGCAGGTACCGAGACTGGACTTTGGCTTGAATGGCATGACAAATTTCATAAAGTCTTATGCGCACTAAGCGGTCGTCCGCGATTGGTGCATGAAATCGCACGGATGAACGCAGCACTTGAGCCCTATATGCGTTTATGGTTTCTACATACTGGCGTAGAAGTTGACGCCGGCTCCGATCATGCGCCGTTGGTCAATGCGTTGCGATCGGGCTATCCCGGGCATGCTGAGCAGGTAATGCGCGACCATATTCTTGAAACTGCTCCTATGATAATTACCTATTTGGAAGGCAATAAAATAGATTGAATATAAGACTACTACTTTGGTTACGCACACCTTTTCTACAATAATTGAGGTTCATATGTACAAGCCGTTTAGTCAAATTGTTGATCTAACCCATGAAATGTATAACGGGATGCCCAACATAGGTGGGGTCCCTATTACATTTTGGCCTGTGGAAACACATGCTGGGACAATGCTTTATTCTGGTGGAAAAATAGAAATGGAATCGCGAATGATGCTTCTGGCGGAGCATTGTGGTACGCATCTTGATGCACCTCGACACTGCGACCCTAGTGGCACTGATTTGTCGAAGTTAAGTCTTGATCAACTCATTGTTCCAGGACAATTTTTTGACTTTACGCAGAAGCGCAATCTTGAAGCGATCACGATAGGTGATTTTCAAGATGCTCTAGCGCGTACTGGGCAAGAAATTAAGCCGAATACTGCGGTAGTTTGTTGGACTGGACGAGATAAAGACTGGGGCAAAGGTCAATGGATTAAGGAGCGCCCGTTTATACCCACCGATACTGCACTGTGGTTGATTGATCAAGGCATGACCCTTTTTGCGACAGATCTAATTGGTATGGATGACCCGGCAGATTGGACCTGGCAGACCCATGCGGTATGGCTGAAAGCCGGCGTTTGCATGGTCCAACAACTATGCAATCTTGATCAATTGGTCGGCAAAGAATTTCTATTTTGTGCTGCGCCGCTAAAGATTCGTGATGGTACAGGGTGCCCAGTTAGAGCTTTCGCGCTGGTGCAGTAGCTCGAAGACTGCAGTAACTCGAACCTCGGATTATCTGCCCGCAATCTGGCGATACTCTTTTCTAATTGTTCTTAGACGATGCCATGCCCCAGATGACCTGTGTCCCGTGGACCGTGCAATAAACGTGTAATAAAATCGATTTTTAGGGGAGCAAAGAGTCAGCAAAAGACTCTGCAGATGACAATATCGACCTCCAAAACAGAAAAAACATTGA
>CAJBBZ010000013.1 GCA_903951445.1 uncultured beta proteobacterium
CTTGAAGTTGCCGATGGAGTTGCGCAAGCTCACCTCAGCGATCTGGTCTGCGTTGGGCAATTGCAGGGCAAAGGTCTTGCGCAGGATCTCCAGTGTCTTGCCGAAGTTGGCCGGATTGGCGATGAAAGCATCCGACAAATCCAGCATCCTGCGGATACCGGCCACCGTTTGCGGATTGGCCGCTGCCCATTCAGTCTTCACCGCCATGGTGCCAGCGCCGCCTCGGGTGGCCAGCATGCTCTTGGGGCCTTGACCTTTGCGGGGGTCGACCACCAGGCGGCAGGCCTTCAGCACCTCGCACATGCCATCGGTGGGCGGGAAGGTCATGATCAAATCAACTTGGCCGCGTGTGAGGGCGGGGAAAGCGGTGTCGGGTGCGCCCACGGCCACAAAGGTCACGTCGTTCGCAGTCAGGCCCACATCCGCCAGCATGTCTATTACCTGAAATTCAGCGCCTGAGCCACGTTGGGTCACGCCGATTTTTTTACCTTTGAAGGACTTGACCACACCGGGGTAGCCTTCTTTTTCGGTCGCCAATTCGGTTTTGGCACCTGCGGCCATGAAAAACACCGGATCGACGAAGCCTGCGGCAATGATGGAAATGGGAGCCTTGCGGGCCACGGCTGCAGCCGCCACTTCGGTCGGGCCAAAGAACACTTCGATGTCACCCGAGAGCATCGTCTGCATACCCAATGGCGCGGCTGGAATCGTGCGCAGTTCGCAGCGAATGCCCGCTTGTTGGCAAAAACCTTGTTCTTGGGCCACACGCACCAGCAGATTGCCGGTGCCAGGATAATCCTGGAAGCGCACCACTGATTGCGCCATGGCGCTAGCGCTGAGTGTCAGAGCGATGGCACCCAAGGTGCTGCGCAGAAATGCAGGGGAAGAAAATTTCATGTCGTCTCCAATGTGGTTTTTTTACTTGATTTAAGTCAAGATCGGAAACACGATTTAATTTCCTCCAGATGCAGCAAATTGTTTCTGATGTGACAATCTAGGGGAAAGCACTCAAAAAAAAACATTTTTGAATTGAAAAATCATGCCGCTGCCTCCTTCGCGACGACCGACTAAAACCCGAAACAATGGCGGACGCTCTGAAGTTATCCAAACGTTGGAAGCTGACGAATTTAACCAGGCCTTGGCGCAAAATTCTGGTCTGACAGCGCGGTCGACCCAGGCACTGCAAAGTGTGGGCGTGCTGCGCACTTGGACCGATGGCCAAGTCTTGCTCAGCCGGGGCCAACCCACCTCGGCAGCATGGCTGGTGGTCAGCGGCCGTGTACGAATCAGCGTGATCACCCGGGAGGGCGAGGAGCAATTGCTACGCTGGATGTTGCCTGGCGAAATTGCAGGATTGAGCTCGGTGTTTGCCCAAGCCAACAATCCTGCCGACATGGTCTCTCATGGTGTGACGCAGGTCTTGCACATCGAACGTGCCCGGTTGATTGAGCTGATTGGGCGCGACCCGGTGGTGGCCTTGGACTTGCTGCGCATATTGGGCTTGCGCATCAATCAACTGTTTGACACTTTGGCCGATCAGGGCATGCACAGCCTAGAGCTTCGCGTGTGGGCAACGCTGGAGCGCATCGCCAAATTCAACAGCACAGTGGTGCCCGATGGTGTCATGCTGCGCGTGAGCCAGTCTGACCTGGCCCAAGCGTCTTCGGCCTCCCGCCAGCGTGTGAATCAGCAATTGCGTCACTTTCAGGAGCAGGGTCTCATTCGACTGGGCTACCGAAACATAGTTTTGCTGCGCAAGGATCCGCTGCGTTGAGGACCTACCTTTTCGCCAGCTCAGTGACAGCGCTGAGTGCAAAATCTACGAAATCAATGGGAAAACTGTAATTTACAGTTTTCTGCCGACGACACGAAATATTACACGTTTGCTATTTTCGCTTGTAACCTGTTGATTTATAGGGGTTTTTAACCAGCCCGGCTTTCTGTTAATCAGGGGTTCTATGGTCAAAACTTAAGACGGAGGAGCCGAATTAAAGACCCCTTTTGTAGCAATACTCAAGGGGTTTTTCTTTGGGCTAAATCAATCAATCTTTTTCGATTGCCATTGAGTTTTACTTCCGCCCATTCTGCGCGCTGCGGAATGCTCGGGTTTGAAAGATTCAGTAGCCGCTTTTGCTCTTAAATGCAGAGCGCTCATTAATTTGGCCAATTCATCGCGCTGGTCATCACTGAGATCTTGA
>CAJBBZ010000014.1 GCA_903951445.1 uncultured beta proteobacterium
ATGCCTGGGAGGTGAGGCTGGCAGCAGTGTGGTGCATTATCAACCTACTCTGGGCAGAGGAAGGGGTGGTTTTTGAGGGAGTAGCTAGGCGGGCGGAGCAGCTGAGGGAGCTGGGAGTGGAGGAGGTGCCGGTACTTAACAAGATGGATTTGCCCAACGCCGACCCGGACAATGCGCGCTCCGAGATCGAGGACGTGATCGGCATCGACGCGACCGAGGCCATTCCCTGTTCCGCCAAAACCGGCCTGGGCATTGACGAGATTTTGGAAGCTATCGTCGCCAAGGTGCCGCAGCCTAAAGGTAATCCGGATGGCGCCTTGCGGGCCATGATCATTGACAGCTGGTTTGACAGCTACGTCGGGGTGGTGATGCTGGTGCGCGTGGTAGACGGGCGCCTGGCGCGCGGCGAAAAAATCAAGATGATGGCGACCGGAGCGGTCTATAACGCCGACAACCTGGGCGTGTTCACCCCAGCCAATTTGCCGCGCGAATCGCTGGAGGCGGGCGAGGTGGGCTACATCATCGCGGGTATCCGCGAGCTGCAGGCGGCCAAGGTGGGCGATACCGTCACCCTGATCCGGCCAGGCACCGGCGGCGCAGCGGCCACCGCCACGCAAGCGCTGCCCGGCTTCAAGGAAATCCAACCCCAGGTCTTTGCCGGTTTGTATCCGACCGAAGCTAACCAGTATGAGGGTCTGCGCGACAGCCTGGAAAAGCTCAAGCTCAATGATGCCTCGCTGCATTACGAGCCCGAAGTGTCCCAGGCGCTGGGTTTTGGGTTTCGCTGCGGATTTTTGGGGCTGTTGCACATGGAGATCGTGCAGGAACGTCTAGAGCGCGAGTTTGACCAGGACTTGATCACCACCGCCCCCAGCGTGGTCTACCAGGTGGTGCAGGCCGATGGCGAAGTGCGCATGGTGGAAAACCCGTCCAAGATGCCCGACCAGGGCAAGCTCGATGAAATCCGCGAGCCCATAGTGACCGTGCATCTTTACATGCCGCAGGAATACGTGGGTGCGGTCATGACCCTCGCCAACCAAAAGCGTGGCCTGCAGCTCAATATGGCCTACCACGGCCGCCAAGTGATGCTGACCTACGACATGCCGCTGGGCGAAATTGTGCTGGACTTTTTTGACAAGCTCAAATCCGTCAGCCGCGGTTATGCGTCCATGGACTATGAGTTCAAGGAATACCGCCCCTCCGATGTGGTCAAGGTGGATATTTTGCTTAACGGCGAGCGCGTCGATGCGCTGTCCATCATCGTGCACCGCACCCAGGCTACCTACCGGGGTCGGGCAGTGGTCGGCAAGATGCGCGAGGTGATTTCGCGCCAGATGTACGACGTCGCTATCCAGGCGGCGATTGGCTCGAATGTGATTGCGCGTGAGACAATCAAAGCCTTGCGCAAAAACGTGCTGGCCAAGTGCTACGGCGGCGACATTTCGCGCAAACGCAAGCTCCTTGAGAAACAAAAAGCAGGCAAGAAACGCATGAAACAAATCGGATCGGTGGAAGTGCCTCAAGAGGCTTTCTTGGCTATTTTGCGGGTGGAAGACTGATGCCTCTCATTACCGCTTTAGTACTTGCCGCGTTTGTCGCCTATGCCGGCGCCTGGTTTTCCGGCGCGGTGGAAGGCAATTTTGCTTTTCTGCTGTTCATGGCCTCGTCGGTGACCGGTGTTTATTGGTTGGCTGAGCGTTTTTACTTTTTCCCCGCGCGCCAATCGGCTGCACGTCAATTGCAAGAGGCCGATGACAAGCGCCGCGCCGATTTACAGAGCAAAGGCATTGCCCGCGTCGATGGCGATATTGCTCAGGCCACTGAAACCATACTCGCCCAGCCCTGGTGGCTGGATTGGACCGCCGGGCTCTTCCCGGTCATTATTTCGGTGTTTTTTCTGCGTTCATTTATCGTCGAACCCTTCAAGATTCCCTCGGGCTCCATGATTCCGACCCTGCTGGTGGGCGATCTGATTTTGGTCAATAAATTCCACTATGGCCTGCGCCTGCCGGTGCTCAACACCAAAATCACCGAGGGCGAAAAGCCGCAGCGTGGCGATGTGATGGTGTTTCGCTACCCGCCCAAGCCCAGCCTGGACTACATCAAGCGCGTGGTCGGCGTGCCCGGCGACACCGTGGCCTACCTGAACAAGCGCCTGACCATCAACGGCCAAGCGGTTCCCACCGATTCGGTGCCCGAATTTTTTGATGAAGACGCGATGCGTTACTTCAAGCAATTTGAAGAAAAATTTGATACCCAAAGCCACCGCGTACTCAATGACGAGCAGCGCCCGGCATTTGTCCCAGGAGCCGACAAATTCCCCGGTTCTGAGGGCTGCAATTACACCATCGAGGGCGTGACCTGCAAGGTGCCCGAGGGCCACTTTTTCATGATGGGGGACAACCGCGACAACTCCATGGACTCGCGTTACTGGGGCTTTGTGCCCGAGAAAAACATTGTCGGTAAAGCCTTTTTTGTATGGATGAACTTCGGCAACCTCAAGCGCGTCGGGCCCTTCCATTGATGCTGGGGCAAATCAGACCAGCGGCGCGCTGCGCGCCGGTAGTACTGCGGCATAAGGGCGCACCGTGAAACCCGAGCTTGTGCAATTGCAGCAACGCCTGCAACATGAATTCAAGCATCCGGCCTTGCTAGCGCAGGCCTTAACGCACCGTAGCTTTTCTTCCGACCATTACGAGCGCTTGGAATTCTTGGGCGACTCCGTGCTCAGCCTGGCGGTCTCGGATTTTTTGTACGCCAAGTTGCAGTCCCTGCCCGAAGGCGACCTGTCCCGCGTGCGCGCCAACCTGGTGCGCCAGGAGACTTTGCACAAGCTGGCTTTGGATTTGGGCTTGTCGCCCCTGCTCAAACTCGGTGATGGTGAGATGCGTTCGGGCGGCTCCAAGCGTCCGTCCATCCTGGCCGATGCGCTGGAGGCGATTATTGGCGCCATCTACCTGGATGCTGGTTACCCCGCAGCGCAGGGCTTGGTTCAACGCTTGTTTGACAAAGTCGATGTCAACCCGGGCATGGCCGCCATTGGCAAAGACCCCAAGACCGAATTGCAAGAATGGCTGCAGGCGCGCAAAATGCCCTTGCCCGACTACAAAGTGGTCAACACCTTGGGCGCGGCGCACCAGCAGACCTTCGATGTGGCGTGCGAAATTGCGCAACTGTCCTTGGTAGAGCGCGGCATTGGTGGTTCGCGCCGCGCCGCCGAGCAAGCCGCCGCCAGCGCGATGCTGCAAACTATTCACTCCAAAGCCCCGCATGCCAACTAAAAGTAAAACAACTTCGCCACCGCCGGATACCGAGGTGCCGCAGGAGCAAGACGTGGACAGCATGCTGGCGGGCCTGCTCAAAACCATGCCGCGCCTGGCCGAAGCAGGCGAGCAGGGCGCACCCGGCCAGCGCTGCGGTTTGGTCGCGATTGTGGGCAAACCCAATGTGGGCAAGTCCACGCTGATGAACGCCTTGGTAGGGCAAAAAATCAGCATCACCTCGCGCAAGGCCCAAACCACGCGCCACCGCATCACCGGTATGCACACGCGCGGTGCCTCGCAATTTGTGTTTGTCGACACACCCGGATTCCAGACCCGGCATAACAACGCCCTCAATCGCTCGCTCAACAAAACCGTGCTGGGCGCGGTGGGTGATGTGGACCTTATTTTGTTCGTGGTCGAGGCGGGCATGTTCAACCAGGCCGATGCCAAAGTGCTGGCCTTGCTCAGCAAAGAAGTGCCCACATTGCTGGTGGCCAACAAGCTCGATCAAGTAAACCGCCGCGCCGACATTGCGCCCTGGCTGCAGGAGATGCAGCAGCGCCATGCGTTCGCGGAATTTGTGCCGATATCGGCCAAAAACGCCAAAGACATTGAGCGCATGCTGGGCATTTGCGAGAAATACCTGCCCGAGCAAGCCTGGTGGTACGCCGCCGATGAGCTAACCGACCGCAGCGAAAAGTTTTTGGCTAGTGAAACCGTGCGTGAAAAACTGTTTCGCCTCACGGGCGACGAGTTGCCTTACACCTCGACGGTGGTCATCGACAAATTTGAAGAAGAAGCCGGGCGCGGTAAACAAAAGCGATTGCTGCGTATTGCCGCGACTATCGTAGTTGAGCGTGACGGCCACAAAGCCATGGTCATTGGCGACAAAGGCGAGCGCATCAAACGCATTGGCACCGAAACCCGGGTGGAGCTGGAAAAGCTGCTCGATGCCAAAGTGTTTATTGAGATGTGGGTCAAAGTGCGCTCCGGCTGGGCCGACGACGAAGCGCGCGTGCGCTCTTTCGGATACGAGTAAATGGCCGTCAAGCGCATTGCAGACGAACCGGCTTTTGTACTGCACCGCTACGACTGGAGCGAATCGAGCCTGATTCTGGAGGTGTTTACGCGCCACCACGGGCGCATCGCCCTGATCGCCAAAGGCGCCAAACGGCCTAGCTCCAGTTTTCGGCCTGTGCTGCTCCCTTTGCAGCGCCTGCATCTGGCATTCGGTGGGGATGCCGAAATCCGCACCCTCAAAAGCGCCGAGTGGCAGGGCGGCCATGTCATGCCCACGGGCGAGGCTTTGCTCTCGGGTTATTACCTCAACGAGCTCTTGCTCACGCTCTTGGCGCGTGACGATCCGCACCCGGTTTTGTTCGATGTCTATGCCAGCGTCGTCGCGGTGCTGGCCAGCGCGCACGAAGAAGTGCTGGAAGCGGCGCTGCGCAGTTATGAGTTACTGCTCTTGCGCGAAGTGGGCTTGCTGCCGCAGCTCGATGTGCAAACCCTGACCCTGGAGGCCTTGGAGGCAGACCAGTCCTACACCCTGGTGCCTGAGGGCGGGCTGCGCCAGGCCCATGCGGACGACCGGGCTTTTTTAAGCGGTGCGCAATGGACGGATTTGCAGAGCGCTTTGTCTGAAGGCAGCCGCTTCACCGACACCTTGCGTGCCTGTGCGCCGCTGAGCACCGCCCTCAAGCCCTTGTTGCGTGCGCTGCTGCACTACCATTGCGGGGTTCGCACGCTGCGCACCCGCCAGATGATGGTGGACATCCAGTCCTATTAGTATTTTTATCCTTTGAACCTAAAGAAGCTGTCCGTTTGCCATGCACACCTCTTTTACCGCACTGTCTGTTAATTTGAATAAAGTGGCCTTGGTGCGCAATACCCGCCACCTGGGCATTCCCAGCGTGACCCGCGCTGCCACCTTGTGTTTGCAGGCGGGAGCTTCGGGTATTACGGTGCATCCGCGCCCGGATGCGCGCCATATCCGCAGCAGCGATGTGCTCGAATTGGCCGAATTGATGCGGCAATGGCCGGACCGCGAATTCAATGTTGAAGGCAACCCGTTGCACAACTTGATGGACGTCGCTGCCGACCTGGTGGCGCGCAATTTGCCTTTGCACCAACTCACCTTTGTGCCAGACGGGCAAGGCCAACTCACCAGCGACCACGGTTGGAGCTTTCCGCAGGACACCGAGGTGCTGGGCCCCTTGATTGCCCAATCGCAGGCCTGGGGCGTGCGTGTGAGCTTGTTCATGGATGCAGAGGCCGATGCCATGGCCGGCGCCAAAGCCGTGGGTGCGGACCGCGTGGAGCTGTACACCGAGCCCTACGCGGCGGCTTGGGGTAGCGCCGGGGCGCAGGTCCAGTTGGAGCGTTTTGCGCTGGCTGCGCGCGCCGCTACCGATGCGGGCTTGGGCATTAACGCCGGGCACGACCTCAATTTGGACAATCTGGCGCCTTTTTTCCGCGCGGTGCCCGGCGTGCGCGAAGTCTCTATCGGCCATGCGCTGATTGGTGACGCTTTAGAGCGCGGCTATACCGGCGCGGTGCAAGCCTATATGGCGTGTTTGCGCCCATGATTTTCGGCATTGGTACGGATATTTGTGACGTGCGGCGCATACGCGCCAGCCTGGAGCGCCATGGCGAGCGCTTTGCTGCCAAAGTACTGGCGCCCGGCGAATTGGCCACTTGGAAAGCCCGCAGCAGCCGTTGGCCCGAGCGCGGTGTGCGCTATGTAGCAACCCGTTTCAGTGCCAAAGAAGCCTTTAGCAAAGCCGTGGGTTTAGGCATGCGCATGCCCATGACCTGGCGCTCTTGCGAAATTGCCAAACTGCCCAGTGGCGCGCCGGTGGTGGTCTTGCATGGTGCTTTAAAAGATTGGTGTGAGGCGCGCGGTTTGCACGCGCAAATTAGCCTGAGCGATGAAACCGACTATGCGGTGAGTTTTTGCATCATAGAGTCGCGTCCCGTCGCGCAAGCGGCGCTGCCTGCGCAGGGCGACGATGCTGCCGAAGCTGCTGGTGCTTTGCGCCCCGCTGCGACTTAAGACCCTTGGCATGAAAACGACGAATCAACATTCGCCCTTGATGATTGACATCGCGGGCACGCAGTTAACTGCGGTGGACAAAAAGCGCCTTCGCCATCCGCTGGTAGGCGGCTTGATTTTGTTTGGCCGCAATTGGGAAAACCGTGCGCAATTGACAGCCTTGTGTGCCAGCATCAAACGCCTGCGTCCGGACCTGTTAATCGCCGTGGACCACGAAGGCGGGCGCGTGCAGCGCTTTCGCAATGACGGTTTTGTGCATTTGCCGCCCATGCGCGCGCTGGGCGAAATGTTTGTGGCTGCGCCCCGCGCGGGCCGCCAAGCTGGGCCTTTGGCCGCCAGCCGCGCCGCGCTGGCTTGCGGGCATGTGATGGGCGCGCAATTGCGCGCCTGCGGTGTGGACATGAGTTTTGCCCCGGTGCTGGACCTGGATTACGGCGCCAGCAGCGTCATTGGTAATCGCGCGTTTTCAGATGACGCGCGCATCGTGAGCTTGCTCGCCCAAAGCCTGATACAAGGCATGGCGCAAACCGGCCTAGCCCATTGCGCCAAACATTTCCCTGGCCACGGCTATGCGCGGGCCGATTCGCACCTTGCGGTACCGGTGGACAAGCGCAGTTTGCGCAGTATGTTGGCCAAAGACGCGGCGCCCTACGCCACGCTGGATCTGGTGTTGCAAGCCGTCATGCCGGCGCACGTGGTGTACCCGAAGGTCGATAGCCTGCCTGCTGGTTTTTCTGCCGTCTGGTTGCAAAAAGTGTTGCGCCAAAGCCTGGGCTTTGGCGGCGCAATCTTTAGCGATGACTTGTCCATGGCCGGTGCGCGCCAGATTCAGGGGCGTGAAATCAGTGCCACACAAGCAGTGTTGGCCGCCTTGCAGGCCGGTTGCGACATGGCCTTGCTGTGCAACCAGTCCCTGCTAGGCACGCCGGGCGATTCGCCTTTAGACACGGTGTTAGCAGAGCTCAGTCTGGCGCAAAACGCAGGCGCGTATCAGCCTAAACCAGAAAATCACGCGAGGCGCTTGGAGCTCTTGCCCAAAGTGCCGTGTTTGGCCTGGGAGGGCATGCTGCAATCTGTGTCCTACCGGCGTGCCGTGGCCGCCTTGCCCTAGCAATCCCACCAGCGACGCTGCGGCGTCTTTGCACGCTTTATCTGCTTAGTTCGGCATTGGGATGGGGGCGGCGTGCTAGTATTAAAGACATCCGGTCGTTCTGGACTGCTTAAGCTTCTTTAGGATAAAAAATCATGAAATTACAAACGATTTTCGTTGGACTCTTGCTTGCCCTGGGTGCCGCAGTGGCTTCCGCGCAAACCAAGCCCACCGTCGTGCCTGCCGGTACCGAAACGGTTGTGAAGTCGCACAAAAAAGCGGTTAAAAAGCACGCCCACAAACATAAAGTCAGCGCGAAGAAGCACAAAGCGGGCAAGCACAAGAAGCCTTCCGTTTCTTAAATCCCTGACAAGTTTTTGCGCCGCGCTTAGCCACCGCGCGGCGGCTAAGCGGATGCGGCGAAGTTTTAGGGCGATCGATGTAAACGCGGGTGCGACAAGCTGGCGATCTGGTCGTCCACCGCTTGCGTCACCATCCCGTCTTTTTTCCATTGCGCATGGCGACCCAGCAGAAGCTGAAGTGCTTGCACATCGCGCACCGAAGGCGCCACTTTGATTTGCGCCAGCGCCGCCGCCTTATTGCCAGTATCCAGCAATGCGACAACTTTTGCCGCCCACGGGGCCGGACGTTTCATAGGATTACCTTTGTCCTGCACAATCTGATTTTTTCATTTTCACACAGGGTCAGGGACTTCATGAAGCAAAGCTTGCAAATCGTTTTGGTTGGCGCAATGGTCGCACTATTAAGTGCTTGCGCTTCCGCGCCATCCGTTAAAGCACCCGTGGTCGTGGGTACGGCGCAGACAGGCGAAAAGGTGCCAGCAATTGAAACTAGCCAGCCCGCCGCACCCGCAGGCAAGGCGCAAAGCGAGGAAGCCCCAACGCCAGGGCCTGCCAAAACGCCTGTTGCCGAACTGCCGACCCCAACGCAGCCACCAGCGCCCCCGCCTGCACCCGTTGTCAAAACACCGCCGCGCATCGGCTTGGCGCTGGGTGGTGGCGCCGCACGCGGCTTTGCCCATGTGGGTGTGATTCAAGTTTTGGAAGAAGCGGGCATCCGCCCGGTATTGGTAAGCGGCACCTCGGCGGGCAGCCTGGTAGCAGCGCTGTATGCCAGCGGTAAAACCGGTGCGCAGTTGCAGCACATCGCCGAAACCATGGAAGAGGCGACTATTGCCGATTGGACCCTCCAGGTTTTCACCCGTGGCGCATTGCGCGGCGAGGCCTTGGCCAAATATGTGAACGCCCAAGTCGGGCAAAAACCCATCGAAGCCATGCCCATGCCGCTGGGAATTGTGGCCACTGACCTGAACAGTGGCAATGACATTGTTTTCCAGCGCGGCGATACCGGTACAGCGGTTCGTGCTTCCAGTGCGGTTCCGGCGGTTTTTCAACCCGTCAAGATTGGCAATCGCGAATATGTGGATGGCGGTCTGGTTTCGCCGGTGCCAGTGCGCGCGGCCAAAAAAATGGGGGCGGAACTCATTATTGCGGTGGACATTTCCAGTCCGCCAGAAGCCGCCTCGGCCAGCGGTACCTTGGAGATTCTTTTGCAAACCTTCACCATCATGGGCAAGAGCATAAATAGCCTGGAGTTGCAAGGCGCTGATGTGGTGATCCGGCCCCAGTTGCTGGGCATTTCCAGCGCGGACTTTGGAGCCCGCAAGCGCTCCATCGAAGCGGGCCGCAAAGCCATGCTGGCGGCTTTGCCCCAGTTGCGCGCTGCGATAGAGGTGAAGTCGCGCTGATGCGTGGGCTTGGGCAGCCTGGCGCATGTCCACAAAAGTACAAATCCGTCATCGTCAGCCTTGCCCTCGGCCGCAAAGACCGAAGCGACGTGGCGGGGCGTACTCTATCTGACTTTCTGAATCAAGCACTTATAGGTGGCCCCTCGCGGCGTCTTTGCGTTGAACGAGTCCGGCAGCGCTTCCCCGGGGACATCTAAATCCGAGACCAAAAAAAAGGCCTCGTCTTGCAACGAGGCCTTGAAGGGATCCCTGAACCAAAGGTTTCGAAAGGATCCGAGGAGACAATCGACAGGAAGCTTTCGCTCCCAATAAACCTATCGTATCAGGGTTTTCCCTTGGGTTGCGGCAGAAGCTTAAAAAAACTTGCTGCCGCCTGACTGATCAACGCTTTTTGCTGGACGCAGTAGCTTGCTTGGTCGCGGTGGTAGCAGTAGCTGCCATGGCGTTGAAGTTGGCCTCGGCTACGTCGGTAGCTTGCTTGACAGCTTTTTGAACCGATTCCAATGCATTGTGGGCAGCGGCAACCGTGCTTTTCATCATGGCAACAGCGGACTCAGAGCCTGCGGGTGCGTTCTTAGCAGCGCTGTCAACCAAAGCGGCCACTTTTTGCTGGGCTTCAGCAGCTTGGGCTTCCATGGTCTTGGTGAACTCAGCACCAGCGCCGCTGGCGATGTCATACAGGTGACGGCTGTAAGCAGCAGTCTTTTCGGCCAAGGGTTGCAGCAGGCCAGATTGCAGAGCCATCAGTTCCTGGGCATCTTTGACGCTCATGAAGGTTTGGGTGTGGGCAGAAGCCTCAGACAGAGCAGCTTTGGAAGCGGCCAGATTGAGTTCAACAATTTTCTCAACGCCTTCGAAAGCTTTGCTGGTCAGGCCAAACAGAGTTTCGAGGTTGGATTTGTGGGAAGCGACGACTTGTTCTACGGTTAGCATGAAAATACTCCAAAGTTAAATGTACAGACCAGGTTTAGAAACACTATCTGCTCCGTAACCTGGCCCTTGTTGGCTATGTTGCAGTGCAGCATGAATGAATTATAGGGATGAAACCTGGTCTTACAAGACATTTTTGTTGCAATGCAGCAAAAAAAGTGAAAATTTCTTGATGCAGGGCGGTTCGGCGGGCCTTTTCCCTCTGAAGCATCGGATTTTGGGCACTTGGGTCGGGAGGCTGGACAAGCCCACTGCGATGGCAAAATGGGCCTGAACCGGCCACTTGGCGCGCTCTTGGCAGCCTAGGTAAGGCCGTTTAACCCTTTTTTACCCTCTATGACCAAACCTGAACCGGCTCCGCGCAGTACCTACCGCGACTGGCGCAACATCACCACCCGCTGGGCGGACAACGATGCCTATGGGCATGTTAACAACGTGGTCTATTACAGCTGGTTTGATACCGCCGTGAACGCTTATTTGATAGAGCAGGGCGCGCTGGACATCCGCGATGGCGCGGTGATCGGACTGGTGGTCGAAACCCATTGCAATTATTTTTCTCCCTTGGCCTTCCCGCAGACGGTGGAGTTGGGCCTGCGGGTGGCGCACCGGGGTCGTAGCAGCGTGCGTTATGAATTGGGCGTTTTTGCCGCTGGTCAGGAATCAGCCGCGGCGCAAGGCCATTTTGTGCATGTCTATGTCGATGCTGCCAGCCGCCAGCCTGCGCCGCTACCATTGGCCCTAGTGCGCGCCCTGGAGCCTTTGCAATCTGGGTCGGCCTAGTGGGTCTTGCGCGGGGTTTTTCGGTACGGGCCGTGTCGGCGCCCATGTTTTTTTCAAAGAGTGGAGCTTTTGCATGCAGCAGTTGAGTCAGACCGAGGCCGTTGACAAGGCCATTCGTAGCCGTATGTCAGTGCGTGCCTTTACGCAGCAGGCCGTGGCGCGTGCCGACATCGAGGCGATTTTGGAAGTCGCCAGCCGGGCGCCATCGGGCACCAATTGCCAGCCCTGGCGCGTCTATGTGTTGCAAGGCGCCAGCCGCGACACCTTAGTGCACAAGGTCTGCGCCGCCCACGACGCCATGCGCGCCGAGCCCTCCCTTGCCGAAACCTACCGCGAGGAATACGACTACTACCCGGAAAAATGGGTCAGCCCCTATATAGACCGCCGCCGCGAAAACGGCTGGGGCCTTTACGGCTTGCTGGGCATTGGCAAAGGTGACAAGGACAAGATGCACGCCCAGCACCAGCGCAATTACCGCTTTTTTGATGCGCCGGTCGGCCTGATGTTCACCGTCGACCGCGTCATGGGGCGCGGCTCGCTAGTGGACTACGGCGCCTTTATGCAAAGCATCATGGTGGCCGCGCGTGGGCGCGGCTTGCACACGTGCCCGCAAGCGGCCTGGAATGGTTTTGCCAAAATCATCATGCCGCACATTGGTGCGGGTGAGGGCGAAATGCTGGTCTGCGGCATGGCCCTGGGCTATGCCGACGCGGATGAACCGGTCAATGGCTTTGTAACGCCTCGCGTGCCAGTGGCTGAATTTACGCACTGGCTAGATTGATCGCTCATTACGGGCAGACTTCGCGGCCCCAAGGCTTGCGCTACCATCGTTTTCGCTTTCCACTTAACAATAAAACCGTTCTTAACTACTACTATGAGCACTTCCAAACCCCGTATTTTGGTCACCCGCGCTATTTTTCAAAGTGTGATTGACCGCTTGTCTGAACATTTCGAGGTCGAATCTAATCCGGACGATGTGCTATGGGACCGGGCCGAGTTGCTGCGCCGTATGCGGGGCAAAGTCGGCGTGTTCGCCACCGGCACCGAGCGCATGGACGCTGAGCTGTTAGCCCAATGCCCGGATCTGAAAATTTGCGCCAATATGACGGTGGGCTACAACAACTTTGATTTGCCCGCCATGAGCGCTGCCGGTGTGCTGGGCACCAATGCGCCGCATGTACTGACCGAAACCACGGCTGATTTTGGGTTTGCCCTCTTGCTGGCGACGGCCAGGCGCGTGACCGAAAGCGAGCATTTTTTGCGCGCCGGGCTGTGGACGCGCTGGAGCTATGACATGTTCTCGGGCGCCGAGGTGCACGGCAGCACCTTGGGCATTATTGGCATGGGGCGTATCGGGCAGGCGATTGCCCGCCGTGCGGCTTTTGGCTTTGGCATGCAAGTGATTTATCACAACCGCAGCCGCCTAGATGCAGCCACCGAAGCGGCCTGCAAAGCAAGTTATGCGGGCAAGCAAGAATTACTGCAAAGTGCGGACCATGTGATGCTGGTCGTACCCTATAGCGCCGCTTCGCACCACACCATTGGCGCAGCGGAGTTGGCGTCTATGAAGCCTACGGCCATCTTGATCAACCTGGCGCGCGGCGGTATCGTCGATGACGCCGCCTTGGCGCAGGCTTTGCGCAATCGCACGATCGCCGCCGCCGGATTGGATGTGTACGAAGGCGAGCCCAAGGTCCACCCGGATTTGCTTACCGTGCCCAATGTCGTACTGACGCCCCATATCGCCAGCGCTACGCCCGGCACGCGCCAGGCCATGGCCGATTTGGCGGTGGACAATTTAATCGGCTACCTGACGCAAGGCAAAGCGCTGACGCCTTTGAACCCCGAAGTTTTGACACCGCGCTAAAACACCAGAGCGGGGGCGCGCCAGGCCTGAGCGGTCCAGAGTTTCACAACAATTCCAGCGCGGTGCGACGCAGCAAGGCCATGGTGGCCTGTTGGGTCAGCGTGGAGGGCCGCAGCGCGCTGCACGCGAGGTTCATACGTATGGCCAGCGCTTGGCCGCTAGCGGCCACAATGCTGCGGGTGCGAAAGGCTTTGGGGCGCAGCGAGCGCACCACTGCATTGCGCGGCAATATCGCGCTACCCGCCTGGTCCTGCACCAAATCTAGGATGGCCGAAATCCCATCAATTTCAAGCGCCACCATCGGCTTGCAGCCCAGAAGTGCCATTTCGGACTCCACATGCATGCGGATGGCATTGGGCCGACTGGGAATGACCAGCGGCAATTGCGCCACCTCTTGCATGCTAATGGCCGCGCCCGCTGCCCGCTCCGTCGCGCCCTTGGCAGGGGGCTGGCGTAATTGCACCAGTACCAGGGCCTCGTCCAGCAGGTGGCTGATTTCCAGACCTTGTGGATTGGCGTTTTCATAGAGCACCGCTAAGTCCAGCCGTCCACTTAGTAAGCCTTCTTGCATGCTGGCCGACAGCGCTTCGCTGATGGACAACTGTGCCTGGGGCAGTTCCTGGCGAAAGGCGCGCATCAGCGGTACGGTCAGCACGCGGGCCACGCTAGGCGGCAAACCCAGGGCCACGCGACCGGCCAGCGCCCCGCGCGCGAGCGCCATGTCTTCGCGAATGCGCTCGGCCTGGTGCAACAAGCCCCGGCTGTGGTCTAGCAGCAGCTTGCCCGCCTCGGTGGGCAGTGCGCCGCGCCCGTTGCGCAGTAACAAAGTTTGCTGCAGCTCCAGTTCCAGCAGGCGGATCTGGCGACTCAAAGCCGGTTGCGCAATGTCCAGCGCTAGGGCGGCGCGGGTAAAGCTGCCTAGCTCGGCCACGCGCACAAAGTAATCCAGTTGCTTGAGGTCCATAGGCTGCTCGATGCTGTTTTATGTTATGACCCATTAAGGGATATGCTATTTTGCTATATCTGTTAGATGGGCTGCCTACTTATTGCCAAGCGGCGCTGCCCGCACAATCCGTCTTGCACTTACCCGGCCCCGACTCCGCTTTACTTCGCACCGCATTCCATGCCCGCCCAAACCGAAATACCTTGTATGTTGATGCGTGGCGGCACGTCTAAGGGGCCGTTTTTCAAATCCTCGGACTTGCCCAGCGACCCTGCACTGCGCGACCGCGTGTTGCTGGCCGCTATGGGCTCGCCGGATGCGCGCCAAATCGATGGTCTGGGTGGCGCCCATCCGTTGACCAGCAAGGTGGGCATAGTCGCGCCGGGGAGTTTGCCCGGCGTGGACCTGGACTTTTTGTTTGCCCAATTGCAACCGAACAAAGACACCGTGGACACCACGCCCAACTGCGGCAATATGCTGGCCGCCGTCGTGCCCTTCGCGCTAGAAACTGGGATGGCAGCGGTGCAAGGCGATCGCACCACCTTGCGCGTACTCACGCTCAACACCGGCATGCAATGCGACATCACCGTGGACACACGCAGCGGCGCGGTGCAATACGCGGGCGATGCGCGCATCGATGGTGCGCCGGGCAGCGCAGCGCCAATAACCATCAATTTTTTGGACACCGCAGGCTCGGTGTGTGCGGGCCTATTGCCCACCGGCAAAGTGCGCGACCGGATTTCGGTGGCGCTTGAGGGCGATCAGACCTGGCAACTGGACATCACCTGCATCGACAACGGTATGCCGCTCATTATTTTGAACGCGGCCGATGCGGACTGCACTGGCTATGAAAGCGTAGAACAACTCAACGCGAATGCCCCGCTCAAAGCGCGCCTGGAGGCGCTGCGCCTGCAAGCCTCGGTGCTGATGGGCCTGGGCGATGTCAGCAAAAAAAATTATCCCAAGATGACGTTGATCGCCCCGCCGCGCGAAGGCGGCACGCTGGCCACCCGCAGCTTTATTCCGCATTTGTGCCACGACGCCATCGGCGTGTTGGCGGCGGTGACGGTGGCCACCGCCTGTGTTTTGCGCGGTTCGGTGTGCGAAGGTAGCGCGCAGATCGCCGCCTCAGGTGACAGTTGCCTGGTGTCGGTCGAGCACCCCAGCGGCGAGTTCAGCGTGGACTTGGGGCTGGACCCGGATAATCCGCAAAACGTGACCCGCGCTGCTTTGCTGCGCACCGCACGTTTGCTGATGCGTGGTGAGGTCATGGTGCCATCGGCGCTGTGGCCCGGCCACCCATGAAACCCAGTTTTGCGGTAATTGAAACCATTTTTTAAGGAGACAAGATGAAACGACAAATCAAAGCCTGGCTGACTGCATCGCTGTTGACCGCCGCCATGGCCGCCTCGGCGGACACCGTGACCCTGAAGGTGCATCACTTTCTGCCTGCGGGCTCGTATGCGCAAACCATGCTTATCAAACCCTGGTGCGACCGCATCGCCCTGGATTCGGGCGATCGGCTCAAGTGCCAAATTTACCCTTCCATGCAATTGGGTGGCACGCCGCCGCAATTGTTTGACCAGGTTAAAGACGGCATCGTCGATGTGATTTGGACCCTGCCCGGCTATACCGCTGGCCGCTTCCCCTTGGTGGAAGTGTTTGAGCTGCCCTTCATGATGCAAAACCCCGAAAGCACCAGCAAAGCACTGTGGGACTATGTGCAGCAGTACGACGCCGCTGAATTCAAAGACATTTACCCGCTGGCCTTCCATGTGCATGGCGATGGCGTGTTCCACATGGTTAAAAAGCCGATCAAGGTGATGGCCGACTTGAAAGACCAAAAAGTGCGCGCCCCCACCCGGCAGACCAACAAAATGCTGGCCGCGCTGGGTGCGACACCGGTCTCCATGCCCGTGCCAGCGGTGAGTGAGTCGCTGGCCAAGTCGGTGATCGACGGCGCCCTGGTGCCTTACGAAGTGGTGCCTGCGGTGAAGATTCAAGAGCTGGTGAAATTCCACTCCGAAACCGACCCGACCGAGCCTGCGATTTATACCTCGGTGTTTTTGCTGGCCATGAATAAGGTACGTTACGAAAGCCTGCCGCCGGACCTGAAAAAAGTGATTGACGCCAACAGCGGAAAAGCCTTGTCCGGCATGGCTGGTAAAGCCTTTTTGCAAGCCGACGAAGAGGGCAAAAAGCTGACGACCAAAAACACCACCAATGTGATTCCCAAGTCGGAGCTCGAAAGTTGGAAAAAAGTCGGACAGACCGTGACCGACGCATGGGTGGCTGAAGTGACAGCCAACGGTGCCAACGGCAAGATGCTGTTGGACAACGCGCGCGCGCTCATCGTCAAAAACTCGGGTAAATAAGCCCGGCTACACGCATCCCCGCGCTGGACCGCAAGCAGTCGGTCCGGCGGGTTTGCCTGTGATGTACAAGTAAAGCTATTCGCACTTATGCAAGATATCCCACTGGACGATGCGGCCCCCAAGCCGGCCTATGCCTTCGGGCCCTTTGGCCATGTGTTGCTGCGTGCTTCCAAAGCGCTGGCGATAGCGGGTGGCCTGGTATTTGTGCTGCTGGTGGCCATGAGCATCGTCAGCATCGTGGGGCGCAAGCTGTTTTCGGCGCCGGTGCCCGGCGATATGGAAGTCTTGCAAATGGCGGCGGCGTTTGCATCGGCTTGCTTTTTTGCGAATTGCCATTTGCAGGGTGGCGACGTGAAGGTAGATTTTTTTACCGCCCACGCCAGCCCGGTGACGGTGTGCCGCCTAGACGCCATGGGCTCGCTGCTCGTGGGTATTTTTGGTGCGCTGATTACTTGGCGGGCTTGTATGGGCGCGCTGTCCATCAAAGCCGCCGGGGAGACCAGCATGATATTGGGTTGGCCGGTGTGGATCGCCCAAATGCTGATGGTGCCCGGTTTTTTTCTGCTGGCCTTAGCCGGTTTTTATAAGGCCTGGGTCTATTGGCAACACGGCTTGGACGCCAGCGTGGCGCGGGGCGTGGCATGAGCGGAATTGCCCTGGGTTCGCTGGTCTTTGCTGGCTTGATGGTCTTGCTGGTATTGCGGGTGCCTATCGGTATCGCCATGTTCAGCGCGGGCGCGACTGCGTATTTTTTCTTGACCGACGCGCAATGGGCGCCGCTGCTTAATTTCCTGAAAAACTTGGCCTATGCGCGCCTGTCGAACTATGACATTGTGGTCATCCCCTTGTTTTTACTCATGGGCCAGTTTGCTACCCACGGGGGTTTAAGCGCGTCGCTGTTCCGCTTTGTCGAAGCCTTTATGGGCCATTTCAAAGGCGGTATCGCCATGGCCGCCATCGGGGCTTGTGCCGGATTTGGCGCGATTTGCGGCTCGTCTTTGGCCACGGCTGCGACCATGGGGCAAGTGGCTCTGCCGCAGTTGCGCCGCTTTGGTTATTCGGGCGCTTTGTCTACTGGCGCGCTGGCCGCAGGCGGCACCCTGGGCATCATGATTCCGCCTTCGGTGCCCTTGGTGATTTATGCGATATTGACGCAAGAATCGATCGGCAAATTGTTCATGGCGGCGGTGCTGCCGGGTCTGATTGCCACGGCGGGTTACATGCTGGTGGTCAAAATCATGGTTACGCTGCGGCCTGAATCCGGCCCTGCCGGTCCGCGGGTTGCCTGGCCTGAGCGCTTGCAGGCGCTGGTGCGGGTGCTGCCCGTGTTATTGGTGTTTTTGGTGGTCATCGTAGGCATTTACGGTGGCTGGGCCAACCCTACCGAAGCAGCGGCGATTGGGGCTGCGGCCTGTGGAATTTTGGCGATGGTGAGCGGCGGCATGCGCATGCGTGGTGTTGTCGATAGCCTCTTGGGTACGGCGCAAGCCACCGCCATGATTTACCTGGTGCTGCTAGGCGCGGACATGCTCAATACCGCGTTGGCCTTGTCGCAAATGCCGGTGGAACTGGCAGCTTGGGTGCAGGCCAGTGGCTTTAGCGCGATGAGCGTGATGATCGCGATCTTGCTGATCTACATTTTCCTGGGTTGTGTGTTATGAAGTGAAGTCAGATTTCGCCTCATCGACTCAACTCAAAACCTTACAAAACTACGAGATTTATAAAGAACTAA
>CAJBBZ010000015.1 GCA_903951445.1 uncultured beta proteobacterium
AGGCGCAAGGCAAGCCTAGTAAAGTGATCAGCATCGCCATCGCGCATAAATTGCTGCGCCAAGCGCATGCTGTGGCGACGAAAAATGTCTCCTTTTCAGCAGAATTTGCTTGACTGGGAGCACAGTTCATTGCGAGGCCGAAGGCCGTGGCAATCTTTGGCTTCATGCCTGCATGGATCGCCGCGTCGCTGCGCTCCCCGCGATGACGCACTTACGCGAACTCTCCCTAGGGTAAACACTATCAGTGGTCTGCAAAGCTGGAGTATCGTTGTCCTTTACCGCCGATGAACTCCGGCGGTTCTTCCTCATGCACTTCACCATGCCAAGACTGTGGGGCGCGGGAGTGAAAATAGCTTGTCTCACTGTCTCAGCAGTCAAGTAGTTCGGATAAAGGCTAAACCCATGCACTTCAATCCCTTCGCACCGGCGCACCAACTGGCCGCTGCCATCCGGCAGCAAAAAATCGGCAGCCTGGAGTTGCTTAATGCCTACCTCCAACGCGTCGAGCGCTTCAACCCGGCGCTCAACGCCATCGTGGTGCTTGACATTGAGAACGCCAAAAAGCAGGCGCGCGCCGCCGACCGCATGACGCTGCGCGGCGAAAGCAGCGGCCCTTTGCATGGTTTGCCCATGACCATCAAGGAGTCGTTTGACATCAGCGGTTTGCCCAGCACTTGGGGGCGCTTGGACATGAAGCAGCATTTGCCCGCCGCAGACGCGGACGCGGTCAAGCGTTACCGCGCTGCCGGGGCGGTCATTTTTGGCAAGACCAATGTGCCCACCATGCTGGCCGACTGGCAAACCTTTAACCCGGTTTATGGCACCACCAACAACCCCTGGGATGTGTCGCGGGTGCCCGGTGGTTCATCCGGCGGCTCGGCGGCGGCGCTGGCCGCTGGTTTGACTGCGCTGGATACGGGCAGCGATATAGGCGCGTCCATCCGCGACCCGGCGCATTACTGCGGTGTCTATGGCCACAAACCCACTTTTGGTTTGTGCTCTATGGAAGGCCATGCGCTTCCCACTTTTCTGTCGTCCGATGACCTTTGTGTGGCGGGGCCGCTGGCCCGTAGCGCGCGCGACTTAGAAATTGCGCTGGGCATCATGGCCGGTGGCGATGATGTGCATGCGCGCGGCTGGCGTGTCAATCTGAAAAAACCGGTGAAGAAGCAATGGAAAGAGTTCAAGGTGGCGGTGCTGAAAACCGCAGCCACCGCTCCGGTGGATAGGGCAGTGCAAAACCGCATGCAAGCCGTTGCCGATTTTCTGGGCAAGGCCGGTGCCAAGGTCAGCGACAGTGCCAGGCCAGACATCGATTTGCATGAGGCGCACAAGACTTTCATTTTGCTGTTGCGCGCCGCGACTGCGCGCAATCTGGCGCCAAAGCAGTTTCGCAGCGTACAAGAACGTGCAGCCGCACTGGACCCCAAACGCGATGACTACGAGGCATGGATGCTGCGCGGGTGTGTCTTATCGCACTACGAATGGCTGCTGTTGCACGAGCAGCGCTACCGCATGCAATTGCAGTGGGAAGCATTTTTCAAAGACTACGATTTCTTGTTGTGCCCGACTGCCGCGACCACGGCATTTGCGCATAACCAAAAGGGCGAACGCTGGGAGCGCATGATCCATGTAAACGGCAAACCCCAGCCGACCACCACGCAATTGTTCTGGGCCGGTTATTCGGGCATGGCTTATTTGCCCTCCACAGTGGCCCCGGCAGGTTTGACCGAGGCAGGGCTGCCCTGCGGCGTCCAAATCATCGGCCCACAATACGGCGACCTCTTGTGCATCGACATGGCTAAACGACTGGAGAAGGAATTTGCCGCGTTTCAAGCGCCGCCGGGTTATGACTAAATTGGGTGGGCGCCCCCTTATTTAAATCAAAAAGGAAGATAAGGCGGGGTATCAATGAACTAAGGAAGGTCTGCATAAGTCCGTCATCCCCAGGAGCGCAGCGACGCGGCGATCCATGAATAATTGATTGACAAGCCAAAATGGATTGCTTCGCTGCGTTCGCAATGCCGGGTTTGCACTTATGCAGAGGTTCCCTAAACTGCAAGTAATTTGATATTTTCAAAATGAAAACGATTGCCATTTTCATACACCACCCCACCTGCTCGACCGATTCGGTCAACGGCTTAATTGCCGCTTTGTCGCCGCTGGCACGCATCAAGTTGTTCACTCGGCATAAGGTGGTCGCCGGGTTTTTTGACGACGTCGATTTGGTGGTGTTTCCCGGTGGCGACGGGGAGGCGACCTTATTTCGCAGCCTGCTTAAACTCAATATGCCCGATGTGCGCGCCTTTATGCAGCGTGGCGGCAAATACTTGGGTATTTGCATGGGCGCTTATTGGGCTGATGCCTATTATTTCAATTTACTGAAAAGTACGCGTTGTGTGCAATACATCAAACGCCCCCGGGCTGATATACGCGCGTCCTATGGCACCACAGCCCCGGTGCAATGGCGCGACCAACAAGAGCGCATGTATTTTTATGACGGCCCCACCTTCGTGAATGGCCAGTTTGAAACCGTAGCCAGCTATGCAAACGGCGACCCCATGGCGATAGTACAGGGTGCCGTGGGCTTGCTGGGCTGCCACCTGGAGAGCCAGGCGCATTGGTACACCAAAAAATATATGCAGCCCCAATGGCACGGCAACGAGCACCATGTTTTATTAGCGCAGTTTGTGGCGGACTATTTATTGCAGTCGCGGCAAATACCATTGTTTTAGCACCAGTTAGTTGTGCTGCGCTGCTGCTAGAGTTGGCACCTTAACGCCAGCCAATTACCTCAACTTATCTTACGTTTTATCAGCGCTGGCGCCTAGGCACCGCCCGCAATGACGGGTTTGGACTTATGCAGAGCTTCCCTAGGTATTTAGACTGGCCTTTGTCTGGCAGGCAAAAGCGCTGCATTGGAATATGTCTCAAGCGAATGAAGCAAACCACACGTCTCATTTTTGGCCATTTATCCTTTACCAAGGGTAAATACTGATTTACCAAAGGGAAACAAAGTTTCATATTTGGGGGTCGTAGTTCACTTGATCGGTGATTCCTCGGGGTGCAAAAAGCAGGCTTGGCTCCCATCGCTGATCAACTTTTAGTAAGTCTGGATGCACTTTGTGCCCATTTAGGAGCTTTCATGCACGTTCTTCAATTACGCTTTCTCGTCGGTGCTGTGGCGGCTTGTGCAGCTGCGTCAGGAGCCTATGCGCAAGGCGCGGCCAGTTGCCCCAACCCCATTCCGATTGCACTGACGACCCCATTGACCTCTGGCGTGGCACTGCTTGGCATCCAGGCAAAGCTTGGAGTCGAGCATGCCATCGGCGAAATCAACGCAGCCGGTGGTGTGGGCGGCAAGACTTTTAAGTTGTCGATTGAAGACGCGACTGGATCGGGCCCCAATGCGCTCAATTCAATGAATCGATTGATGGAGGGAAAGCCCGTAGTGCTGTTCTCTTCGATGATAAGCCCGCATATCTTTACCCAAAACGACGCCATCAAGAACGGCGAGACGCCGGTCTTGGTGGCCGGAACGAATGCGCAACTCATGAAGCAAGGGAACCCTTGGTTGATACGCATGCATGTGCATGATGGCCAGCTCGCAGATGCGGTGCCGCGTTACATCGTTGACACACTCAAGAAGTCAAAACCCGCAATTTTGGTAGTCGCCGACGACTATGGCTTGGGCGCCTCTAAAGGACTGCAGGCAGCTTTTGACAAGCTAGGGGTAAAACCGGTTGCAGTAGAAAGCTACGGCTTAAACGATAAGGATATGACTGCCCAACTCACCAAGATAAAAACGTCAGGGGCGGACATCATATTGTTGTGGGGCCGTCCTGGCGATGTGGCCATCGTTCTCAAACAACGCAAAGCGCTGGGAATAGAACTTCCCGTTATCGGTAACCCTAGCACCGTGGCTGCCACCACCGTGGCAAACCTAACGCCTGAAGAGTCAGACGGCGCCTATGGCATCGGCGGCATGTTGCCGCAGGTTGGCGCCAATCAAAAGGCGCTTGCGTTTGCCAAAGATGTTTCAGAGCGTACCAAAGTACCACCGGATAATTTTGGGGTCGGCTATCGCGACGCTATGTATATGGTTAAGGATGTAATCGAAAAGGTGGGCTGTGATCGCGCAAAAATTCGCGACTCGCTGCGCGCTTTGAAAGACTGGCAAGGACTGATGATCAGCTATACCGCGGACAAGGAAGGCGAACTAGCCCACACCATGGGGATTTATCGCAACAAGGGCAAGGTGACCGAGCAAATTGGGGTTATCAAAGCAGGGAGCAACTGAGTCGCAACATGTTTCAGTTGCTTCTCAACGGATTGGCAATGGGTGCGATATACGCGCTCATTGCCCTGGGTCTACTGCAAATTTTCAATGCAGTGCGGATCGTCAATTTTGCGCAAGGCCAATTGTTGATGGTAGGCGCCTATATGGGCCTGGCCGGGTCTGCACATTTCCAGATGCCCATGTGGATGACCTATGGGGTCACCTTTGCGGCCATGGCCATACTCGGCTTGGTATTCATGCTGGTGGCCTACTACCCATTGCGCGGAAAGCCGTTCTATCTAGTGATTCTTACCACCATCGCCGTGGGCATCGTGCTTGAAAACCTGGTACTGATTATCTTTGGCCCCTTGCCCCAGTCGGTGCCTTCACCTTTCGGGTCTGCGCATTGGAATTTTGGTGAGCTGGTAGTGTCCAAGCATGTCGTGTTTATATTCGCAACTACGGCAGCTTTGCTACTGGTGCAATGGTGGTTTCTGATGCATACGCGCTTTGGCAGGATGGTTCAGGCCACGTCACAAGATATGGAAATGGCGCGCCTTGTGGGTGTGCGGGTACATCGTACGGTTGCGGTCGCGTTCATGCTGGGCGCGATGTTGGCTGGCGCTGGCGGACTGCTGGTAGCACCCCTGTTTCTTGCCGACCCCGCCATGGGGAGCGCATTGGGACTGAAGGCATTCGTGGTGAGTGTGATCGGAGGCTTTGGAAACCTTTATGGTGCGGTAATCGCTGGCTTGTTGCTTGGCCTCATTGAGGCGCTGGTTGCGGGCTATATCTCGTCAAATTTCCGCGATGCATTTGCGTTTGTATTATTGGTTGCCTTCTTGTTCGTGCGGCCACAGGGCATGTTCGGCGAGAAACAAAGTGAGCGTGTATGAGTGCAGGGCAAAGTACTTTTCGCACCTTGACAGTTGCCAGCATTGCTGGCCTTCTTCTGCTAACGATTCCCCACTTGCTGCCGGGCAAGTACCTGCTGCAATTGGTCAATCTCGGCCTGATCAGCCTGATCGTGGTGGTTGGCTTGAACTACATCACAGGGTACTGCGGACAAATTAACTTCGGGCAAGCGGCGTTTTGGGGCATAGGCGCTTATGTGACGGCCCTATCTACGATGAACGGAGTGTCGTTCTGGCTTGCCCTTCCATTAGCGGCTATCGCTACCGGCTTGTGTAGTCTTTTGCTTGGCATTCCCACCTTGAAGCTGCGTGCCTATTATTTGGCCATGGCAACCATTGGGTTTGGGGAAATTGTGCAGCTGGTGCTCATTCACTGGGAGCCTGTGACCGGCGGCACCTCTGGCTTACGCGGCGTACCTGGGGTTTCTATTGGCGGGCACCTGATAAGCGGTAACCTGGAGCAATACTACTTTTTATTGGCATGGTGTGCGCTGGCGCTGGGCCTGGCGCTGCGGGTAAGGGCCTCCAAACTTGGCCGCGCCATGATCGCCTTGCGCGACTCGGAAATTGCCGCTGAAGTCGCAGGGGTTGATACCGTCCGTATCAAGATGCTGGCGTTCGCCATGTCGTCTATGTACGCCGGGGTCGCTGGCGGTTTGTACGTGAGCTACGTAAATTACGTGAGCCCCGACCTGTTTTCCAATGCGCAGGCGGTTTTGTTCTTCACCATGCTGGTGGTCGGGGGCACCGGTTCGGCCGTTGGTGCCGTATTGGGCACTGCACTGCTTACTGCCTTGCCAGAGGCACTGCGATTTCTCAAGGAGTGGTACCTAGTTTTATATGGTGTCGGCGTCATCCTCATCATTATTTTTATCCCCGAAGGCCTTGCGAGTTTGGGCGCGCGTTGGCGCAAGCGCAAAGAACCCGACAGCAAGCGTGCTGTAAACGCGCCGAACTCCAACGCGCTGCCAGATAGTCCCCATGTTTCATTGCCATCCATCGTTAGCCATGATGCGCATGCTAAAGATGCCTTGTTGGTGGTGGATTCGGTAACGCAACGGTTTGGTGGTCTGGTTGCGCTCGATGGCGTAAGCGTAAGCATCATGCCTGGAACGATACATGCAGTGATCGGACCCAACGGATCGGGGAAAACCACTTTCTTGAACGTGCTGTCGGGCGCCTATACGCCCGATACAGGTTCGGTAAAACTGTTGGGGCAGGAGTTGCTGGGTGAGCGCCCTAGCGCGATCGCGGTAGCGGGCATGTCGCGTACTTTTCAGAATATTCGTCTCTACAAAAGTCTGTCGGTAGTCGAGAACGTGATGGTCGGTGGCGCATGCCGTACGCCAGGCAGTCTGCTTGGTATTTTGCTGGGAACTGCAAAATGTAAAGACGAGGAAAGGGCCATCCGCAACGACGCCCTCAAGGCGCTGTCCTTCGTCGGCCTTGCGGAGATGGCGGACAGGCCTGCCGATAGCCTAGCCTATGCCCAACAGCGCCTTTTAGAAATAGCACGCGCCATCGCTACCAGGCCAAAGCTATTGCTATTGGATGAGCCGGCTGCTGGCATGAACCCGCAGGAGGCGTCCATGCTGATGCAAATAATCCGCAAATTGCGTGATACCGGCATCACGGTGATCTTTGTGGAGCACAACGTCAAACTCGTGATGGGCGTCTCCGATCGCGTTACGGTATTTGATTTCGGCCGGAAAATCGCCGAGGGAACGCCTGCAGAGGTGCAGCGTTCGCCCGAAGTGATCGAAGCTTACTTGGGCCGCTCGCGCGGGGATGTGAACCATGCTTGAAGTCGATGCCATCGAAGTGCGCTATGGGAATATTGTCGCGTTGAGCGAAGTGTCTTTCCGCGTCACGGAAGGCGAAATCGTGACCCTCATTGGCGCGAACGGTGCGGGCAAATCAACCAGCTTGCGGAGCGTTTCTGGTTTGTTGCCCCTGAGTGCAGGAAGCATCCGATTCGAAGGCGAAAGTATCGACAGGATGGCCCCCGAGGACATCGTGCGCAAAGGCATTGCGCATTCTCCCGAAGGTAGACGGGTTTTCCCAGGTTTAACAGTCGCAGAGAACCTAGAGCTAGGCGCCACGCCGTGGCGCAAACGCGGGGACACTATTGATGCAGATATCGACCGGGTTTATGCGCTTTTCCCACGATTGAAAGAACGCCATAAGCAACTGGCCTGGTCAATGTCAGGGGGTGAGCAACAAATGCTTGCGGTGGGTCGGGCGCTCATGGGGCGGCCTCGATTATTGTTGCTCGATGAGCCTTCACTAGGATTGGCGCCCATTATTGTTGAGCAATTATTCGAGAAAATCGCGAGCATCAATCAGCTCGGAGTGACGATATTGCTGGTGGAGCAAAATGCCGCCATGGCTTTGTCGGTCGCTACGCGTGCTTACCTCATAGAAAACGGCCGTATTGTGCTGGCAGATACAACGGAAAAGATGCGTAATCACCCGCGTGTACGCGAAGCTTACCTAGGGGCTTGAGGGCCTAGCTTTGTGCACTGAACCGCTCAATAATCTGCGCTTTATGTTGAATCGCAAACTGCGCGAATCAGCTCTTTATGATGAAGAAAATATACCTTGATTACGACCAGGCGCAATTAGATGCGCAGTACGACCAGGCCACCTTGGTCCCAGATTTATCGGACTACCACGGACGCTGGACGCTGAGGACCAAGTTAGCTAAAGCGCGTTATGAGTGTCACGAGCACCTTGCTTATGGAAACCATACCGATGAATGGTTGGATGTTTACCGGCCCCATGGCCTAGAACTAGCGCCTATCCTTATTTTTTTCCACGGGGGCGCTTGGCTTTCGCAGCAAATTGGCCTCACGGGCAATGCAGCCGAGACCTATGTCAGCGCTGGAGCCGTTTATATCGCGGTAAATTTCAGTGTCGCACCCACGGCTTCACTTGACCTTATGGTCGGTCAATGCCGTGAGGCTACCGCGTTCATTGCGCGCAATGCGCATACATGGAATGCAGATGCACGTCGAATCTACCTAGTCGGTCACTCATCTGGCGCCCACCTGGCTTCGAATGTTGCTGTAACGGACTGGGCAGCATATGGCTTAGCGGGCGACACCGTCAAAGGACTCGCAGTCACCTCCGGCCCGTATGACCTAGAACCGGTAAAACTATCCAAACGAAACACCTACCTGCATCTTGACCAAGGCGGTGTGGACAGGAACAGTGCTGGAAAACATTTACATGCGGCCCTGCCACCTGCGGTAGCGGCCTGCGGAGGCAAGGAGCTTATTGAATTTCAACGCCAAAGCGCCGCATTTGCTTCGGCTTGGGAAAGCGCAACAGGGTCGGTACAGCGACTGATTTTTCCGGAAAACAACCATTTCGATCAATGCGATGAAATCGCAAAACCGGACGGCAAATTAACGCGCGCTATTCTTGGAATGATGGGCCTTGAATCGGCCTAATTGGTTTAGACAGGTTTGCGTATCACTTCTAGGCTGCAAGCTAGTTCAAGCAGCAGGTGGTCATTACCGCGCGCTGCGATAAGCGATAGGCCCACAGGTCGCCCCTGAACCTGCGCGACGGGAAGACTTAATTGGGGCAAGCCCGCATGTCCAGCGATGCACAAGAGCCCAAGCGATCGGTTACGCCATTTTTCCAAATCGGGCGTGCTTGTATCGAGAAGGGGCGCCGGACCGGGTGTTGTGGGAATTACGAGTACTGCGTTGTCAACGAGTAGATTGTCAAAGTAGTTTCGAACGCGCAGGCGAAGCTCTTTTGCAGCAGCAATTTCTTCGGGGGTAATCGTCGATACCCATTTAAACCGTTCGCGAATTCCGTCGCCGAATTCAGGGCCTAGGCCAATAAGCCAATCGCGATGCGTTTGCCAAATCTCAGAGCCTTGTATCACCCTAAACGCATGCATCCAAGGGTCCAGGCCATCGGGGGAAAAACTAAGGTTTCGACTACCTGTAAATGCCTGGCCCATCTGACCTACTACCGCCTGCAAGGCCATGGAGGTGCGTTGATCCACGTGTAAAAACGCATCGGTGGCGACGAGTAGTTGCCCCGCTTGCTGGCCTGAGGAATTCGCAGGCAGCAGCACCCGCCCAATATCTCTCATGAGCGTGGGCGTGTTCGCAAACCAACCCGCCGTGTCGAAACTAGGTGCGAATGGCAGCGCGCCATCGAGTGAAACTGCGCCATGGCTTGGCCTGATACCCAAGATTCCACAATACGACGCTGGAACTCGGATAGACCCACCCGTGTCGCTGCCTAAAGCAAAATCAACCAATCCACCTGCCACTGCTGCGGCGGAACCGCTGGAGGAGCCCCCTGGTATGCACCCTGGTGCGTTGACATTGAGGGGAGTGCCGTAATACTTGTTGACACCGTTGAGGCTAAAACACAATTCATCACAGTGCGTTTTTCCGACAACGCTGGCACCAGCGGAAAGTAAGCTCAGCACTGCGGCAGAGGTAACCTCAGCAGCGGGATGCGAATCAAGCCAAGCCGGATGCCCAAAGCCTGTCTTAAAGCCTTTCAAATGGTATAAATCTTTGACGCCAAACCTTGTGCCCGCCAACAGTCCCTGGGCTGCGCCTTGAATTCGTACTTCGCTATGACTGCAAAAAGCGCCAAGCGGGTCCTGGATGGTCAAATCTAAAGTGTTCAAACTAGCGCTTTCGTTTTGGCGTGATCGCGCCAGATTGATGGAAAAATAGCCGACAGTCGTCTACTGTTGGATCTGTCTGATAGCCATGATAACGAGCTAATTCAGTGAAGCATTGGCGTCACCCCAAAAATCAATGAGATGCCGGGATAACTGCCGAAAGTGTCCGGCCCGAGTAGCTTGAAAATTGGATATTGGATAAAAACGCGCGCCGCCCGGGCGCGGTGGCCACGGTAGCGTAGGGGGCAAATCCAATGGCTTCCCACTCTTTGGATAAAGCCACGCTAAGCGGTGCTCCGTACTCGGTCGAGGCGCTGGCCATGATGTCGGCTTCGTTAAGCAGCACCGTGGCCCAGTTGGTGTTCCATTCAAAGGGGAGCCCGGCTACGCGCGCATGGTTTTCTCTTGCCAAGGTGAAGTCCGAGCGCAGGATGATGGTACGGATACGCTGTATCCAAACCTCGTTCAAATTCACGGAAGTCATCAACGGCATCAAAGCCTCCACGGACGCCGATTCAATATCCGAGGTATGCCGATTGACACGACCAGGATGATGGAAATCATGGGAGACCGCAATCAGTAAGAGCGCCGCTTGCCATGCGCTGGTGTGATTGGGGTACGTAAATTTTTATACGATATTTGGGGTGACGTGGTGAATACTGCCAGTCGGATGGAGTCTCAAGGTGTTCCGGGGAAGATACAAATCACGGATTCCACTCGCATAAGACTTGGAAAGAATTTTGTTACCCAAAACATGGGATATAAAGATATTGCAGGTAAAGGTGCAATCAATACGTGGTTTCTCGTGAAACGTAGCAATAGCGTTTGATCTGACATTCCTTAGGGAATATCAGCATAAGTCCAATCCCGTCATTGAGCGCAGCGAAGCAATCCACTTTGGCTTACCATTCTTGCGCTTGTGGACCGCCGCGTCGATGCGCTCCTCAATGGGATGGACGCGATGACGGACTTAGGCAGACCCTGCTTGAGGGTCTGTTGCACACAATAAGCGAATTATGTTCCGATGATGCCGCCATCGAGCTTACGGACCACTACCGTGGCGCTGCGTGGTCGGCCATTTGGTTTCTGCTCTGGCCAGTTAGAAATTGCCCGTGGGTTGGCCGGGTTGTTCTGCTCGCTCGCTGGTTCACCAGGGTGCTGTACATTGAGGAACATGGTTTTTCCGTCGGGTGTTTCAGTCACGCCCGTAATTTCGCAACCGGCAGGACCAACCAAGAAGCGGCGCGCTTCGCCCGTTGTTACATCAGCAGCCAACATCATGTTGTTGCCAAAATTCTTCAAGTCACCTTTGCCCATGGCAGAGGTGGACATGTCGCACTGAATCCACATCAGGCCACGCCCGTCAACCCACAGTCCATCGGGGCAGGAGAACATGTCGCCTTTGATGCTGCCTTTGGCTTCTGTGCGTGCCAAAGTAGTGTCCCCTGCCATGATGAAGTGGTTCCACGCAAAAGTGACAGCATTGAAATCGACGTCTTCTTTCCAGCGAATGATGTTGCCTTGCGTGTTGCTTGCGCGGGGGTTGGCGGCGTCTACAGCAGGTTGCATATCGCCGCCGCGGTTACTGTTGTTGGTCAAGGTGGCATAGACCCAGCCTTGTTGGTCGACAGCAATCCACTCAGGACGATCCATCTTGGTGGCGCCCAGCACGTCGCTGGCTTGACGTGATTTAACGAGCACTTCGGCTTGATCTGCAAAGCCGTTGGCCGCCGTTAGTGGGCCTTGACCATGAGTTAAAGCAATCCACTGGCCCTTGCCGTCCGCATTAAACTTGGCAACGTACAGTGTGCCGTGGTCCAGCAACGTGGCATTGGCAGCGGCACCACCCGGTTTGATCGCGTCACGACTCACAAATTTGTAAATGTATTCAAAGCGTGCGTCTTCGCCCATGTAAACCACTGCGCGCTTGTCTTTGGTGACCGCTACCGTAGCGCCTTCGTGCGCACCACGGCCCATAGCGGTGCGCTTCATCGGTGCGGCACTGGGGTTGCTGGGATCAATTTCAACAATCCAACCAAAGCGATTGGGTTCGTTGGGGTTTTGGGTGGCATCAAAACGCGCATCATGCTCATGCCAACGGTAGCCAGCGCCGCCTTTGCGCAGACCCCAACGTTTTTCGTGCTCGCTTACTTTCTCGCCGCCATTGAAATAAGAAATGAAGTTTTCTTCGGCGGTAAGGTAAGTGCCCCAAGGCGTAATGCCGCTGGCGCAGTTGTTCAAAGTGCCCATTACTACGCGACCTGCGGGGTCCGCTGCGGTCTTCATGAGGGCGTGGCCAGCAACAGGGCCGCTTAGTTCTGTACGGGTATTGGTGGTAACGCGTCTTGCATATTTGGAGGCACTGACCACCTCCCACTTGCCGCCCTTGTCTTGCACTTCAATGATAGATACGCCATGCGCGGCTTGTGACTTACGCACCTTCTCTGCGCTCCAATTGGCCATTCCATCGGTGAACAGCAAACCATGGTCCACATACTCATGGTTGATGGCGAGTAAACCGCGCTTAGAGCCTTCGAGAGGGTAGTAATGCATTCCATCATGGTGCATGCCGATTTGAGCTTCTTGTTCGGACGCTGTATTGCTTGCATCGTCTTTGAAAGCGTAGTTTTGACCCGCAATCCCAACGGGGTCGCCCCAAGGTGCAATGACGTGGGCTGAATAACCCTCGGGTACCGTGATGGTATCGGCTGTAGAAATGGCGACGCTTTTGAAACCGATTTTGGCGGCGGCGGCCATGCCAAGTGATGCACAACCGGTGAGGGCAGCGGCGCCGCCTACGGCGCTGAGGGGAGCTAAAAAGCTGCTGGCCAAAGCCCCTAAACCGCCGCGCAATATCTGACGCCGAGAAGGGGATGAAACATCGTGAATGCTCAGGTTAGAAGAGCGGTTGCTGTTTTCCATCAAGTAGAAATCTTTGGACATATGGGTATTGACTCGTAAAGTTTTAAATGACTGGGTCACCTTTGGCGGGATGACCAAATCATTTTGGTTCAGTCGTTTGACGATTTTGTGACTATCCCCATGCTTGATGAAGTGTCATTTTTTGACCCGGCAAACTTTGCGTCAACCGACCCCAAGCAGTCGACTCTCAAGTCCCAAGGCCCACCCGTTGCGGTGTTGGAGCCCGACTTGGCTGCTTATTTTGGGGGACGCGATGGCTTGAAAAAACAAGTGAGCGGGGGTGATTCCAAGTGGGCGTCTATTTGACGTCTTCCACTTCAATCATCACTTCGTTGCGCCGGAACATGGGCAGCGTCCAAGGGGGGTCGTAGCGCGCCAGTTGCGTTTGCCCCAGCGATTTCAAGTTCTTCTGCCCGATCCAGGCACTGAGTTCATCGGTTTTCGCTTGAATACGGGATTGGGTGTTAAAGCCGGTAAAGCTGTTCACTGCAAACAGCTTGCCCGGAATCTCCCGCAGCTTCACATCCGGGTTTTTAGGCTTGGGAATGGAGCTCATGGTGTACTGCGAAGGCATGACGAAGTGAACCCGCCATTGCTGGGAAGCCGCCATGTTTTCCACCGGAACAAGCGCAACCGGGGCCGTCATGGCAATTTTTTGGGATTGCGGCTCCATAGTGACCGGTGCGGTCATCGCAATCTTGGTGGAGCTGGTGCCAGCTTGCACCTGGTTATTACCGAAGATGTAGTCGGCAATTTTCCTAAAACCTGTGCTGCCGGCGTCATCCATATCGCCATCCACCAGCGTCTCTGCTACCAACATGGGGGCGTATTGCCGTAGCTCAAAATTGCCGGACTTGGCGATGACTTTAAAACTGGGTTCTTCAATAGCCATGGCAGTTTGCGATGTAAAGATGAGTGAAATCAATAGGGCCGCGGCGCGCCGAAACCCAGAATTCAGGTTGATTGAGGGAAGTAGGATGTTGAGCATAGGGTACTTTTTGCGAGTTACGGGTATTTTCATACTATTTGGCCTAAGGGCTGAGGCCTACAGCTGGGCATTGCGGTGTGCAGTAGCTTGGGCTGCAATACCTTCCCGAGCGGAGGCATCTAGGCGTCCCAGGTTCTTCAGTTGCATGGCCATGCGAGGGTTTTGCTTTAGGCCGTCTTCATGGCGCATTAAAAAGTCCCAATACAAGGTAGTGAATGGACAGGCGCGTGGGCCTGTTGATTGGGCTGGTTCGTACTTACACCCTGCGCAGTGGTTGCTCATGCGTTGGATGTATTTGCCGCTCGCGACATAGGGCTTGCTGGCCATGAGGCCACCGTCTGCAAACTGCCCCATGCCCAGGGTGTTGGGCAGTTCTACCCACTCTACTGCGTCCACATAAACGCTCAGGTACCAAGTGTGTACCGCTTGCGGTTTGACGCCGAGCAACAGGGCGTATAAGCCGGTCACCATCAGCCGTTGGATGTGGTGGGCATAGCCATGCTCCAGCGTTTGCGTAATCGCGTCTTTCAGGCACGCCATATCGGTTTGCCCGGTCCAGTACCAGGCGGGCAGGGCGGCTTGTGCGTTCAGCGCATTGCGGGCCAGGTAGTCTGGCATGTGCAGCCAATAGATGCCGCGTACATATTCGCGCCACCCCAAAATCTGCCGAACAAAGCCCTCTACAGCCGCCAGTGGCGCGTGGCCCTTGTTATAGGCATCAACGGCGGCCTGCACGACTTCGCGCGGGTTTAAGAGCTTGAGGTTGAGGGCGCAACTCAGATGCGAGTGGTAAAGCCAGGCCTCACCCGCCCACATCGCATCTTCATACTTGCCGAAAAGTGGAAGGCGCTGCTCTATAAACGTCTGTAAGCCCGTCAAAGCTTGAGGGCGCGTCACCGGCCAAGCGAAGCTGTGCAAACTGCCGGGGTGATTGGCAAAGCGTATTTCGACGAGCGCCAATACCTCTTGGGTGATGCTGTCCGGCGCAAATCGGCTTGGCGGGGGAATGTTTTGCGGGCCCGCTTTGCCAAAGGCTTCGCGGTTGTCGGCATCAAAATTCCATTGTCCACCGACGGGCTCTTTACCCTCCATCAATATGTTGTGTTTGCGCCGTAGTTCGCGGTACCAGTATTCCAGCCGTATTTGTTTTTTGCCTTCGGCGTAGCGCGCAAATTCACGCACCGTGCTAAAGAAATGGGTGTCATCGCGCAGGTCTAGCGCCAATGCATGATCTTTTGCCAAAGCGCGCAGGCTTTGCAACACCCGCCAATCACCTGGGGCACTCATTACCAGCGCTGTGGGTTGCAGCAGGACAATCGCCTTGCTTAGTTCCAGCGTCAAGGTGCCCGCGTTATCCGACGCGTCCAAGCGCGTGTAGTCCAAGGGTAGGCCCAGCGCGCGCAAGCTTTGGGCGAAGTGACGCATAGCACTTAAAAATACCGCGATGCGCTGCTTGGCCGACCAGACATGGGTGGACTCTTCGGCCACCTCGGCCATCCAGACTACGTCTTGCGCCGCATCAAAGCCCTGCAAAGCGGAGGAATGCAGGTCTAGCTGATCGCCCAGAACGATGACCAGATGACGAACCTTGGCGGGGAAGACTGATGAGACGCGAAGCGGCTCAGCCATGGGAAGCCTTGCTGATAAGGGATTTCTTTTTGTCGCGACAGGCATCGGAGCAGTACAGTACCGAATCCCAGTTCTTAGCCCAGGCCTTGCGCCAGGTCATGCTGCGACCGCACACGGCGCAGAGTTTGCTCGGTAGTGACTGCTTATTACCTTTGAAGCCGGGTTTCATTCGTTTGCACAATGGGTAGGTTAGAAGAAATTTTTGGCCTAGCCGGTCAGCCAGAACAGCGAGCTTGAAAAGCTTCACCAAGGTATTTCAAGGCCTTGGTAGTCCACAAAATAGGCGCCTGGTTTGGCTTGCAGTGCTTTTAACGCATCAAGCATTCCAGTGACAGATTCCTTTGGTTCAAGTACCTTGATGGAAGTACTCGCAAACGCTTGAGAGAGCCTGGACTTTACCGTTCCTGGTTGCAGGGCTACGACGCGCAAATCAGG
Source organism: uncultured beta proteobacterium (assembly GCA_903951445.1). GTDB lineage: Bacteria > Pseudomonadota > Gammaproteobacteria > Burkholderiales > Burkholderiaceae_C > Allorhodoferax. Next base: position 15,831 of record CAJBBZ010000015.1, read on the forward strand.
GTTTTTACGCTGCAGCTCGATGGCCGCCGTTTGCAACATCATATTCATAGCAGCCTTTGAACTTCGGTAACCGTACCAACCACCTTTCTTGTTGTCGGTGATGCTGGCAACCCGCGCAGACAGCTTTGCGTATACCGACGCGCCTTTTGCAAGCAGGGGCGAAAAATGACGCAGTACCAGCGACGGACCAATCGCATTGATCAAAAAAGC
>CAJBBZ010000016.1 GCA_903951445.1 uncultured beta proteobacterium
CGCCTCTTTGGTAGTGGCCAATGTACTGGCGATTATTCTGGAGTCGGTGCACGATATACACGAGGCTTACCACGCGTATTTTTATGTCTTTGACCTGTTCAGCGTGGCGGTGTTCTCCCTGGAGTATGTGCTGCGCGTTTGGTCTTGTGGTGAAAAGTACCCGCACCTAGAAGGCAGCGCCTGGCGCGGGCGCAAAGAGTATGTGTTCAGTGTTTATGGCATGGTAGATTTTTTCAGCACCATTCCTTTTTACTTGCAACTGCTGTTTCCGGGCGCGGATTTGCGCGTGTTGCGCATGTTCCGCCTCTTGCGGATTTTCAAGCTCTCGCGTTACAACAGCGCGATGGACGATATGTTTGAGGCCATCAAGTCGGAGAAAGACTCTTTTTCTTCGGCACTGTTTTTGCTGCTGATCAGCTGCCTGCTGTTTTCGTCGCTGATTTACATCATTGAAGGCCATGACCAGCCCGAGGTCTTCCCCTCGATTCCGGCCGCCATGCACTGGTTTAGTTTGACTATCATTGCCGGCTGGGGCAATGTGGACCCGGTCACCTTTGTGGGCGTGGTACTGGTGGTGGTGACGCAAATCTTGGCAATTGCACTGGCCGCCATCCTGACCGGTGTGGTCGCCACCGCCTACACCGCGCAAGTGCAGCGGCGTGAATCCGAATACGAGATGCAGGTGCGCGAAGTGCTGGCCGATGGCGTGGTCAGCGAAGAAGAGCGACTCCAGCTCAAGCAAATGCAAGCGAAGTTTGGCATGACGGACGAGCAAGTCGAAGCCATTGCCGAGCAGGTGCGGCGCGAAAAAGAGCAAAGCACCGTAAAGCTGTAAGGCTCAGCCCCAAGGGCCAGCGCGCTTACATAGCTTGCATGTGGTGGGCCTCAGATTGATGACCCGTCATTGCGAGGCCGCAGGCCGTGGCAATCCATGACTTCATTCCTGCATGGATCGCCGCGTCGCTTCGCTCCTCGCGATGACGCTGGTTTGCTCACTGCGAAGCAGTGTGCCTAGGTCAACGACCCGTCATTGCGAGGCCGCAGGCCGTGGCAATCCATGACTTCATTCCTACATGGATCGCCACGTCGCTTCGCGCCTCGCGATGACGCTGCTTGGGCCGCTTCGCGCCCCGCGATGACGCTGGTTTGCTCACTGCGAAGCCGTGTGCCTAAGCCGCCGCCTTGCCGCGCAGCGCGCTCACTAGGCCGCTGATCAGCGGCCAGACCAGCATCAAAATGGCCAGGGCGAAGATGCCACCGACCAAGCCGTTAGACCAGAAGATGGACAAACTGCCCTGCGACATCAGCATGGACTGGCGGAAACTGGCTTCGGCCATATCGCCTAGCACCAGGGCCAGCACCAAAGGCGCCATCGGGTACTTGAGCTTTTTGAACAAATAACCCACCACGCCAAAGACCATCATCATCACCACGTCAAACATAGAGCTGTGCACGGTGTAGGCGCCGATAGCGCAAATCACCACAATCACCGGCGCGATCACCGAGAAGGGGATGCGCAAAAATGCGGCCCAATAGGGCACGGTGGTCAGCACTACCAGCAGGCCGACGATATTGCCCAGGTACATCGAAGCGATCAGGCCCCAGACAAAGTCTTTGTGCTCGACAAACAGCATGGGCCCCGGTTGCAGGCCCCAGATCATCAGGCCACCCAAGAGCACCGCCGCCGTGGGCGAGCCGGGAATGCCCAGCGTCAGCATAGGCAACAGGGCCGAAGTGCCCGCCGCATGCGCAGCCGTCTCAGGCGCCAGTACGCCTTCAATCTGGCCCTTGCCAAAGGTTTCGGGCTCTTTGGACATGCGCTGCGCAATGCCATAGCTCATAAATGAAGCGGGCGTCGCACCGCCGGGCGTGATGCCCATCCAGCAGCCGATGGCGGTAGAGCGCAAAAAGGTCAGCCAGTAGCGGGGCAGGGTCTTCCAGGTCTCCCACACCACTTTGGGGTTGAGCTTGGCGGACTTGCCTTTAAAGGCCAGGCCTTCTTCCATAGTCAGCAAAATCTCGCCAATACCAAACAAGCCGATCACCGCGATCAAAAAGTCAAAGCCTTTGAGCAGCACGGGAAAGTCATAGGTCATGCGCAATTGGCCAGTCACGCTGTCCATGCCCACCGCCGCCAGCGCAAAGCCCAGCATCATGGCGGCAATGACCTTGGCCGGCGGTTCCTTGCTCATGCCCACAAAGCTACAAAACGTGAGCAGTTGCACCGCAAAATATTCGGCCGGCCCGAAGTTGAGCGCAAACTTGGCCAGTACCGGCGCTAAAAAGGTAATCAGCACAACGGCAAAAAACGCGCCGATAAACGAGGAGGTAAAGGCCGCTGTCAGTGCCTGCGCTGCCCTGCCTTGTTGGGCCATGGGGTAGCCGTCAAAAGTGGTGGCGACCGACCAGGGTTCACCCGGGATGTTGAACAAAATCGAGGTAATGGCTCCGCCAAACAAAGCGCCCCAGTAAATACAGGAGAGCATGATGATGGCCGAGGTCGGGTTCATCGAAAACGTGAGGGGCAGCAAAATGGCAATGCCATTGGCGCCGCCCAGACCGGGCAACACCCCGATCAGTACCCCCAGGGTGATGCCGATCAACATATAGGCGATATTGGGCAGCGTCAGCGCTACCGCAAAGCCATGGAACAGGTTGTTAATTTCGTCCATCAGAACCCCAGCATGTTTTCAATCGGGCCCTTGGGGAGCGGCACCAAAAACCATTTTTCGAACACCAGGAAAAACACCAGCGGCACGCCGATGGACACCCCCGCTGTGAGGGGCCAAGCAAACTTGCCGTGGTGACGCATGAAGTAGCCGATCAAAATAGCCGAGGGCAGGTAAATGCCCAGGTAGACCATGGCCACCACATAAATCACCATGGGCACCAGCATCTGAAACACGGGTACCAGTTCTTCTCGGGTGGCAAATACCGCTTGGGATTTGCTCCATTTGAGCAAGGTGGAAAGCACGATAAATGCACTCGCGATCAACAAAAACAGGCCGATGTAGAACGGGAAATAGCCCGAGCGCGGCCCGTCGTCGCCCCAGCCGGTGCCAACCCGCATGCTGTCGGTAATCACCAGGCCGGCGATGGCCATCAGCACCAGGCCGACCACCAGCTCCGGGCCGCGGGTCAGGGTGGCCGCGCTCTCCGTGTGCGCGTCCCCTGCTTCCTTATTGGGTGTTGTCATAGCAAATTCCCGTTCTAATGTTCCAGCATCAGTTGGCGATGAAGCCCGCTTCTTTCATCAACTCGCGGTGCAACTGTTCGTTCTTACCCAGCCAATTGAAGTAGTCCTGGCCGGTTAGAGCTGTTTGCTTGAAAGCGCCTTTTTCCATAAAGTCTTTCCATTCGGGCAAGGCGCGTACTTTCTTGAACAAGTCCAGGTAATACTTCACTTGGTCCTCGGATACGCCCGGAGGCATGAAGATGCCGCGCAGCATCAGGTACTCCAAGGGCATGCCCGCTGAGGTGCAGGTGGGAATGTCGTTCCAGGACTCGGTGGCAGTCAGTTTCACTTTGTAGGGCAGCTTTTCTTTGTCCATCACGCACAGGGGGCGCAGCGCGCCCGAACGCCAATGCGATTCGGCCTCGATGGGGTTGTTCACCGTGGAGTCAATATGTTTGCCCACCAGTTGCACTGCCACATCACCGCCGCCTTTGAGGGGGATGTAAATCATCTTCTTGCCCATGGATTTTTCCATCAGCACGGTAATGATCTGGTCTTCTTGCTTGGAGCCGGTGCCGCCCATCTTGAAGGCCTTGTCGGGTTGGCCCTTCAGTGCGGTGACGAAGTCCTTGGTGTTTTTGTACGGTGCCTCTGCGTTCACCCACAGCACAAAATTATCCAGGGCCAGCATCTGCACCGGCGTCAGGTCGCGCCAGTTAAAAGGTACGCCGGTGGCCAGCGGTGTAGTGAACAGGTTGGACAAGGTAATGACTATTTTGTGCGCATTGCCCTTGTCACCCTTCACATCTAAAAAGCCCTCAGCGCCCGCGCCGCCGGACTTGTTGACCACGATGATGGGTTGCGAACTGAGTTTATTTTTAGCCACCACACCTTGGATAAAGCGGGCCATTTGGTCTGCGCCGCCGCCGGTGCCAGCGGGTACTACAAACTCGATGGGTTTGGTCGGTTCCCAGGCCTGGGCCGGTGCCAAAAAGCTGGCCAGGGCCAGCAGCACAGCGCTTTGTGTTGTGCGAACTAGGGTTTTCAGTTTCATGGTGTCTCCTCGTGTAATGAAAAAATAAATGCCGGTGTACCGGGCTATTGTGCGCCCCGTCCCCGCATTGCCAAAAACGCGTCAGCCCAGGCGGCTTCCAGCGACCAAACCATGAGCGCGCGCATAGTCGCCCGCGCCCATTTTCTTGCCATCGTCGGCGCGCAATTTCAGCACCTCGATCTGCCCGCTTTGCGTACTGACCCAGATTGAGCTTTCTGTCACTGCGGTTATTTCTGCGGGTTTACCCTTGCTGTCGCCATAGCGTCCGATACGGTGCTTGTGGCAGTCAAAGATAAAAATCTTCTTGCCCTCAGCCAGCGTCCACGCACCCGGCGCCGGGTTGCAGGCGCGTATCAGGTCATAGACCACGTCAATATGGTTATTCCAGTGGATCTGCGATTCGGCCGCCAAAAACCATCCTTCGTAGCTGGCTTGCGATTCATCTTGCGCAATTTCCTGGTGCGTGCCGGCCACTACCGCGTCCGCCGCTTCCAGCAGGGCGCTCACGCCTAGCGGGAACAGCTTGTTGAAATACAGCTCGCCCAAAGTCTCGTCCGGGCCGATGTCGCAGCGCTTTTGCAAAATCACCAAGCCTTCGTCCAAGCCGTCGCTGGGCCTAAAGATGGTGAGGCCGGTTTCCTTTTCGCCGCGCGACATGGCCCAGCTGATGGCCGAAGGCCCACGGTATTTGGGCAACAGCGAAGGGTGGTATTGGATAGTGCCGTGCTTGGGCACGTTCAGTAGCGACTGCGGCGCAAACTGCACCACATACGCCATCACGCCCAGGTCAGGCGCCAGCGCTTGCATGGCCTGGTGCGCGTCCTCACCCGTCAGCTTGTCCAGCTGAAACACCTGCAAGCCGCGCGCTTGCGCTTCTACGCGCAAGGCGTCGGGCTTGGTGCCGGGCTTTTCCGGCCGGCAAAACACGCCCACCACCTCGTCGCCACGCGCTAAAAACGCTTCCAAGGCAGCTTTGCCGAAATCTTGTTGACCGATAAGCACGATACGCATGGCTTCCAACCTTGTAATAGCGGCGCAGGGCCGCGCGGCTTTTCTTAAATAACTTTGGCTTCGCGCAGCGCGCCAATGTCGGCAGCCGAGTAGCCTAATTGCACCAGCACCTCGTCCGTATGCTCGCCCAGCAAGGGTGAGCGGGTGACTTCGGTAATGCTGTCGGACATCTTGATCGGGTTGCCCACCGTCAGGTACTTGCCGCGCTCGGGATGGTCCACTTCCACCACGGTGCCGGTGGCGCGCAGCGAGGGCTCTTCGGCGATTTCCTTCATCGACAAAATCGGCCCGCAAGGGATGTCAAATTGGTTCAGGATGTCCATGGCCTCGAACTTGGTCTGGGTCATGGTCCACTCTTCAATGCGCGCAAAAATTTTCTTCAGGTGCGGCAAGCGCTTGGGCGGTGTCGCGTAGTCCGGGTGGGTAATCCAGTCTTCCTGGCCTATCACTTTGCACACCGCAGGCCACACGGCCGCTTGGGTAATGAAATAGATATAGGCGTTGGGGTCGGTTTCCCAGCCTTTGCACTTGAGGATAGAGCCGGGCTGGCCGCCGCCCGAAGCATTGCCCGCGCGGGGCACGGCATCGCCAAACGGCGTGTCGGGGAATTGCGGGTATTCGTTCATGGTGCCGGTGCGGTCCAGGCGCTGCTGGTCGCGCAGCTTGACGCGGCACAGGTTGAGCACCGCGTCTTGCATAGGCGCCAAGACCTTTTGGCCGCGCCCTGAGCTATTGCGCTGAAACAGCGCCGCCACAATGCCCAGCGCCAGGTGCAAGCCGGTGCCCGAATCGCCAATTTGCGCGCCGGTCACCATGGGTGGGCCATCGTCAAAACCGGTGGTGGAGGCCGCGCCGCCTGCGCACTGCGCCACGTTTTCATAGACCTTGCAGTCTTCGTACTTGCCGGGGCCAAAGCCTTTGACCGAGGCCACAATCATGCGCGGATTCAGCTCCTGGATGCGTTCCCAGGTAAAGCCCATGCGGTCTAAGGCGCCGGGAGCAAAGTTTTCTACCAGCACGTCGCAGGTCTTGATCAGCCGGTCCAACACTTCCTTGCCCTTGGGGTCTTTGGTGTTGACGGTGATCGAGCGCTTGTTGTGGTTGAGCATGGTGAAGTACAGGCTGTCCACGCCGGGAATATCGCGCAGTTGCCCGCGTGTGGCGTCGCCTTCACCGGCTTTTTCCACCTTGATCACATCGGCGCCAAACCAGGCCAGCAACTGGGTGCAGGTGGGGCCCGATTGCACATGGGTGAAGTCGAGAATGCGTACGCCGTCTAGTGCTTTGCTCATAGCTGAAGAATCCTTTGGAATTGCAAAAATCAGGTTTTTTTCGCGGTTTGCGGATTAAGCATGGTAATGCGTCCGCTCTCCGTGCCCGCTGTCTCGTCGATGACAGCGTTGATCAGGGTAGGTTGCCCGCTTGCGATAGCGGCTTCCATCGCCTCTTGCAATTGGGCCGGGGTGGTAGCTTGTACGCCCACCCCGCCAAAAGCTTCCATCATTTTGTCATAGCGCGCGCCCTTGACGAAAACCGTGGGCGCCACGTCCTCGCCGCCTGATGCGTTGACGTCGGTGCCGCGATACACCCCGTTGTTATTGAAAATCACTATGCAAATAGGCAGGTGGTAGCGGCAAATCGTCTCCACCTCCATGCCGCTAAAGCCAAAAGCGCTGTCGCCTTCGATGGCAATCACCGGTTTGCCGGTCACCACGGCGGCGGCGATGGCAAAGCCCATGCCGATGCCCATGACGCCCCAGGTGCCCACGTCCAGGCGCTTGCGCGGTTGGTACATATCGACAATGCTGCGGGTGAAGTCCAGGGTGTTGGCGCCTTCGTTGACCAGCATCGCGTCCGGATGCGCCTTGATGACGGCGCGCACCGCGCTCAGGGCGCTGTGGAAATTCATGGGCGAGGGGTTTTTCGCCAGCGTTTCGGTCATCTTGGCCTGGTTGGCGTCGCGTTTGCTAAACACGGGGCCGGTCCAGTCCGCCGGGGCCTTGGGCCAGTGGCTGCCCATGCCTGCCACCATTGCCGCCACGCACGAGCCTATGTCGCCTACCAGCGGCGCGGCAATCGCCACATTGCTGTCCATCTCGGTGGGCGAGATATCTATTTGTATGAACTGTTTGCCCGTGGGCGCGCCCCAGGTCTTGCCCTTGCCGTGCGAAAGCAGCCAGTTCAGGCGCGCGCCGATCAGCAGCACCACGTCCGACTCGGCCAACACATACGAGCGCGCCGCCGAGGCGCACTGCGCGTGGGTGTCGGGCAGCAAACCCTTGGCCATGGACATGGGCAAATAGGGGATGCCTGAAGTCTCCACCAGCGCGCGGATGTCGGCATCGGCCTGCGCATAGGCCGCGCCCTTGCCCAACAAAATCAGCGGGCGCTTGGCGCTTTTGAGCAGGTCTAAGGCGCGGGCCACTGCGTCGGGGGCCGGGATCTGGCGTGGCGCAGGGTCCACCACCTTGATGAGTGAGGCCGCGCCCTTGGCCGCGTCCATGGTCTGGGCAAACAGCTTGGCCGGCAAATCTAGATACACGCCGCCGGGCCGGCCCGACAAAGCCGAGCGGATGGCCCGCGCAATGCCCACGCCAATGTCCTCGGCATGCAGCACCCGAAAGGCCGCTTTGCACAAAGGCTTGGCAATCGCCAGTTGGTCCATCTCCTCGTAATCGCCTTGCTGCAAATCCACAATCTCGCGCTCGCTAGAGCCGCTGATCAAAATCATTGGAAAGCAGTTGGTGGTGGCATTGGCCAGCGCCGTCAGGCCATTCAAAAAGCCTGGGGCCGACACGGTAAGGCAAATACCCGGCTTTTGCGTCAAAAAGCCCGCCGCCGCTGCGGCATTGCCCGCATGCTGCTCGTGGCGGAAGGAAATGACGCGCATGCCTTGCCCCTGCGCCATGCGCGTCAGGTCGGTAATCGGGATGCCCGGCAGGCCAAAGATGGTGTCGATGCCGTTGAGCTTGAGGGCATCGATGACTAAATGAAAGCCGTCGATTTGCGCGCCGGAATCGGCAACGGCATGGTTTTCCTGGGGGCTGGTGGCGGTCATGGCTTGGCTCCGTGAAGAAATGGATGGCGCGGTTTTCCACCGGCTGTAATTAGTACCTGACTCCCTGGCCTGAGGCCTGTATTCCCAGCCCAGCCGGGCCGAATGCAGCCTTGGCGCAGAGCACCAGGCGCAGCCTTTGGCGCTAAGAATTCAGCCTGTGAAATTCACTCTCGCATAGTAGGCTCTTGCGCGGCAAATTTCGAGAGGGTAAATACCTAGACGAGGGCGGTTTGAGTCGCTTGGACGCCTCCCTTAAACTGCCCGCATGGACCGCCAAACTGCTTAATTGCGCACAAGCCGCAGCTGCAAAGCCAATTTGGCGTGCGCAGCTTGGCGCTTTTTGGCGCCACTGCACGCGGACAAGCCGAAGAGGGGAGTGACGTGGATATTTTGATTTCCTTTGTCTGTGCACCTACTTCCAAGCAGTATTTTGGTGCGCGGTTCTACCTTGAAGATGTTTTGCAGTGTCCGGTCGATTTAGTGACTGAGAAGGCTTTGCGCCAGAAGCTTCGCCCTTACGTTGAACGGGATGCCGTACATGTCTAGCGACTTGCCCGATCTTGAACCTTGAACTTTTAACGTCACACGTTGAAATTTCCATGTCCCGCCTTGGCGAAGCGAGCAAGGCTCCGTTTCCATGAATCGTGAACAAGTGATTACAATTGTAGGTATGTACAAGGTCAAGCGTACTGCTGAATTTGATGCTTGGCTTGCAAGCATCAAAGATGGTATGACCCGTATCCGCCTTGCCAAGCGGCTTGACAAGGCGCAGCGGGGGCTGCTGGGTGATGTGGAGCCCGTGGGCGAAGGGGTTTGCGAGATGCGTGAGTTTTTTGGCCCGGGTTGGCGCATGTATTACGTTGAGCGTAAGGGAATCATCATCGTGATGCTCGGAGGCGGTGACAAATCAAGCCAGCAGGCCGATATTGCAGCAGCCATCGCCTTGGCTAAGTCTTTTGAGGAGTAATTGCTCATGACCAAGAAACTGAAAGTTGCTGATCTGCCAGATTTTGATATGGCAGAAATGCTCAAAACTGAGGAAGACGTCGCCCATTACCTGACACTGGTATTGGATGAAAACGACATCGGTGAATTCACCCACGCGCTGGGGATTGTTGCCCGTTCTCGTGGGATGAGCGCCGTGGCTGAAAAATCTGGGTTGACACGCGAGGCGCTCTATAAAGCACTGCGCCCCAGTTCTCAGCCCCGGTTTGACACCATCTACAAGGTTTGCCAGGCCCTAGGCGTTCGCTTGGTTGCACAGTCAGGACCTGCGCCGGTCTGACGCACCATGCCCTGGCACGCCAGCCTCCAACTCGACTACGCCTTAGAACAAGGGCGTAGCGTCGCACGCCATAAGCACAGCGGGCCTTTGCGCATATTGCAAAGCCTGTACCCCGAGGGCGATGCGGTCTGCCACAACGTGTTGGTGCATCCGCCGGGCGGCCTGGTCGGGGGCGATACGCTGGAGTTAGACATCCACGCCGCCGCAGGCAGCCACGGCTTGATGACCACGCCAGGCGCCACCCGTTTTTACCGCGCGGAAGATGCCCCGGCCCGCCAGATCACGCGGCTGCTGCTAGACGAAGGCGCGCGCTTGGAATGGCTGCCCCAAGAGACGCTGTGCTACAGCGGCTGCCGCGCCGAAAACACCCTGTCCATGGAGATTGCGCCCGGCGCCGAACTCATGGGCTGGGACATCACTGCGCTAGGCCTGCCGCACGCCGGGCTGCCTTTTGAAAGCGGCTATGTGCAGCAGCAATTGCAATGGCCCGGCGTTTGGCTGGAGCGCGCCCGCTTGGCCGCGGACGATGCGCTGCTGATGCAGGGCCGCGCTGGCCTGGCCGGCTTGCGCTGCACCGCCACGCTCTACCTGGCCTGCGGCACAGCGCTTACCCGCGCTGCCAAAGAGACCGCACTAGACGCCGCGCGCGCGCTGATTGCCGACCATCGCCTGTCTGCCAGCGCGGGCGCTACCAGCCCGAACCCGCACACCGTGTTGGTGCGCGTCTTGTCCGACCAGGTGGAGCCCACGGTGCAATTGCTGCGCGCCATCCGCCTGGCTTGGCGCCAAGCGCACTGGCAACTGTCCGCCGCAGCGCCGCGTATTTGGGCGATGTAGCCTAGCGGCCTAAATCGCCACCAGTTCCCGTACCCCATCTATTTCCATATTGCTACCGCGCCCTTGGGCCAAAACCGAGCCGCGTTCCATGACGATGTAGCTGTCGGCCAGTTCGCGGGCGAAGTCGTAGTACTGCTCTACCAGCACAATCGCCATCGCGCCCTGGTCGGCCAGTTTGCGGATCACGCGGCCTATGTCTTTGATGATGCTCGGTTGTATGCCCTCGGTCGGCTCGTCCAGCACCAGCACTTTGGGGCCTGCGGCCAGCGCGCGGCCAATCGCTAGTTGTTGTTGCTGCCCACCCGAGAGGTCGCCGCCCCGGCGCTTGCGCATCTCGTGCAACACCGGAAACCATTCAAAAATCTCTTGCGGCAGCGGCGTACCTGCGGGCTTACCGGCCAGGCCCATCAGCAGATTTTCTTCCACCGTCAGGCGCGCAAAAATTTCACGGCCCTGCGGTACATAGCCCAGGCCAGCGCGGGCGCGTTCATAGGGCGTGGCTTTTTCCAAAGCCTGCCCGCCCAGCGCGATGCTGCCAGTGCGAATCGGCACCAGGCCCATCAGGGATTTGAGCAGCGTGGTCTTGCCTACGCCATTGCGCCCCAGCACCACGGTAATCTGCCCGGCCTCTGCCTGCAAATCTACGTCCCGCAAAATATGCGAGCCGCCGTAATACTGGTTCACGCCTGTCATCGAGAGCATGGCCTTACCTTCCTAAATAGACTTCGATCACGCGCTCGTCGGCCTGCACTTGCGCTAGCGTGCCTTGCGCCAGCACCGCGCCTTCGCACAGCACGGTCACCGTGTCCGAGATGGCTTTAATAAACGCCATGTCGTGTTCCACCACCACCAGCGAGTGCTTGCCCTTGAGGCTTAAAAACAATTCGGCGGTGCGCTCGGTTTCCTGGTCCGTCATACCGGCCACCGGCTCGTCTAGCAGCAAGAGCTTGGGCTCTTGGGTGAGCAGCATGCCAATTTCCAGCCACTGCTTTTGTCCGTGGCTCAGCAAGCCGGCCTGGCGCGTCAGGCTGTCTTGCAGGGCAATGGTTTCCAGCACTTCGCACAAGCGCTCGGACTGCGCGGCGCTGCGCTGAAAGCGCAAAGAACTGGCCACATCCTTGCGCATGGACATAGCTAGCTCCAGGTTTTCAAACACGCTGAGGTTTTCAAACACCGTGGGTTTTTGAAACTTGCGGCCAATGCCCAGGCTAGCGATCTCGGGCTCGTTGTAGCGCAGCAGGTCGATGGTGCTGCCAAAGTACACCGTGCCGCTATCGGGCCGGGTTTTGCCGGTGATGATGTCCATCATCGTCGTCTTGCCCGCGCCATTGGGCCCGATGATGCAGCGCAGCTCGCCCGGTGCAATATCCAGCGACAAATTGTTAATGGCCTTAAAGCCGTCAAAGCTTACGCTCACGTCTTCTAAGTAGAGGATGCGTCCGTGCGTCAGGTCTAGCTCGGCATCTGCGCGCAGGCGGCCTATGCCTGCGCTGCGCCCGCCCGATGCGGTCTGTGCTTTGCCGGCATCCATGGCTTGCAGCCGCGCCTGCATGCGGGCTGCGCCTTGTTCTAAAAGCTCGGGTGTCATGCGCCACCCCGCTTGCGTTGTTGCAGCAAGCCCACTACGCCCTGCGGAAGGTAGAGCGTCACCCCGATGAACAAGGCGCCCAAAAAGTAGAGCCAAAACTCGGGGTAGGCCACCGTGAGCCAGCTCTTGGCGCCGTTGACCAAAAACGCGCCGATGATGGGCCCGATCAGCGTCGCGCGCCCGCCCACTGCGGTCCACACGGCAATCTCAATCGAATTGGCCGGGCTCATTTCGCTGGGGTTGATGATGCCCACTTGCATCACATACAGCGCACCGGCTATGCCGCAGAGCACCGCCGACAGCGTCCAGATCGCCAGCTTGTAGCCCAGCGGCGAATAGCCGCTAAACATCAGCCGCGACTCGGCGTCGCGTATCGCTTGCAGCACTCGCCCGAACTTAGAGCGCACCACCCAGCGCGCCAGCAAAAAGCTGCCCAGCAGCACCAGCGCGGTAATCACAAACAGCGTCATGCGCATCGAAGGGGTTGCTATCGGTATGTCCGCAAAGCGCTTGAAATCGGTAAAACCGTTGTTGCCTCCAAAGCCTGTTTCGTTGCGGAAAAAAAGCAGCATGGCAGCAAAGGTCAGCGCCTGGGTGATGATAGAAAAATACACCCCTTTGATGCGCGAGCGAAATGCAAAAAACCCAAACACCAAGGCCACCAACGCCGGCACCAGCGGCACCAAAATCAGGGTCGCCCACAAGTTGTCTGACAAAGCCCAATGCCATGGCAAAGTCTTCCAATCGAGAAACACCATAAAGTCTGGCAGCGGGCTTTTGTAATTACCGTCCAGCCCGATCTGGCGCATCAGGTACATGCCCATCACATAGCCGCCCAGCGCAAAAAACAAACCGTGGCCCAGGCTGAGGATGCCGGTGTAGCCCCAGATCAAATCCATAGCCAGCGCGCACAGCGCGTAACACATGATCTTGCCCACCAGCGCCACCGCAAAATCACTGAGGTGCCAGATGCTGCCCGCAGGCACCCACAAATTAAGCAGCGGCGCCAGGCCGCACAAGAGCACCAGGCAGGCCAGCCAGGCGCTCCAGCCGCTGCGTGACAACAGGGCCGGGCTTTGGGGAAGGCTTAGCGCGCTCATGCGTCTGCGCTCCGGCCCTTAAGGGCAAAAATACCTTGCGGGCGCTTTTGGATAAAGATGATGATGAATAGCAGCACCGCAATCTTGGCCAACACCGCGCCCGTCAAGCCTTCTAAAAACTTATTGATCACGCCCAGGCCCAGCGCCGCCAGCACGGTGCCGGCCAATTGGCCTACGCCGCCCAACACCACCACCATAAACGCATCGACGATATAGCTTTGCCCCAGGTCGGGCCCCACGTTGCCGATCTGGCTCAGCGCACATCCGGCCAGCCCGGCAATACCCGAACCCAGCGCAAACGCATAGGTATCCACCCGCGCGGTATGCACACCCATGCAGGCGGCGATAGGCCGGTTTTGTGTTACGGCGCGCACAAACAAACCGAGCCGGGTTTTGCTGATCAAGAGCGCCACCGCCAGCAAGACGGTGAGCGCAAACGCAATGATGATGATGCGGTTGTAGGGCAGCGCCAGGTTGCCCATCAGCTGCACGCCGCCGCTCATCCACGAGGGGTTTTCTACGCCCACGTTTTGCGCGCCAAACACGCTGCGTACCGCCTGCATCAGCACCAGGCTGATGCCCCAGGTGGCCAGCAATGTCACTAAAGGCCGGCCATACAAATGGCGTATCACGCTGCGTTCCAGCAGCGCGCCCACCAGCGCCGACACCATAAACGCCACCGGCACACTAGCCAGCAAATACCAGTCAAAGGCGCCGGGCAGGTACTGGCGAAACAAGGTTTGCACCACATAGGTGGCATAGGCGCCCACCATCATCAACTCGCCGTGCGCCATATTGATCACACCCATCAGGCCATAGGTAATCGCCAGGCCCAGCGCCACCAGCAGCAAGATGGAGCCCAGGCTGATACCGCTAAAAATCGCGCCCAGGCGGTCGCCCCAGGCCAGGCGTTTTTGCACCGCTACCAGGCTTTTGCGCAAAGCCTGGCGCACCTGGGCATCAGGCTCAGCGGCCAGGCGTTCTTGCAGCAAGGTTTGTGTGGCCGCTTGGGCGCTGGCGCCCAGCAGTTCGGCAGCGGCCAAGCGCTTGGCCGGGTCTTCGCTGCCCAGCAAGGCCGCTGCACGCAACAGGTTCAGGCTATCGCGGATGTTGCCATCGCCCTCTTTGGCAATCGCGTTGTCAATCAAGGGCAATTGCGCCTCGCTCACCTGGCCTTGCAAGGCCTTGACGGCAGCGCGGCGCACAGCAGTATCCGGGCTAAGCAATTGCAGCGCGGACAAGGCGTTGTCTATCTCGCCGCGCAAGCGGTTGTTCACCATCGCGTCTTCGGAGGCTTGCAGCGCGTCGGCGGCAATTGGTAGCGGGCTGCCATCGGTGGGGCTGACGGGTTTGCCCTCGCGCAGCACCACGGGCTTACCGGCCACGATCTTTACCGTGCCATCGGCCAAGGCTTGTAAAAAAATCAGGGTGGCTTCATCAGGGCTTTGTACGGCGGCCTGCAAGGCGGCAATACGGCTGTCCGCTTCGCCGATGGCGATGGACTGGGCTTGTTCGCCCGTTAAAGCATGTGCACTCATTGCCAATGTCTGGCTGCACAGGAACACCAGCAGAACGCGGCTCCATCGGTCAATTACATGCATGCGTTCCACTTTCTACAAACTCTCATCGCTGCGGGGTGCAGCCCTGGGCCACACCCCGCAGTCAGCGCGGCGCGCTTACTTCTTCACAGGCTCATCAGGCTTCTTGTCGTTGCCTTCGATAAACGGGGACCAGGGCTTGGCCTTGACCGGGCCGGGCGTCTTCCACACCACGTTGAACTGGCCATCGGCTTTCACTTCGCCGATAAACACCGACTTGTGCAAGTGGTGATTTTTCTCGTCCATCTTGGAGGTAATGCCGCTCGGTGCGGTAAAGGTTTGGCCGGCCATGGCAGCGATCACCTTGTCCACGTCGGTGGACTTGGCTTTCTCCACCGCTTGCTTCCACATATTGATACCGATGTAAGTCGCCTCCATCGGGTCATTGGTCAAAGGCTTGTCTTTGTGTCCGGCGATGCCCTTGGCCTTGGCGTAGTCAGACCATTTTTTGATGAAGGCGTCGTTACTGGGGTTCTTGATGCTCATGAAATAGTTCCATGCAGCCAAGTGGCCCACCAGCGGCTTGGTGTCCACGCCGCGCAACTCTTCTTCACCCACCGAGAAAGCCACTACCGGCACGTCTTTGGCCTTCAGGCCGGCATTGCCCAGCTCTTTGTAGAAAGGCACGTTGGAGTCGCCGTTGATGGTGGAGACCACCGCGGTTTTGCCACCGGCAGCAAACTTCTTCACGTCCGCCACAATGGTTTGGTAGTCAGCGTGACCAAAGGGGGTGTATTTCTCATCAATGTCGCTGTCTTTCACGCCTTTGGACTTAAGGTAAGCGCGCAAAATTTTGTTGGTGGTGCGTGGGTACACATAGTCGGTACCCAGCAACACCCAGCGCTTGGCGCCGCCGCCGTCTTTGCTCATCAGGTAGTCCACCGCAGGGATGGCTTGCTGGTTGGGCGCAGCGCCGGTGTAGAACACGTTCTTCGACAGCTCTTCGCCTTCGTATTGCACGGGGTAAAACAGCAAGCCGTTCATCTCTTCCACCACCGGCAACACCGATTTACGGGACACCGACGTCCAGCAACCAAAGATCACATTAACCTTGTCCTGGCCAAGCAACTGCTTGGTTTTTTCGGCAAACAAAGGCCAGTTGGAAGCGGGGTCTACCACCACGGCTTCGAGCTTTTTGCCCAGCAGGCCGCCTTTGGCATTGATCTCGTCAATCGCCATCAGCACGGTGTCTTTCAACACCGTCTCTGAAATAGCCATGGTGCCCGACAAGCTGTGCAGCACGCCGACTTTGATGGTGTCGCCAGCAAGGGCGGGGAATGCGGACAAACCGCTAAGTGCGACGGCAGCGGTAAGCGCCTTGAGCGTAAAACGACGTTGCATGAAAGCTTCCTTAAGTAGTTGAAAAATCCATCCCAAACTGCGTGTGTTGCAAGGCAAAAAGCCTTGCAACACACACAACGCTGAAACGTGTTTCCACTTTAGGGTTAACCCTCAATCCTTGAAATACGCCGTGTGGCGTACCGCTTGTATTTGCTGTTGCCAAGGCATATACGTCCAGTGGCGTAGCAGGGTGTGAATACGCACAAATGGACGGGCGCAAGGTCCTGCGCCTGGACGCATACATGGACATGCTCATGCACCCACTTGTTGTTGCAATTGGGGTATGCGCGCCGTGGCTTTGCCGGCGGCGGCGGTGCGGGTTTCTACCCCCAGTTTGACAAACACCCGCTCCAGGTGTTTCTTCACCGTCATCGGGCTGCTGCCCAAAATATCGCCAATGTCTTTATTGGTTTTGCCCTTGACCACCCAGTACAAAACTTCGGCCTCGCGCGCTGTCAGCGTAAACGCGGCGGACATGGCTTGCATTACCGCGTGGTCGGACATTTCGCGCATCACGATCAGCCAATCGTCTGCGTCCAGCAAATTGTCTTGCGTGCTGTCGTTGGCGTGGTCGCCGGTTTGTTGGTGCAGGCGCAGCACCAGGCGGGCGCCCTTGTCTTGGTGCAGCGTTAGGTTGCGCGGCGCTTCGCCACGCTCCAGCGCGCGCATGCAGGCTTGCAGCCATTCCTGCACTTGCGGCGCGGTGCGGCTGGCATAGGGCGGGTGCAGGGGGCAGTAGCGCGCCAGCAATTCGCGCGATAGCGCGGTCTGCCACATCAGCTTGCCATCGCGCGGGCGCACCGTCATGGTGGCATAGCCGAACGCATCGAGTGCATTGCGCGTTTGGCGTCGCTCACGCGCACCGGCCAAGTGCATGGCGCTGCGGGCCAGCAACTCTTGGGGCCGCACCGGTTTGTGCACCACATCGGCGCAGCCCGCTTGCAGCGCCTGCACCAGTTGCTGCGGCTGTGCGCTATCGGCCAAAAATATCACCGGGCAGTGCGTGGCCGCCGCCAGCGCCTGCCAATGCTTCACCATGGCCAGGCTGTCCACGTCCTGCAGTTGGCCGTCTAGCAGCAACAAGTCTGGCGCTTGCTGGCCCGCCTGCGCCAACGCCTGCACGCCGCTGCTGAACGATTCCACGCTGTAGCCGGCCCGCTCCATCAAAGGCCGCAAATACTGTTGCTCCGCGCTGTGCGGGCTCAGGATCCACACCAACTCGCCCTGGCCGGCGCCGGGCAGCGTCATCAGGCCAGCCAGTGCGGGCGTGGCGTAGTCCGAAGACGCAGATGAATCACCAGGTGCGGGCGCTTGCATCACAGCTACCGTCATAGCCCGGCCCCCGGCGCCGCCAAGCCCAAGGCTGCGCAGGGTTCACCAAAGCGAGGCGTTTTTGGGGAAAAGCGGGCTGACAGCACCATGTCGGTGCGCTGGCGCATTTTGTGCACCGCTATCGCGCAAAAATCGCCTTGCATTTGGTGCAAAGCCAAGGCGCCAGCTAAGGGGGGGCACAGAGGAAAAGGCCTGGGTTCATAAGGGTTTCGTTTGCAGAAACCGTGCCATGCGCCCTTGGGCGTAGCGCCCAGCTTTGCGGCATGCAGATTGCTTAGTGGGCTTAGCCCTCTCTTATTGAAAAATCAAAAGCGCTATGGAACTGACTCCCCGCGAAAAAGATAAGTTGTTGATCTTCACCGCCGCTTTGCTGGCCGAGCGGCGCAAGGCGCGCGGCCTCAAGCTCAACTATCCCGAGGCCGTGGCCCTGATTAGCGCCGCCGTTATGGAAGGCGCGCGCGATGGCAAAACGGTTGCGCAACTCATGAGCGAGGGCCGCAGCGTGCTGACCCGCGCCGACGTGATGGACGGCATTGCCGAGATGATCCCCGACATCCAGGTGGAAGCCAGCTTCCCCGACGGTACCAAGCTGGTAACCGTGCACCAGCCTA
Organism: uncultured beta proteobacterium; assembly: GCA_903951445.1. GTDB lineage: Bacteria > Pseudomonadota > Gammaproteobacteria > Burkholderiales > Burkholderiaceae_C > Allorhodoferax. Next base: position 17,991 of record CAJBBZ010000016.1, read on the forward strand.
TTGTTTAAGCCCGCGCCGCAAGCGCGCATACGCCACCATGAATATCTTTAAGCAAAGCGGTAGCACTTGGCACTCCGGCAGCGCCTGGCCACATACCGCGCAGCCTTCGAGCCACTTCTTCAACATGTACCCCGCCTCTTTTAGGAGAACCGTATGACTTTGCGTCCCTTGCGACCTTTGTTCCCCGCTTTGTTGACGCGTTCAAAGCCCGCATTGCGTAGCGCCGCTGTGGCCCTCGCGCTGCTAGCTGCCCATGGACTGGCGATGGCCCATGACGGGCATGGCATGGAAGGTAGCCACTGGCATGCCAGCGATTTGCTGGGCTTGGTAGTGGGCCTGGCGGTCGCCGCGTTGACATGGCGCTCGGGCAAGGACAAGTAAGCCATGGTCCCCGGCGAAATCCTGATCGACGCAGGCGCGCATGCGCTCAACAGCGGGCGGCGCACTTGCACGCTGCTGGTTAAAAACACCGCAGACCGGCCCATACAGGTCGGCTCGCACTACCACTTTGCCGAAACCAATGCCGCGCTGGGCTTTGACCGCATTGCCGCGCGCGGCATGCGGCTGAATATTGCATCAGGCTCGGCGGTGCGCTTTGAGCCGGGGCAGGAACGCACGGTTGAGTTGGTGGACTTTGGCGGCGACCGCGTGGTCTATGGCTTTCAGGGCCTGACCCAAGGCAAACTCTAAAAGGATAGTTTCATGGCAAGCATAGACCGGCGTGCCTACGCCGAAATTTTTGGCCCCACCGTGGGCGACCGGGTGCGTCTGGCCGATACCGATTTGCTGATTGAAGTGGAGCAAGATTTCACCTTGCGCGCTGGTGGCTATGGCGAAGAAGTGAAGTTTGGCGGCGGCAAAACCATTCGTGATGGCATGGCCCAAAGCCAGCGCACGCGCGCTGAAGGCGCGGTCGATTGCGTCATGACCAATGCGCTGATTTTGGACCACACCGGCATCATCAAAGCCGACATCGGCCTGGCGGGCGGGCGCATCGTTGCCATAGGCAAAGCGGGCAACCCGGACACGCAGCCTGGCGTGGACATCATCATCGGGCCGGGCACAGAAATCATCAGTTGCGAAGGTAATATCGTTACCGCAGGCGGCATCGACTGCCATATTCACTTTATTTGCCCGCAGCAAATTGAGGAAGCGCTGGCCAGCGGCGTCACCACCATGATGGGCGGCGGCACTGGCCCGGCCACCGGCACTTTTGCCACCACCTGCACACCCGGCCCCTGGAACATAGAACGCATGCTGCAAGCGGCAGACGCCTTCCCCATGAACCTGGGCTTTTTTGGCAAAGGCAACGCATCGCTGCCCGCTGCCTTGCACGAGCAAATTGATGCGGGTGTGATCGGCCTCAAACTCCACGAAGACTGGGGCACCACGCCCGCCGCCATTAGCAACTGCCTGGACGTGGCCGACGCCACCGACACGCAAGTGGCTATCCACTCGGACACGCTTAATGAATCAGGCTTTGTAGAAAACACCATCGCTGCGACCAAGGGCCGCACCCTGTGCGCCTTTCACACCGAAGGCGCAGGCGGCGGGCATGCGCCGGACATTTTGAAAGTAGTGGGCCAAGAGAACTTTTTACCCAGCTCCACCAACCCCACCATGCCTTACACCGTCAACACGCTGGACGAGCATGTGGACATGCTGATGGTCTGCCACCACCTGGACGCGGGTATTGCCGAAGACCTGGCCTTTGCCGAAAGCCGCATCCGCAAAGAAACCATTGCCGCCGAAGACATGTTGCACGACATGGGCGCCATCTCCATGATGAGCAGCGACAGCCAAGCCATGGGCCGCGTGGGCGAAGTCATCATCCGCACCTGGCAAACCGCCGACAAAATGAAAGCCCAGCGCGGCTGGCTCAGCCCCGATGCGGGCCGCAGCGAGGCCACCGAAAAAGACAGCCGCAACGACAACTTCAGGGCCAAGCGCTACATCGCCAAATACACCATCAACCCCGCGATTGCGCACGGCATCAGCCACGAAGTGGGCAGCATCGAAGTGGGCAAATGGGCGGACTTGGTGGTGTGGAAACCGGCCTTCTTTGGCGTCAAGCCCGCGCTGGTGCTCAAGGGCGGCTTTATCGCCCTGGCCGCCATGGGCGACCCCAGCGCCTCTATCCCCACACCCCAGCCGGTGCACTACCGGCCCATGTTTGGCGCCTTTGGCGGCGCGCTAACACGCGGCTCGCTCACCTTTGTGTCGCAGGCCGGATTGAGCGGCGGCATCAAAGAACGCTTTGGCCTGGCCAAGCCCCTAGCCGCCATCAAAAACGTGCGCGGCATACGCAAACAACACATGCGCCTGAACAGCTATTTGCCCACCATGGAGATCGACGCCCAAACGTACACTGTGCGCGCCGACGGCCACTTGCTTACCTGCGAGCCGGCCGTCAAATTGCCTATGGCACAGCGTTACTTTTTATTTTGAAATTCGTCATTGCGAGGCCAAAGGCCGTGGCAATCCATAGATTCGCGCAGCAACGTCATTGCGAGGCCGCCGGCCGTGGCAATCCATGGGTTCATGCTTTGGCGCAAGTGCTCTCATTCCGGCATGGACTGCCGCGTCGTTTCGCTCCTCGCAGTGACGTCATTGCGAGGCCGAGGGCCGTGGCAATCCAAGTCAATCGCTAGATTTTTGAAAAAGGAGTTTGGTTTCTGAGGCATTGGCGTAAATCAACATACCATTGGGTGCGGGCTCTACATGGAGTTCGTCGCCTAGCGAAACCTGGAGACGCTGGCACAAGGCCTCTGGAAGAATGATTCCGACCTCGCCATCTACTTCAATCAATTTCAGTTCAATCATTGAAACCTCCTTTGCTACTGCAAAACTATAACTATGACAAGCCTCAAAGTATCCAAACTAATTCCCCAAGGCCAAGGCCTGGCGCCCGTAATGGTCAAGCGGGCGGCCACGCTGGAGTTGGACTGGGATGTTCGGCAAAAAAGCCGGTTTGAAGCCACCGATAGCGCCGGGCGCAGTATTGGTGTGTTCCTGCCGCGCGGTACGGTGTTGCGGGGCGGGGATGTATTGGTAACCGAGGACGGTTCGCTGGTCCGCGCCATCGCCGCGCCGCAGGCAGTGTTGAAGATTACGCACTGCACCCAGCACGGCACGCCCTACGACTTGATACGCGCCGCCTACCACCTGGGCAACCGGCATGTGCCCATTGAATTGAAGCCCGACCACCTGAAGATCGAGCCCGACCACGTGCTAGCCGACATGTTGCGCGCCATGCATCTGATCGTGCACGCGGTAGACGAAAGCTTTGAGCCGGAAAACGGCGCCTATGCCACCGGCGGGCACGCGCATGGGCACAGCCACGGAGGCCATGGCGACCATGACCACGAGCACAAACACGAAGGCCACGACCACGCGCATGCACATGATGTCCAAGCGCATGACCATAGGCACGAAGGTCATGGTCCCGATCACGGCCATTCGCACTAGAGACACTGTGCAAGCCGCCAAAGCCGTCATTGCGAGACCGAAGGCCGTGGCAATCCATGGGTTCATGGACTGCCGCGTCGCTGTCGCTCCTCGCAGTGACGGGACTTTTTCGCGCCGCAGTGACGAGATTGCCGCTCCCCATGCTTGACACCAGCCTCTTGCAGCTCATGTGGCTGGCCTCGCCGGCTTTGCCTATTGGGGGGTTTTCGTATTCCGAGGGGCTGGAGGCGGCGGTGGATAGCGGCTTGGTGCGCGACGAGCACGAGGCCGCGGCTTGGTTGGTAGAGCAATTGCAACTGGGCCTGGCGCGCGCCGAGTTGCCGGTGTTGGCGCAAGCCTGGCAGGCTTGGCATGACGGGGATGCAGCGGCCATTGAATCGCTCAACGCCTGGGTGCTGCACACCCGCGAAAGCGCCGAGCTGCGCGCCCAGACCGAGCAAATGGGCCGCTCGCTGCTGGAATGGCTTCGCAACCACACCACCGCGCCGCGAGCGCAAATTGCGCAACTTGCCGCCCACAGCCCTACCTACCCGGTGGCCTTTGCGCTGGCGGCCTACAGCACCCAAGCGCCGCAGCGCGCCTGCCTGCTGGCCTATGCCTTTGGCTGGGCCGAAAACATGGCGCAAGCGGCTATCAAATCGGTGCCGCTGGGCCAAAGCGCGGGCCAGCGCATCTTGTCCGCGCTCAGCGCCGCCATACCGCCTGCCGTGGACCACGCGCTGGGCCTGCCCGCTGGCGCGCAACAATCGTTTTCGCCCATGCTGGCCATCTTGTCGGCGCAGCATGAAGTGCAATATTCCCGCCTGTTTCGTTCGTAAAAGCCCCTGGAGAGAAGCCCATGTCCGCACTACACCACATCGCGCACCGCACCAAAAAACTGCCGCCCTTGCGCGTAGGCATAGGCGGCCCCGTGGGCTCGGGCAAAACCACTTTGCTAGAAATGCTGTGCAAAGCCATGCGCGACAAATACGACCTGGTGGCCATTACCAACGACATTTACACCAAGGAAGACCAGCGCCTGCTGACCGTGAGCGGCGCCCTGCCCGCCGAACGCATCATGGGCGTGGAAACCGGGGGCTGCCCGCACACCGCCATCCGCGAAGACGCCTCCATCAACCTGGAAGCCATAGACCGCATGCTGGTGGATTTTCCGCAGGCGGACATTGTGTTTATCGAAAGCGGCGGCGACAACCTGGCCGCCACCTTCAGCCCCGAACTGTCGGATCTGACCATCTACGTGATTGACGTGGCAGCGGGCGAAAAAATTCCCCGCAAAGGTGGCCCCGGCATTACCAAGAGCGATTTGTTCATCATCAACAAAACCGACCTGGCCCCCCACGTAGGCGCCAACCTGGACGTGATGCACGCCGACACCACCCGCATGCGCAGCACCCCCAAAGGCCTGCGCCCCTTTGTCATGACCAACCTGAAAACGCTTAGCGGGCTGGGGGAGGTGGTTAGTTTTATTGAGACTAAGGGGATGTTGGCGTAGTTGATTGCTCGCTGATCAAATACCCAGTTCCGTGAGGGGTATCGATATCACTTGGCGCAGATCGGTTGTGTCGACGCGGCCCATAATTTCTGATTGCCCATGCCAAATTTTACCTCGCAAAAAATTTTGAAAGTTTATTGTGCAATTATTAAGGCAGGGTAGGGATAATTTCAAAAGATAATTTAAACGATCTTTGTGTAATATATTTCATCAATTGCCGCATTTTTGCAAAGTAATTCGAAGCTGTCATCATAATTGTGTTCCTCCCGTGTCATTTTTAATATTTCATCAAATCCATCTGGGTTAGTGAGCTCCATCAATATAACTGATAGTATTTCTTCCTTGGATGGCGGCGTACCCGCGAGTTTTCCGATTTTCTCCACTATATAAAATTTCTCCTCTTGAGTGAGGATTTTTCGTCTGTACTCCTTAGTCCAACTCCCAATCAAGCTTAGATTTAAATATAAATTATTTATCTCGCGACTCGATAATTTTTTCTTAAACCAAATCATATACTGCGATCCTTAGTAAAATGGTAAAACAAACTGTACGACCGATCTAGTATGTGCCTTCACGACTTTATTATGCGAGATTGTTTTGGCTTATTTTTTGACTCTCGCCATACTTCTACTCGAATCTGCATTTGGGATGGAAAATTAGGTATGGGAGTTTTATTCCTGCGAGGTTTGTCTGGTGTTGAATCAGATTTTAGGTCTAAGTCATCATGATCATTTGTAAACGGAAATTGCGCTTGCTCAGGATAATGATCGCACGCTTCAAGTGCCTCGGCTAATATCTTCATAAACTCTGGGTTAGAGGTGACTTCTGCGCCGAACTTAAGTTGTATCTTTGCCATCGCCACCGTGATATCTAATTTACGTTTCCGCACGCTTTCGAAAATATTACAGATGTAGTTAATATCGCTTTTTGATGATTTGAAAGTTATGTTCGTTGAAGGTGCGCCGAAAACTTGACCCGCCAGGGATGGCAATTCCCGATGAGCAAAGCGAAGGCTCATATTAATATATTCAATTCCAGAAGCAAATCCGCCTATTAAAACTACGGCTTGCACAGTCGTCTGGACCGCAGATAAAATCTTTCCGCTCCCCTTAATCGATCCGTTTTCAACTTCTAAAAAAAGTGAGTAATCGGGCACCGGCACTGCGATTTCAATACGCTTTTCCCATAAGTCAAAAAGCGAAAGAGATAGTTGGCTTAGTTCGTGCTCAGGAATGCTGGGTATCGCCAGTACAAAATCTGTATTACCTAAATTCAGCATAGCGGTCAACCTTTTAACGCACGAAGTTGTGCCAATAGCGAACCATATTGATATAAAGCTTTCAAAATTTCTTTTGTGAGTTCTATGGCGGCTTGTAGCTCTTGATGCGAAACGTTGTTATACTCTTGCGCTGTTACATGTGCGGCGTTATTACCTAAAATGCGTAGTTCATGCATTGCTTCCAATAGTTCTTTAGGCATAATTACTTTTGTTTGAAGATCAGTTATGCGCTTTTTCAGGTTATCGCCTGACGCACCTCGTTCTAAACATACCTCTTCAAGAGTTCTGCGTACCATAATTGCGGCCGCGATGAAGTGGCTATTAGCAAAGCAAGAAATTGCTTCCTCAAAAGTATTTAGAACATTGGATGGTAAATTCTCTGGATTAAAGTCAATCTTTACTGGCGGGTATGCTGCAATAATTTCCTTCGATACCCTGTCAAACACTATAAATAAATGGCCATTGCATGTCGTATTTGGGCAAGAACGTTGCCCGCAAATGATTGAAAGTTGTACTTGAAGATCATGGGCTCCAACTGGATCCATGACCGCCTCCTTACCACAATGCGGGCATCGTGTTGCAATTTTGGATGGTCTTATATTTGAAAAGCCAGCAACTGTAAATTTCATTTATGACTCACACGTGTCAAATGGTTTTAATAATCCACAAAATCTCTGCAATATTTTTTTCTAGTTCCCAAAGTCGAGGTTGATTGGCGAATATGGGTTAAATATAGAACTGGCCCTGGCGGCTGACTGAAGTCAAGAATTAAATTTTGGTGAATGAATGGCATTTGTTCCTTACACATCTCAAATCCCCGGCGCCCACAACACCGGCCTCTGCTGCGCCGGGTCCGAGGCCGGGTTGCCAAACAGGCGCACGCCCTGGTAGGCCCACCAGGCGCGCAGCGCCGTCATGCCGTCTTCGCGGCACAGGCTTTGCAAGATGCGGTCTGCCGCTTCGCGGTGGAGGGTGTGGTCCAGCAGGCCTTCGCGCATCAGTTGGTACAGCGCGTCATGCACCAGCGAGCCGCGCATGAAGTTGCGCGTGTCCAGCGTCGGGCCCGAGGGGCCGTCCCAGGCGTAGCCTTTGGCGATGCGCAGCGCACCTTGCGGGTCCAGGGCGATGTAGTCATTGGCCACTGCCGCTGCCGGCCGGATGCTGATCTCCAGGCTATAGCCCTCTTGCAGCTGGTAGCGGTAGCCGTCCTTATAGGCAATCCCCCTCACGCCCGCCCCCCAGCCCCCGCGCACCCCCACCCAGCGCGGGGCACGCAATCAGCGCAGCAGAGCAGGGCGGGCATGGGTTTGAATTGGTAATGATTACGAAAAAAACAATCGTTACCTTATCACACCGCTGCGCGGGGCGGCATGCGGTGAAACCCTGTGGCGCGCAAGAAAAAAGCCAGCGCGGGGCTGGCTGGGGGTGGGGTGCATGGGTCTGCGCGCGCCTAGGGCGCTAGGGCGCTGGCGGGCGTGTGGGTCGCAAATTGGGCAGCCTCACTTTTTGCGCCTGGCTCCAGTCCAGGTGCACGGTGGAGTCGTGCGACTCCCAGTAAGCGCGTTCCTGCGCCTCGGTCTTGAACTTGGGTATGGCCTGCTTAGCGGTCTGATTGGTCATAAATACTGCGCTCCTTTTTGTGCATGTCTTGCGCCTTGTAGCGCGCAATGTCCGCAGGCGTATGCACATGCGCTGCTTCGCCTTGCCGGGCTTGCGCAATGGATTGGCGCACGTCCTGTGCAAAGGCCTGCATTTGCGCGTCCATGGTGGTTTTATTGGCTTTGGCCATCGTAGGCCTCCTTCCAGGATTTCAAAATTTCTACCGGCATGTTGTCAAATTTGGCTTTGGCGAAGATCGCCACCAGTACCACTTCGCCATTGGCGAGTCGTATGCTGGGATGGCGGATTTTCTCCGCGAACACGCCAAAGCCCTAGGAATCCCGTCTCGGAAACGCCACGTTTTATGATTTGGTCAATTTCGTTTTCATAAACCAGACTTAAGCCATGTACTTACGGATGCTTGAGTCGGTGCTCGACACCGGTACCCGTTCCAGCAGATTGTCGAATGCGCAAGGCTAAGGAGGCACGACTATGACCGCACTCGAATCCAGACTGATGCAAGGCCTCAAAGGGCTGTCACCCGAGCGCGTGGCCGAGGTGGTGGATTTTGTGGAGTTTTTGGCATCCCGTGTCCAGCGCGATGCCGCCGCAATCCGGCTCACTGACGCCATGGCGCGGCTCGACGCCTTGGGCCTGCCGCCCATCCCAGCCGATGAGCTTGAAGCAGAGCTACAGGCCGCACGCCGCCTGCGCAGTGCCGCACCACAAATCAATATCAGCAACTGATCGCACTGGCCGATGCGCATCGTTCAGGATGACGATCATGTGTTGGCCGCCGCGTTGGTAGGCGTCGCTGACCTGATTGCCTCGGGTGATAAGCGCGGTTTACCTTGGGGCTGTTGCTTGCGTATATCCATTGTCATAACCAAGGATCGCAAAACTGCAGGATATTTTGCGACTTGGGAAGCTGACTTAAACGCTTGATTTAAAACAATTTTTTAAGTAAGGCGCCGCAATTTTTGCGAGATTTTTTGCGACTTTTCTGCAACCGCTTACACCCGCGTATGCGCCCTTACCAAGTCCACGGGCTGGCTTGGGGTGGGGTGCTTGGGTCTGTGCGCGCTAGGTCGCTGGCGGGCGTGTGGGCCGCAAATTGGGCAGCCTCACTTTTTCAAGTCTCAATTTATTGGATGGCGTCGTGGCAACGCCGGCTTGCATAGGGTTTTAAGCTGTATTACGATGTGATACAACAACCCCACTGGCGGGGTAGTTTGGATTGGAAAGGATGGATATGAGTACCTTAACTGTGCGTTTGACGGACTGCGAGGAGCGGGATTTGCAATGGGTTTGCACGCAAACCGGCAAGACCAAGAGTGAGGTGGTGCGCGAGTTGCTGGCAGAGTCTTTGCGCAGTTATCGCCTGCGCAAGTCTTTGCAAGCGGCCCATGCTGTGTTGGGACCAGCGGCACGGCAATCGGGCTGGTTGACGGAAGATGACGTATTGCAGGATGTTTCATGAAGGTGTTTTTGGACACCAATGTGTGGCTGTCCGCCACGGTGTTCTCCGGTTTGTGTGAAGCGATAGTGATGGAGTGCCATCAGCGCGATTGGTTACTCACCACGCCGCTAGTCCGGCAGGAAGCGCACGAAGTGCTAGACCGCAAATTTGCGCAAGTGCTACAAGCGCGTGCTTTGTTTGATGCGATTTGGTCCGAAGCGGCCTGTGTGGCGGATGTGGCTAAACCGGCAGACGATAACGACGCCCGCCTGGTCAGTGCCGCGCTTGCGGCAGGAGCAGATGTATTTGTGACCGGTGACCGCCGCGTTCTGGCCTGGGGAGCGCAGGGGGCTATGCAGGTTTTGAGTCCCCGCGATGCCTGGACCTTGCTGTTTGCGCAAAGCAATCAGGCCTAAGCGGGGCCTACCCGCTAGCCGTGGCTTACCCCCGCGAATTGGCACCTACCAAGTCCACGATAGCGGTGGCGATTTCTTCGATGGAGCGGCTGTGCTGGGGGTCGTCGAAGTAAAACAGCAGGTCGTGCGAATACCAGCCGTAGCTCAGGGCGTGGGCGGTGCGCGCCAACGAGGTGATCTTGGCTTCGGGCAGCGCGGCGGACGATTGGCGCAGGGCCTCGGCCCAGATGTCGACAAATTCTTCATGCACTTTGCGCAGGGCTGTGGCCGATGACACCTGGCGCTCAAGCAGCAGCAGGGCGGTCCATTCTTTGGGCCTTGAGAAGCCGGCCTGCACCAGCGCCTGGAGCATCGCAGCGACCATGACCTGGGCGCTTTGGCCCGCATGCCGCGCCACGGCGGCACGCAGCACGATGGCGCTGTCTTGGCAGCGCTGGTGGATGGTGGAGGCGCCCAGGGCGCGCAGATTGGGCACGTAGTCGTAAAAAGTGCCTATGCCCACGCCAGCTACGGAAACGACCTCGCGGATGGTCATTTTTTCGAAGCCGCGTTCTATCAAAACCCGAACAAAGGCTTCCTGCAAGGCGCCCAGGGTAAATTGCGAACGGCTTTGTACGGGGGTTTTACGGGGGCGCGAGTCAGAATTTGCCTTATCCCCGTCTTTGGGTTTTAAAACCCGAACATTCATCATATTGATTTCCAATAGACTTTGCAGTTCGGCCATTGTGCACTGAACTGGGTTATTCCGGTTAATTATGTCTACTGGATTTCAATATTCTGGCGATATGACTTCCCCGCGCGAGCAGGTGGCGCAGCTATGCCATTGGATTGACGCCCATATTCATGAAGTTATTGGCTGGGACGATCTGACCCGCCAAAGCGGTATGGACCACAAATTAATCATGGCGAGCTTTAACAAGCACATGGCCACCACGCCCATGACCTGGATCCGCCAGCGGCGCGAGCAATTAAAAACCCCCGCAGCGGCCCCCGCCGCAGAGAGGCACAGCATGGCCTTTTTGCTTAAAAGCACACTAGGTTCCGATAAAAAGCACCATTGAATGCTTTGCGGCACTGGTTTGAACTGGAAAATAAATAATGACCCCTACGCAAATTCAAAATACCTTGGTCTTGTGTCTAATCCTTGGTTTTGCCACCATGGAGATTGTCAGCCGCCTGTACCACCGCAAGGTAAACGCCAGCGGTGACGATACCAAGCTAGAGCTTTTAATGTTTATTAGTTTGCTCGCCATAACCCAGCCACTGGCGATTTTGGTGACGTCTAAATTAGGTACTACTTTTTTCCCCGATGCCAAAGGTGTGATTGCCGATTGGCCGTGGTGGGCGATGGTGGGTATGCTGCTGGTGTTGGATGACCTGAGCCAGTATTGGTGGCACCGTTTGTCGCACACCACCTTTTTATGGCCGCTGCACCGCGCGCACCATTCGGCGCAGTACATGAGTATCCGCGTCACCTTTCGTAATAACTTTTTTTATTACCTGATGATGCCTGGCCTGTGGTTTGCCGGCGCGCTTTTATATGTGGGCGTGGGCGGTATCGTGTACGCGCTGTATGTGGTGGTGAAGCTAGCGGTAATCTTGGGCGCACACTGCGCCTGGCGCTGGGACCAGGCGTTGTACAAAATACCGGCGCTGCGCCCGCTGATGTGGGTGCTAGAGCGCACCATCTCCACCCCGGCCACGCACTGGGCGCACCACGCGATTACCAATGCCGACGGCGTGGGCCATTACAAAGGCAATTTTGGCAATTTGCTGTTTATCTGGGACTTGATTTTTGGCAGCGCCCACATCACCCGCCAATACCCCGAAGAAGTAGGGCTGGCTGATGACCAGCGCTTCGGCCCGGAGCGCTGGTACCACCAGATGTTTTATCCGCTTTTTCAATCCAAGCGCGAACACAGCGCCCTGCGCTTTGGTGGCGAGATTTATGACGGGGATGCCACGCAGGTGCAGACCCCGGGCGTGGCGAACTAGTTTCCCCTCCCCATCCAAGGAAAAAGCAGACTGCACTTGCGTGCAGCCTGCCCTTGCCTTTCCTTCTTCCGTCTTCCTTCATTCGACCGCTAACTTGCGTCTTTGGTCTTCCTTCTTCGCAATCGTTTTAG
>CAJBBZ010000017.1 GCA_903951445.1 uncultured beta proteobacterium
CCACTTTGGCACATCGATGCCGGTTAGAGGTGGGAGCGTCCATCCCATTGAGGAGCGCAGCGACGCGGCGATCCATAAGTGCAAGATTGGCAAGAAAAAATGGCACTACAGCGCCTTGGCATACCGCGCGCATTCCACTTGCAGCCAGGCTAAAAATTGCTCGGTCACTTCCAATGGGCGCGTGCCCGCAGGCACCAGCGCGTAGTAGGCGGACGAATGCGCGCAACTATGCGGATGCGCGCTTTGCAATTCGCCCTTGTGTAGCAGCGCGTCGGCAATTGAACGGCGGGTCAAGGCCACGCCCAGGCCGGCGCGTGCGGCCTCCAGCAAATGGGTGGAATCGGTAAATTCCAAGCGTGCGGGCGGGCGCTGCACTTGCAGGGGCGCATCGGGCATGGTGGCCAACCAGGCGGACCAGTCTTCACTGGCTTGCAGTTGCGGAAGGCGCAAGACTTGCTCTAATTTGCTAGGGGGCTTTTTGCCCAAAAGCGCGGGCGACGCCAGCAGCACTAATTGGTCGGGCATCAAAGGCCGCACCACAAAGTCCGGCCAATGGCCATGGCCGAAACGGATGGCGCAATCGAGGCGCTGCTGATCGGGCTGGGCAAAGTCCATGGAGGCTTGCAAGTGCAATTGCACATCCGGGTGCAGGCGGTAAAAGCGCGGCAGGCGTGCAATGAGCCAACCATGCGCAAACGAAGGCAACACCGCCACCCGCAGCGCGCGTACCCGGCTGCTGCGGCGCGGATGCACCAGACGCTCCGAAGCCTGCGCTATCACCTCCAGCGCCTGGCGCACCTGGTAGCCGTAGATGCGGCCTTCCTCGGTCAGCACCAGGCTGCGGCTATCGCGCTGCACCAGACTGACATTCAAAAAGCTTTCCAGCGCGCGGATTTGGTGGGTAACTGCGCCGGGCGTCAGGCTGAGTTCTTGCGCCGCTGCGGCGACCGAACCCAGACGCACCAGCGCGGCAAAGGCACGCAAGGCGGGCAGTGGGGGCGTGCGGCTGGAGGTCATGCAGTTAGCAATGTAGGAATGAAAAAACGATTAGGAAAATTAAATTCGACATTCGCAGCAAAAACATTCGCACATGCTTGCAAGGCCCTTGCCTACACTTTTTAACAACTCCACCGTCTGGAGCTTTGCCAGTGCACAAGCCTGCAATTACCGAAGGAGAAGCTATGTTAATCGATGAAATTCGCGCATTTTTGAAGGACTATTTTGAGGTGCTGCAAACCCAGGATATGGATTTGTTTGACCGCGTTTTCCACAAAGACTGCGTGCTCTATTCGCAGCAGGACGACGCCCTGGTGGTGCGCCCCTTTGCCGCCTACCGCAGCATGGTGCAGGGCCGCCAGTCGCCTGCGTCCAAGGGCGCGCCGCGCGCCGAGCAGGTGCTGCTGGTGGACTTTTTGTCGCCCACCATGGCGGTCGTGAAAGTGCGCTTGCGCCTGTTTGACAACATCATGGAAGACCACCTCAACCTCATGAAGCACGAGGGCCGCTGGATGATTTACGCCAAACATTTTTACCGCGTTGGCAGCGCCTAAATCGGCTTAAGCCGCCCTCGTAGGGCGCGGCGCATAATGGCTGGCTGCCGTCGGGCTGTCCCGGCGCGGCCCAACGTGAAAGCCTGCCCCGCCCATGATTGCCCTGCTCGAATCCCGCACCGCCGGTTTGTATGGCAAAGCCAGCTGGCTGCCCAATATCGTGGCTGGCGTGGTGGTGGGGGTGGTGGCGCTGCCCCTGGCCATGGCCTTTGCCATCGCGTCTGGCGCGCGGCCCGAGCAAGGCATCTACACCGCCATCGTGGCTGGCATATTGGTCAGCGTGCTGGGTGGCAGCCGCGTCCAGATCGCCGGACCGACCGGCGCTTTTATCGCCATCTTGAGCGGCATCACCGCCACCCACGGCATCGTCGGTTTACAAATCGCAACCCTCATGGCCGGGGTAATGCTGACGCTCATGGGCCTGCTGCGCTTAGGCGGAGTCATCAAGTTCATCCCCGCGCCGGTCATTGCCGGGTTTACCACCGGCATTGGCGTGATTATTTTTGTGGGGCAGTGGAAGTATTTTTTTGGACTGCCTGCCACCCAAGGCGTGCATTTCCACGAAAAGTTGATAGCCCTGGTGCAGGTATTGCCGCTGTGGCACCCGGCCACGCTGGGCTTGTCACTGCTAAGCCTGGCGCTGGTGCTGTATGCGCCCAAGCTGCCGCACATGCAGCGCGTGCCCGGGCCGCTGGTGGCCATGGTGGTGGCTACGGTGCTGCAAGCCGTTTTTGGGTGGGATGGCGTGGCCACGATAGGCAGCGCTTTTGGCGGTATCCCGCAGGGTTTGCCTAGTTTGCAATGGCCCGACCTTACTTGGGCGGGCATGATCCCGTTGGTAGTGCCGGCGATATCCATCGCCTTGTTGGGAGCAATTGAATCCTTGTTGTCCGCCGTGGTGGCCGACGGCATGGCCGGGCTGACGCACGACTCCAACCAAGAGCTGGTAGGCCAGGGCATCGCCAACATCGTCGCGCCCCTGTTTGGCGGCTTTGCAGCCACCGGCGCCATCGCCCGCACCGCCACCAATATCCGCAACGGCGGTACCAACCCGGTGGCCGGTATTACCCACAGCCTGACGCTGGTGGCTACCCTGCTTTTTTTGGCACCGCTAGCCGGACAAATTCCCTTGGGGGCGTTAGCGGCTATCTTGTTTGTGGTGGCCTACAACATGAGCGATTTAAAGCACTTTTTCCACATCGCCCGTGGCCCCTCACGCACGGAGGTGCTGGTGCTACTGGTGACTTTTGCGCTGACGGTGTTGGTGGACTTGGTGGCCGCCGTGTTGGTCGGCGTGGTGCTGGCGGTGGCGTTGCGCAGGTGGGCTAGGCGCTTGACCGGGGTTTAAGTCTTGTTCAGATGACGCCATGCACATTGGCGCGAGCGACCGACTTACGCGCCGCTTTGCCAAGTGTTGCCTCCGCCCATTTATTCAGACTGGTTCCGCTGCGGGCCGCTGCTTTGAGCGCTGCTGCATGAATTTCTGGCGCAATGCGTAACATCACTTTGCCGCTTGCCGGTTTGTCTGGCTCCGATCCCAGGGCGATAGACGCAGCCAGGTAAGCATCTACCGCAGCGTGAAATTGTGTTTGAAACTCTGCCACTGACTCGCCATGAAACGCGATGATGTCATCGATATCCAGCACCCGCCCGACGATGACCTGATCTTCCGTGTCGAAGTTCATGCCAGCGGTATAGCCCTTGTATTGCATGGTGTTGCTCATGGCTTTACTCCTATTCTTTGCACAAAATCTCGCACCGCCAACACCCGGAATCGCAGCGCTTCTTTACCTGGGTGGGGCCGGTGCAAGGTCAGCTTGCGACCGTTGAACTCAAAGGTCACCGAAGAACCAGCGCCTTCAACCACCCGACAGCCCAGCGCCTTGAGAAGTGACTCTATGCGTATCCAGTCCACGTTGCCGTTGACGGGATCAGCAAGAATCTTTTCAAGTGTTTTTCGGTGGGTTCCGTTCACAGCCAAATGATAGCAAAAATTAAAAAAGTGCAATCACAGCTACTACCGTCCAACTGAGCCGTTCGCTACGCAGTAGGGCACCCATCCTGCAACATTGCTCCTTGTCAGGCAGCTCAAGCCACCTTAAGCCGAGCTCCCGCCAGCCCCGCCTCTAGCAGCAGCCGCTCTGGCGCGCTAAAGCACAAAAAGCGCTTGTTGGTGGCGCGGCCTATGGCGCATAGGTTCAGGCGCTGGGCGACCTGGTGGCCCATTTGCGTGATACCGCTGCGTGAGATCACCACCGGCACGCCCATTTGCGCGGACTTGATGATCATCTCGCTAGTCAAGCGGCCTGTGGTGTAGAACACTTTGTCATGCGCGCTCATACCGGTGCGCGCACCCTGGCCGGTGCTTTCGTTGGGCTGCATAGCCATCCAACCGGCGATAGCGTCTAGCGCGTTATGGCGGCCCACGTCTTCTACAAACATCAGCATGCGTTCGCCCTGAAACAGCGCGCAGCCGTGTACCGAGCCTGCGGTTTTGTAAATGCTGTCGTTCAAGCGGATGGTGTTTACGATGCCATAGAGCTGGCTTTGGGTGATGGTGGCCGCAGGCAAGTGGATGCTATCGATGTCCGCCATCAAATCGCCAAACACACTACCCTGCCCGCAGCCGGTGGTAACTACGCGCTTGGCAGTTTTTTTCTCTAAATTGGCAATGCCTTGGTAGGTCTTGACCGCCGCAGCGCCCACTTCCCAATCGACGGTAATGGACTCCACTTCCTGCGCGGACGCGACCAAGCGCTGGTTGAGCAAATAACCCAGCACCAACCACTCGGGCTGCGCGCCCAGGGTCATGAGCGTCACGATTTCGCGCTTGTCCACATACACCGTCAGCGCACGCTCGGCAGGGATTTGCAGGCTTTGCGTTTCGCCGTATTCATTAAGTACTTCAATAGCCTGCGTCACCGCCACCTGGGCGCGGCTCAGTCGCGGCAGACGCGGCGCGGAGGGTATGCGGGGCAAAGTCTGCATGGTCACGCAGCGGCCTCTGCCACAGGGTCATTCACACCAAACCCTGCGTTCTCGCGCGTGGTGCCGCCTTTGCTGACGGCCACCGCGCAGTATTTGAACTCAGGAATTTTGCCCACGGGGTCTAGCGCGGAATTGGTCAGCTCGTTGGCTGCGGCCTCGTAGTAGGCAAAGGGCACAAACACCGCGCCTTGCGGCGTGCCGTCGTCGCGGCGCACATGCAGCGCCACTTCGCCCCGGCGCGAGGCAATAGTGATGATGTCGCCCGCGTCCATGCCCAGCGCCTTCAGGTCCGCGCCGCACATAGATGCGGTGGCCATGGGCTCAATCGCATCGAGCACCTTGGCGCGACGGGTCATGCTGCCGGTGTGCCAATGTTCCAGTTGGCGACCGGTGATGAGCACAAAGGGGTAAGCCGCATCGGGCCGCTCGTTGGCGGGGATGATGTCGGCAGGCACCAGTTTCACGCGGCCACTGGCGGTGGGGAAGTTGTCGACGAACACGGTCGTCGTGCCAGGATCGTCTTCGCTCAAGCAAGGATAGGTGACGCTGGATTCGCGCTGCAAACGCTCCCAGGTAATGCCCGAAATAGCAGCGTGCATCGCGCGGCGCATTTCGTCATAGACGGAAGCAACGCCATCGTGCGCGCCCTGGTAATCCCAAGGCAAACCAATGCGCTTGGCCAGGTCCTGCAATATCCATAAATCAGCGCGGGCCTGACCGGGCGGATCGATGGCTTGTTTGCCCAGTTGCACCATGCGGTCGGTGTTGCTAACGGTGCCGGTTTTTTCAGGCCAGGCGGTGGCGGGCAACACCACGTCGGCCAACCAGGCGGTTTCGGTCATGAAAATATCTTGCACCACCAGGTGGTCCAGGCTCGCTAGCGCATGGCGCGCGTGGTTGAGGTCGGGGTCGCTCATGGCGGGGTTTTCGCCCATGATGTACATGCCGCGAATCTTGTGCGGATCGCTGTCCTCAGCAAGCGCTTTGCGCATGATCTCGACGACGGTGTAGCCGGGCTTGTCGTCTAGCTTGGTGCCCCAGAAGTCTTCAAACCAGGCATGCGCATCGGCGTTGTCCACGCGCTGGTAGTTGGGGAACATCATGGGAATGAGGCCCGCGTCGGACGCGCCTTGCACATTGTTTTGGCCACGCAGTGGGTGCAAGCCCGATCCAGGCTTGCCGATCTGGCCGGTAACGCTGACCAGCGCGATCAAGCAGCGTGCGTTATCGGTGCCGTGTACATGCTGGCTGATGCCCATGCCCCACAAAATCATGGCGCCTTTGGCCTTGGCAAAAGCCCGCGCCACTTCGCGCAAGGTCTGGGCCGGTATGCCGCAAATCGGCGCCATGGCTTCGGGGCTATAGCCTTTGACGTTGTCGCGCAGGGCTTCATAGTTGCTGGTGCGGTTGGCGATAAAGGCTTCGTCAACGAGGCCTTCTTCGATCACGGTGTGAATGAGCGCATTGAGCATGGCCACATCGGTATCTGCCTTGAACTGCAAGGTGCGCCAGGCATGCTGCCCAATGTCGGTAATGCGTGGGTCAGCCAGCACAATTTTGGCGCCGCGCTTGGCAGCGTTTTTCATCCAGGTGGCGGCGACCGGGTGGTTGGATGTGGGGTTGGAGCCGATGATGAAAATCAGATCCGCGTGCTCCACATCATTAACTTGGTTGCTCACCGCGCCAGAGCCCACGCCTTCGAGCAAAGCGGCCACGCTGGACGCATGGCACAAGCGGGTGCAGTGGTCCACGTTGTTGCTGCCAAAGCCGGTGCGCACCAGCTTTTGGAACAAATACGCTTCTTCGTTACTGCCCTTGGCAGAGCCAAAACCGGCCAGCGATTTAGGCCCATGCGTATCGCGCAAGCCTTTTAGACCGCCTGCGGCCAGCGCCATGGCTTCTTCCCACGTGGCTTCGCGGAATACATCCGACCAATCGGCGGTATCGCGGTTGAGGTGGTTGATTTGCTCGGGGTCTTTGCCCACGCCGGCTTTGCGAATCAGCGGCACCGTCAGGCGCTGCGGGCTGGCCGCATAGTCAAAGCCAAAGCGGCCTTTCACGCACAAGCGGCTATGGTTAGCTGGACCATCGCGCCCGTCCACGCTGACGATGACGTTGTCTTTCACGTTGTAGGTCAGCAGGCAACCGACACCACAAAACGGGCACACCGAATCCACTTTTTTGTCCACCACCTGGGTGCCCACTTGCGTCTTCGGCATGAGCGCGCCGGTAGGGCAGGCTTGCACGCATTCGCCGCAGGCCACGCAGGAGCTGTCACCCATCGGGTCATGCAAATCAAACACAATTTCGCTGTGCGAGCCGCGCATGGCGTAGCCGATCACGTCGTTGACCTGCTCTTCGCGGCACGCACGGACGCAGCGGTTGCATTGAATGCAAGCATCCAAATTAACGGCCATCGCGGGATGCGAGTAATCGGATTTTGGTTGCTCCCGGCGAATTGCTTTCAGTGCCGAGCGTACGCTTACGTTCATGCGCTCTGCCCAGAGACTTAGCTCTCCATGCTGGCCATAGTTGTGTTCTCTCGCCTCTGCCGCATGGCCGTCGTGCGCGTCCTGAATATTGGCGTGCGCTTCTGCCCCGTCGGCGCCGGGCGCGGGGGCGGGCTCCTCATGGTGCGAGCACAAATCGTCAC
>CAJBBZ010000018.1 GCA_903951445.1 uncultured beta proteobacterium
GGCAAATCGAACATGGTGTCGAGCAGCACCTGCTCGATGATGGAACGCAAACCACGCGCACCGGTCTTGCGGGCCAGCGCCTTGCGCGCAATCGCCAGCAGTCCGGCCGGCCGCAACTCCAGCTCGGTACCTTCCATGGCAAACAGCTTCTGGTACTGCTTGACCAGGGCGTTCTTGGGCTCGGTCAAAATCTGGATCAGCGCCGCCTCGTCCAGCTCTTCCAGCGTGGCGATCACCGGCAAACGGCCGACGAATTCCGGAATCAGACCGAACTTGATTAGATCTTCCGGCTCGACGGTACGCAGCAGCTCGCCGATGTCTTTCGAGTTGCGCAGGCTGCGCACATCGGCACCAAAGCCTATGCCGCTTTTTTCGGAGCGATTGCGAATGACCTTCTCCAGGCCATCGAATGCACCACCGCAAATGAACAGGATGTTGGTGGTATCGACCTGCACGAAGTCCTGGTTGGGATGCTTGCGCCCGCCCTGGGGTGGCACGCTGGCCATGGTGCCTTCTATCAGCTTAAGCAAGGCCTGTTGCACGCCCTCGCCCGATACGTCGCGGGTAATGGAGGGGTTGTCGGACTTACGGGAAATTTTGTCGATTTCGTCGATGTACACAATGCCGCGCTGGGCGCGCTCGACATCGTAATTGCAGCTCTGCAAGAGTTTGAGAACAATGTTCTCCACGTCCTCGCCCACATAACCGGCTTCGGTCAGGGTGGTGGCATCGGCCATCACAAAGGGTACATCGAGCATACGCGCCAGCGTTTGTGCCAGCAGCGTCTTGCCGGAGCCTGTGGGGCCAATGAGCAAGATATTGCTTTTACTCAACTCAACTTCGTCTTTTTTGGACTGCTCTTGGTGGCGCAAGCGCTTGTAATGGTTGTACACCGCCACCGACAAAGTGCGCTTAGCGGGCTCCTGCCCGATCACATAATTGTCTAGGTTGGCTTTGATTTCAGAAGGGGTGGGCAGGCCGCTGCGGCCGCTGGAGACACTGGAGACTGCCGGCAATTCATCGCGAATGATCTCGTTACACAAGTCGATGCATTCGTCACACACAAAAACCGAGGGGCCTGCGATCAGCTTTTTCACCTCGTGCTGGCTTTTGCCGCAGAAGGAGCAGTACAGATTCTTCTCGCTGGAGTTGCCTTTTTTTTCGGCCATGTAAGTTTTCTACCTTTAACTGGTGAGTCTCAATGATAACCAAATAAAAACGGCGTCCTCCAGTCGGAAAGACGCCGTTTTTGCCCTCAGGGAGGGTGGGGCCTTAGGGCCGCTTGGCAATCACCTGGTCCACCAGGCCATAGTCTTTGGCCTCGTCAGCGGACAGGTAGTAATCGCGCTCGGTATCGCGGGCGATTTTTTCCAGAGGCTGGCCGGTGCGCTCGGCCAAGATTTTGTTCAACTGTTCGCGCGTTTTGAGAATCTCGCGCGCATGGATTTCGATTTCAGTGGCCTGACCCTGGGTGCCGCCCAGGGGCTGGTGGATCATGACTTTGGAATTGGGTAGCGAA
>CAJBBZ010000019.1 GCA_903951445.1 uncultured beta proteobacterium
CGGGAATAGGCATTTTGTCTGCGTTAGGCACGCCGCGCTGCGTGAGTTCGGCACGGGCAGCTTGCACACGAGCTTGGCACTCGCTGTCGACCAAGGATTTCGGTACATCAAAGCTCACGGCGCCAATCAATGCATCCATCACGTTGGTTTTGGTGCGAGCCAAGGTACGCGCCTTGACTTCACGTTCGACGTTGCCGCGGATATCCGCGAGGAGTTTCTCAACGTCGCCCTCTGGCTGGCCGAGTGACTTGGCGAACTCTGCATCGATCACAGGCAAGATGGGCTCGGCCACTTCTTTAACAGTGATGGTGAACTCAGCAGTCTTACCTGCTACGTCTTTACCGGCGTAATCAGCGGGGAATGGCAAAGGAAATACTTTCGTCTCGCCGGCCTTCAAGCCGCGCGCGGCAGTTTCGAACTCAGGCAACATCCGGCCCTGACCCAAGACAAAGGGGAATGCCTCCGCTTGGCCACCTTCAAAAGGCACACCATCAATCGTGCCAGCAAAATCCAAGGTGACACGGTCTTCGTCTTGTGAGGCACGACCGTCACGCGCAGCGTATTCAACACGCTGTTTGCGAAGAATGTCTACGGTGCGTTGTACTTCGGCTTCGCCGACCGTGGTGACAGCACGTTTAATCTTCAGAGCCGACAGATCTGGAACCGTCACAGCGGGATAGACCTCGAACGTTGCAAAAAATGCCAAGGTACCTTCTGGGGTTCCTTCTGTTTTGGGCTCAAGCTTGGGAGCACCTGCAATACGCAAACCAGCGGTTTCGATTGCTTTGTCAAACGCTTGACCCACTTTGTCGTTAATCGCGTCGTAGCGGATGCCAGGAGCATGGGTGCGCTCGAGCATCGCCATCGGCACCTTGCCAGGACGAAAGCCTGGAGCCTTCGCGGTACGCGCGGCGCGCTTGAGTTCAGCTTGAACAGCTGTTTCGACATCGGCCAACAAAACCGAGAGTTCTATGCGGCGCTCGAGGCCGGAGAGGGTTTCAACCACAGGTTGCATGAAAATCTACCAAACAAAGAGGACGGATAGCGCAAAACAGCCCGCGCCGGATAAAAATACGGGGTGGTGCGAAGGGCGGGACTCGAACCCGCACACCTGTTACGGCGTCAGGACCTAAACCTGGTGCGTCTACCAATTTCGCCACCTTCGCAGTAGCCGAGCATTGTAGCGCACACCAGACGGGTTTTCCGTCCCCACTGGCCGAGCAACTGGTTAAAATACGCGGATGAATCCACGCCTTGACAAATTACAGCCCTATCCCTTCGAAAAACTACGTGCGCTGCTCGCCCAAGCAGGCCCGTTGCCCGATGGGATCCGCCCCATTAATCTCTCGATTGGCGAGCCCAAGCACGCTGCACCAGAGTGCGTGAAACAAGCCATTATTGGAGGATTAGCCGGTCTATCGGCCTACCCTCCCACGAAAGGTGATCCAGCGCTGCGCCAGGCGATTTCCACCTGGCTGGCACGCCGCTACGGCATCCCCGCACCAGATCCTGAAACGCAAATTCTTCCAGCCTTAGGCTCCCGGGAGGCTTTATTTGCCTTTGGGCAGGTTGTCCTGGACTCAACGCAAGACGGACTGGTGGTCTGTCCCAACCCGTTCTATCAAATTTACGAGGGTGCGGCGCTCCTCGGAGGCGCGACGCCCTTTTACGTGAACTCAGACCCCGCTAAGAACTTCCGTTGCGACTGGGCAAGCGTACCCGCCGAAGTCTGGAAGCGCACCCAGCTCTTGTTTGTGTGCTCACCAGGCAACCCCGCTGGCGACGTGATGCC
>CAJBBZ010000020.1 GCA_903951445.1 uncultured beta proteobacterium
CCGAGCGGTTTAAGGCACCGGTCTTGAAAACCGGCGAGGATGTGAGTCCTCCGTGAGTTCGAATCTCACAGCTTCCGCCAAATAAGAACAGCCCCAATCGGGGCTGTTCTTATTTCTACTTGGGCAACATCACTGGGTGGGCTTCAGCGACGTTGCTTCCCGAGTACGGAAGTTCTCTTGTCGTTTGTGCAGCCGATTACCGGCCTTGGTGCTCGGTGATGAACTGGCGTAATGCTGCGTCGATGCGAGTCTGCCAGCCGTCCCCCGCTGACTTGAAGTATTCGACAACCTCGTGTGACAGGCGGATGTTGATGCGCTCTTTCGGATGCTCAGCGCGCGGACGACCACGAGGCTTGAGCATTTCCTGCGCAAGCTTTGCGCCAAAAATTTGGGGCAGCACCTCGCTGGCCGGACGTGCTTTGGCGAAATCCGCCGCCGTCCATTCGGGGTGCTCGTCGTCAATCAGTTCAGGGTTTGGTTTCTTGCCCATAATTTTTCATCTCTCGTTGGTTTGCTTTTCGCAGACTGATGACATGCACCTTGTCTGCGCGGGGAGTGAACACCGCGGCATGTAGCCGATCACCGATCATTCCAATTGCAAAGTATCGGCGCTCACCATAGTTTTTACGGACATCCTCTTTGATCACCGCACCTAGCCATTCCATTTGCTCAACCAGCGTGAACGGCAGACCGCGATCAGTCACGTTGCGTTCACTTTTCGCAGGGTCAAAGCTGATTTCCATGTGAATTATTGTACTCACAAAAAATATTGGAAAACTATTTGTCGCGACAAAAAAGCCGTGATGCCAACTCCGCCAGGCAATGCTGAACCCGCGCCGTTATTGGGCTTTTCGTGTGCTTAAAGTGCGGAGTTGCGCAGACGAGAGCAGCCTAAGCCGTGGATTTCTGCTGGAGACTTGACAACCGGCGGTGATGTGGATCCCAGGTGACTTTTTAGAGCCAAGCGCCATAGGGCAGTCGCCCCGTTTTCAACCGGTTCTCAATTTAGCCCGGTTGTGCTGCCACAGTGAATCGCGTCCTCGGGGTTGAAATCGCCCAAACCCCTAGGTGGACTTCTCTCATTTCCCGCAAGCCATCTCCATGCGCTGCGAAAAAATGCTATCTGGCGGCAAGGCTTCCCAGCCGTCCGGGTCTGGCCCGAGTTGTTGTATCAGTTTGCCGCCGCCCATGGGCTCGGTGTAGGTCAGCATGTCCAAGCCCCGGCTGCGCTTGCCTTTGCAGTCGTACTCGACCAGAAAGCGGCTGGAGCGCACGCCCTCGCCATCGACTCTCTCCATATTCACCAGTTCCCAGATTTGCACCATGTCCGCTTTGCGTGTAATCGTGGCCTTGTCCATAAAAAACTGTGCAATGCCACCAGGCCCCACTGGAACCCATTCGGCATGCGCCGCGCTGGCAAATAGAAGTGCGGAGATGCCGATAAGGCGTGCAATGGGGCGTAGATTTTTCATAGCGATGAAGTTTAAGCCAGCGCCACCGGCGCACCGCCGAGCCGCTTAGCAAGCCCCTGCGCCAGGCGGTTGACATTGCCGTAGATGGAGAGCTGCGGGTTGGCGCCAATGCTGGTGGGGAAGATGGAGCCGTCGTGGATGGACAGGTTTTCTATTTGCCAGTGCTGGCCGTCGGGCCGGGTAACGCCTAGTTTTTCGTCGCCGGCCAGGCCGCAGCCGCCCATGACGTGGGCGCTACCGATTTTGGTGAGCAGCGGCTTCATGGGCAGGTCCTCGATAGCGGCTTTGGCCGCTGCCCAGGTGCTGCTGCCTTCGGCCAGTTCGTGGCCCGGGTACACCATGGTGGCGCCTGCTTCAAACTGGATTTGCGCCATGGCCAGCATGGAGCGGCGCGCGCCTTCGAGCACGTAGTCGGTCAGTGGGTAGTCCAAGAGCGGCGAGCCGTCGCCTTGCAGCTCGACCTTGCCGCCCACGGCGCCTTCGTGAAAGCCGTCGCGCATCAGCGCCAGCATAAGGTTGGCATTGGGGAATTGGCGGTACAGCGCGGCCTGCTTGTCGCCAAAGCCGGGCAGGTTAGCGCCGAAAAACACCGGGTGCAGGGGCGCCACTTCCAGCTTGAAGCCGATGGGGCCGTCCACCGGCTGGGTGAATAAAAAATGGTCTGAATAAATCGTTTGCGGCGCGCCGGTCCAGCCCGCCACCGTGTCTTTCATCACAGCGGTCGTGATGGCGACCGGATGCAAAAACGTACGCGCACCCAGGCGCTTGTGCGGGTCCGGCGCTTTGGAGCGCAAGAGCAGCGCCGGTGAGTTGATCGCGCCACCGGCCAGCACATAGTGTTTGGC
>CAJBBZ010000021.1 GCA_903951445.1 uncultured beta proteobacterium
CGCCATCGCGCATAAATTGCTGCGCCAAGCGCATGCTGTGGCGACGAAAAATGTCTCCTTTTCAGCAGAATTTGCTTGACTGGGAGCACAGTTCATCGCGAGGAGCAAAGCGACGCGGCGATCCATAAATAGTTGATTTATGCGCTGAGATGGATCGCTTCGCTGTGCTGGCAATGACTGGTTTGGGCTTACGCAGGGCTTGCCTCGGTGCGTCTGCAATGCGCGCGGGGCGCAAGCTGAGGGCGACGAGCCGCCTTGGGAAACTGCCACAATCCGCCCGTGATAAACCTTCCCTTTGAATTGCGCATCGGCTGGCGCTATACCCGTGCGGGCCGCAGCACCCGGCGCAACGGCTTTATTTCCTTTATTTCCGGCGTGTCCATGCTGGGCATTGCGCTGGGCGTGGCGGCGCTGATTATTGTGCTCAGCGTCATGAACGGCTTTCAGCGCGAGGTGCGCGACCGCATGCTCAGCGTGGTCTCGCATATTGAGATTTATGCCCAAGACGGCGCGGCCTTGCCCGATGCGGCACACACACTTTGGCAAGCGCGCCAAAACCTGCAAGTGGTAGGCGCAGCCCCTTTTATTGCAGCGCAGGCTTTGCTGGCGCGTGGCGAAGATATGCGCGGCGTGCTGGTGCGCGGCATCGACCCGGTCTTAGAGCCCGAGGTCACCGAGTTGGGCAACCCCGAGCAACGCGCCGCTTTGCAGCGCCTGCAAACGGGCAAGTTTGGTGTGGTGCTGGGTAGCGAACTGGCGCGGGCTTTGGGCGTGCGCGTAGGCGACCCGGTGACTTTGATAGCCCCCAGCGGCCAGCTCACGCCCGCTGGAGTAGTGCCGCGCCTCAAACAAATGGAAGTGCTGGGCACTTTTGATTCCGGGCATTTTGAATACGACTCCACGCTGGCGCTGGTCCATTGGGAGGACGCAGCGCGCATCTTTCGCTTGGAAGGGCCAAGTGGCGTGCGGCTAAAGCTGCGCGACTTGCACCAAGCCCGCGCGGTGGCCGCGGACCTACAAACCACCATGGGGGCTGGCGTCTACGTACGCGACTGGTCGCAACAAAACCGCACTTGGTTTGCGGCAGTGCAGGTGGAAAAACGCATGATGTTCATCATCCTTACGCTGATCGTGGCCGTAGCGGCATTCAATCTGGTCAGCACGCTGGTGATGACGGTGACCGACAAGCGCGCCGACATCGCCATCTTGCGCACCCTGGGCGCCAGCCCGGCCAGCATCATGGGCATATTTGTCGTGCAAGGCGCGATGGTGGGCGTCATCGGCACTTTGACCGGTTTGCTACTGGGTTTGGGTGTGGCCCTGCACATCGACGTCATCGTTCCGGCGATTGAACACGCGCTAGGCGCCAGCTTTTTACCCAAAGATATTTACCTGATCAGCCGCATGCCCAGCGAGCCCCAGGCGGGTGACATCGTGCCCATTGCAATCATCAGTTTGGTTTTGTCTTTTGTGGCCACGATTTACCCTAGCTGGCGCGCTTCGCAAGTGAATCCGGCAGAGGCGCTGCGCTATGAGTGAGGCGATGCCGTTTTCTGGCGATGTGCTGCTCAGTTGCACTGGCCTTAGCAAACGTTTTCATGAAGGCCGTTTGGACGTGACGGTGCTGCGCGGTGTGGATTTGCAAGTGCGCCGGGGCGAGACGCTGGCGATTGTGGGCGCTTCGGGTTCGGGCAAGAGCACGCTTTTGCATTTGCTGGGCGGGCTCGATGCGCCCAGCAGCGGCAGCGTCACGCTATGCGGCCAGGCTTTGGCGTCGCTAGATGCAGCGGCCCAAGGGCGCTTGCGCAACCGGCATCTGGGCTTTGTCTACCAATTTCACCATTTGCTGCCCGAGTTCAGCGCGCTGGACAATGTGGCCATGCCCCTGACGCTGCGCCGCAGTGATGCAGCGGATGCGCGCAAAGCCGCCATGGCGATGCTGGACAAAGTTGGCCTTGCGCAGCGTGCTGCGCACCGGCCTGCTGAATTGTCTGGCGGCGAGCGCCAGCGGGTTGCCATTGCCCGTGCCTTGGTCACCCAGCCCGACTGCGTGCTGGCCGACGAACCGACCGGCAACCTGGACCGCAGCACTGCCGACGGCGTGTTTGACCTGATGCTGCAACTGGCGCGCGATCAAGGCACCGCCTTTGTGCTGGTCAGCCACGACCATGCGCTGGCAGCCAAATGCAGCCGGCGTATGCGTTTGGATAGTGGTGTGCTGCTTGAGCAAACCCAGCCCTAGAGGCGTAGATGCCCGCATGTGGATTGACAGCCACGCCCACCTCGACGCGCCCGAGTTTGCTGCGGACCGCGCGCAAGTGCAGTTGCAAACGCGCGCAGCGGCGGTAGCGCATTGTTTTATACCGGCGGTAGAGCGCGCTAATTGGGATACGGTGCGCGCGCTGGCGCATTCCCAGGGCGACAGCTACGGGCTGGGTATCCATCCGCTGTATGTGCCACAGGCCGATGTAGCGGACTTGGACTCGCTCGATGCAGCCCTGACTGCCCATAGCGCAGACCCGCGCCTGGTGGCAGTTGGCGAGATCGGTTTGGATTTTTTTGTGCCCAACTTATGCACCCCGGCGATGCGCGAGAAGCAAGAATTCTTTTACCGCGCGCAACTGGAATTGGCTCGCAAGCATGACTTGCCGGTGGTGCTGCATGTGCGCCGCAGCGCCGACCGCTTGCTCAAATACCTGCGCGCCGTGGGCCAAGGCGGCTACCGTTGGCGGGGCATTGCCCATGCCTTTAATGGCAGCGATGCGCAGGCGCAGCATTTTGTGGCGCTTGGTTTCAAACTCGGCTTTGGCGGCGCGGTGACTTTTGAGCGCGCTTTGCAATTACGCAGCCTGGCGCGCAGCCTGCCGCTGGACGCCCTGGTGCTGGAGACCGATGCGCCCGACATACCGCCGCACTGGCTGTACCGCAGCGCCGCAGAGCGCGCCCAAGGCCAGGCCCAGGGCCGCAACACGCCCGACCAGGTGCCGCGCATCGCGCAAGTGGTCGCCGGTTTGCGCGCGCTGGAGCTGGAGCCATTGCGCAGCGCCGTGTGGCGCAATACGCTGCAAGCGCTGCCCAAAATCGCCGCACTGGTATAAACAGCGCTTCTTTGCCCCACTGGTATCCGCTTGAAACCCTCTGCCTACGACGAACTGCCCGAAGTCAATTTTTCGGAGGAAGGCGCTATCCGCCACCTGCATTTGGGCAGTATCTGGATTCAGGGCTCTATGCTGATGGACGAACCCACGGCCCTGGTGCATGAATATATTCAGCGCATGATGGCCTGGCTCATGCTCATCGACCCGTCTACCGCCCCTAAACGCCAGGCATTGCAATTGGGATTGGGCGCTGGCTCGCTCACCAAGTTTTGCGCGCTGGAAATGGGCATGCGCACCACCGCCATCGAACTCAATCCGCAAGTGCTGCACGCCTGCCGGGGCTGGTTTCATTTGCCCATGGACAACCCGCGCATGAAAATCATCCTGGCCGATGCGGCCCAGGAAATCCGCCACAAGCGCTGGCAGGGCGTGGTCGATGCATTGCACGTTGATTTGTACGACCACGAGGCCGCAGCGCCGGTGCTGGACAGCCCGGACTTTTACGCCGACTGCCGCCGCACCCTGACCGAGGACGGCTGCATGACGGTGAACTTATTTGGCCGTAGCTCCAGCTTTGACCGCAGCGTCGAGCGCATCGCAAGTGCTTTCGGGCGCGATGCGATTTGGGCCTTCAAGGCCACGCGTGAAGGCAATACCGTAGTGCTGGCGCAGCGCACGGCCACGCGTCCCCCGCGCGCCACCTGGGCCGCGCGTGGCGATTACATTCAAGAACAATGGGGCCTGCCGGCGCGGCAATGGGTGCGGGTCTTAAAGCCAGTGGTTTAAATTTTTTAACAGGAGCAAGTATGAAACTAGTACGCTACGGCGCAGTCGGCCGCGAAAAGCCGGGCCTGATCGACGCCGAGGGAAAATTACGCGATTTGTCCGCGCATATTCAGGACATCACGCCCGACCATTTGAACGACAAAGCGCTGGCCAAGTTGGCGCGCATCAAGACCGACAAGCTCCCCTTGGTGCGCGGCAAGCCCCGCATCGGCTGCCCGATCAGCCAGGTGGGCAAATTCATTGCCATCGGCCTGAACTATGCCGACCATGCCGCCGAGTCCAACATGCCGATCCCGCAAGAGCCAGTAGTGTTTATGAAGGCCAATAGCTGCGTACAAGGTCCTAACGACGATGTGATGCTGCCCAAAAATTCGGTCAAAACCGACTGGGAAGTGGAGCTAGGCGTGGTCATCGGCACGCGCGCTAGCCATGTATCGCAAGCGCGCGCCTTGGACTATGTGGCCGGGTATTGCACCATCAATGACCTGTCCGAGCGCGAATTCCAGATCGAGCGCGGCGGTACCTGGGACAAGGGCAAAGGTTGCGACACCTTTGGTCCTATCGGACCCTGGCTAGTCACCCGCGACGAAGTGCCTAAGCCCCAGCGCCTTGGCATGTGGCTCGATGTCAACGGGGTGCGCATGCAAGCCGGCAATACCAAGACCATGATCTTCACGGTGGCCAAGCTGGTGAGCTATGTCAGCGAATTCATGACACTGATGCCCGGCGACGTCATCACCACCGGCACGCCGCCCGGCGTGGGCATGGGGATGAAGAAAAATGGCAAGCCCGCGCCTTCCTACTTGAAGGCTGGCGACACCATTGCCCTGGGCATCGACGGCCTGGGCGAGCAACACCAGCGGGTTATTGGTTTTAAAAAGTCTTGAATGACGGTGTAGTGCGCCGGGCGCCTTAGTGGCTGGCCGGCGCAAACTGCGTAAGGGAAACTCTGCATAAGTCAAAACCCGTCATCCTATGCTTGAGTTGTTTGTATGAAGTAGACGTACTTCATACTAGCAGGAGAAGGGGCTGAGGCCGCGTGTGTCATGTGCCATCAAGGCTGATCGCAATGAGGGTTGCCCTTCTCCACCTTGACCAAGA
>CAJBBZ010000022.1 GCA_903951445.1 uncultured beta proteobacterium
GCATAAATTGCTGCGCCAAGCGCATGCTGTGGCGACGAAAAATGTCTCCTTTTCAGCAGAATTTGCTTGACTGGGAGCACAGTTCATTGCGAGGCCGCAGGCCGTGGCAATCCATGGATTCATGGACTGCCGCGTCGCTAGCGCTCCTCGCAGTGACGGGGCTGTTGCGCATAGCGGTGACAAGGTTGGCGCGCCTCGCGATGACGCGGTCGTCCTGGTCTCGCGCGATTGGTACGCGGGGCCTAGCTGTTTTCTTACGCTAAATAGATTTTTCTGGGAGTAAACCATGAACCTCAAAAACATCATTACCGTCGTCGGCGCACATGCTGAAGGCGAAGTAGGCCGCGTCATTACCGGCGGCGTGATTGCACCGCGCGCGGACACTATGTTCGAGCGCCAACTGGCTGTGCAGGAAAAGCAAGACTTTTTGCGCACTATGCTCTTGTCAGACCCGCGCGGCAGCGTCAATGCCGCCGTCAATTTGGTCACCCCCGCCATCGACCCGGCGGCGGACTTCGGCATGATCGTGATCGAGTCCGACTACTACCCGCCTATGTCAGGCTCCAACCTGATGTGTACCGTGACCGTGGTGCTGGAAACCGGCATGGTGCCCATGCACTACCCGGTGACCGAACTGTGCGTGGACACCCCGGCGGGCCTGGTGCGCGTGCGCGCCGAGTGCGAAGGCGGTAAATGCAGGCGTGTGTCTTTTCATAACGTGCCTTCGTTTGTGATGCACCGCGATGCGCACATCGAAGTGCCGGGCCTGGGCACGGTGCCGGTGGATGTGTCTTATGGCGGCATGATTTACGCCATCGTGGACGCGGCCGGGCTGGGTTTTGCATTGGACCGCACCGAAGCACGCGATCTGGTGGAAGTAGGCGAACGCATCAAGCTGGCCGCTGCGGTGCAACTGCCTAGCGTGCACCCAGTCAACCCAGGCATACACACCATCAATATGACGCTATTCGCCGGACCATTGCAAACCGTGGCGGGCGTCAAGACGGCTAAGAACGCGGTCATCGTCTCGCCGGGACGTTTGGACCGCAGTCCCTGCGGCACCGGCAGTTCAGCGCGCATGGCTTTGATGCACGCGCGCGGCGACCTGGCCCCTGGCGAAGCATTTACCCATACCTCGGTGCTGGGCACCGAGTTCCATTGCCGCATCCACGGGCTGACCCAGGCGGGCGACACACTGGCCATCATTCCGCAAATTAGCGGGCGCGCCTGGCTCACCGGCGTGTCCTATTACGGCGCGGACCCGGAGGACCCTTTCCCCGAGGGCTACCGCATGAACGACACCTGGTTTAACTGCTAGCGCGGCACATGGACGCTGAGGCTATCGTCATCGGCGCAGGCATTGTGGGCGCGGCCTGCGCCTACGAACTGTGCCAACGCGGTCTGCAAGTATTGGTGGTAGACGACGGCCCCAGCGGCGCCACACAGGCGGGCATGGGCCATTTGGTAGTGATGGACGACAACCCGGCGGAGCTGGCTTTGTCCAGCGTATCGCTGGCTATTTGGCGCGATTGGCTGGCCCGAATGGACAACAGTTGCGGCTACAGCCATTGCGGCACGCTGTGGATTGCAGCGGACGAGGAAGAAATGCAAGCCGCCGCCGAGAAGCACAAACGCTTGCAGGCCGCAGGTATAGGCTGCACATTGATTGATGCAGACGCTCTAGCCAAGCTGGAACCGGCCTTGCGCCGTGGATTAGCCGGGGCGCTGCAAGTGGCCAGCGATGGCGTTGTGTATGCGCCTAATGCGGCGCGCTGGTTGCTAGGCCAAGACGGGCCGCAAGGGCCGGGTTCGCAAGGCGGGCACGATGCAAACCTTGTAAAAAGCGCAGGCAGCATCCGCGTATTGCAGGCACAAGTGCGTACCCTGGAAGATGGCCGCGTGTGTTTGGCGGACGGCAGCACACGCAGTGCGCCGCACATCGTGCTGGCCGCAGGTTTGCGCGCCGCCGCGCTCTGCCCCGAACTGCCACTGCAAGCCAAAAAAGGGCACCTGGCCATTAGCGCCCGCTACCCCAGCATGGTGCGCCACCAGTTGGTGGAATTGGGCTATGTCAAAAGCGCGCACGAGCGCAGCGGCACATCGGTCGCCTTCAATGTGCAACCGCGGCCCACCGGGCAATTGCTGATCGGCTCTTCCCGCCAATTTGATACGACTGACAACGCTATTGAGGTGCCGATATTGGCACGCATGTTGCGCCGCGCCAGCGACTACCTGCCCGGCTTGGACGCGCTGCAAATCATCCGCAGTTGGACCGGTTTTAGAGCGGCAAGCCCAGACGGCTTGCCGCTCATCGGCCCGCATCCGCAGCGGCCCGGCCTGTGGTTGGCGCTAGGCCACGAAGGCCTGGGCGTGACCACGGCCACCGGCACCGCGCACCTGATTGCAGCAGGCATTTGCGCCAGTGCCTGTGCGCTTGATGGCAACGCGTATTTGCCCGAACGTTGCTTGCAAAACGTATGAACACCTCGAAAGCCATGGTGCACTTCCATCTCAACGGCCAGGCGGCACAAGTGGCGGCAGGCACCAGCATTGCAGCGGCTTTGTATTTATGTGGCGATGGTGTTGCGCGCCACTCGGTGAGCGGGCAGGCGCGCGCGCCGGTGTGCGGCATGGGCGTGTGCCAGGAATGCCGTGTCCTGGTCAACGGACACAGCCAACTGGCCTGCCAAACCTTGTGCGCGCCGGGGATGGTGGTGGAAAGCGGAGAAGCGTCATGAACGCCCCTAGGCCCACGCCCAACACTTTTGCAAACCAGCATGCCTGCGCGATCTTGATCGTTGGCGCAGGCCCCGCCGGTTTGTCTGCCGCGCTGGCCGCAGCGCCATCGGGCCGCAGCATCGTGGTACTGGACGACAACCCCGCGCCCGGTGGCCAGGTCTGGCGCCATGGCGCAGGCGCTGCACCGCCCGGCCCCTTGCAGCAATTACAAGAAGCCCTGGCACGCTACCCGCATGTGCGCATGCGCTGCGGCACCCGTGTGGTCGCCGCCCACGGCAGCCACGCGCTGCTGCTGGAAAGCGCGGACAGCGCTTGGGTGCAAGGCTTTGAACAACTGATTCTGTGCACCGGC
>CAJBBZ010000023.1 GCA_903951445.1 uncultured beta proteobacterium
GATCTCGATCCCTGGCTGCTTACCTGCACTTCGAAGGCAGATTGCCTCAGTTAAAGTACCGCACCATGGTCAAAATGAATTCCATTCCGCCCAAACAACGAAAGCCAGGGCGCCCGAGCAAATCCAGCATCGATGCGTCTCTTGACATTCGCAGGGCCGCACTTAAAGCATTTGCACGTGCGGGATTTAACGGAGTGAGCATTGTGGAAATCGCTAAGAAGGCCGGGGTGGCCAAGCCGCTGGTGCATTACCACTATGGGTCCAAGGATGTGTTGTGGGAGGCCGCGGTTGGGGAAGCGGTGACCGCCCTTCGCGCGGAAGTGGAGCAATTTCAGGGCGCCTTGGCCGCTCCAGCATCAGCACAGGATTTGCTACGGTTGGTGGCCCGGCAGCTGGTGCTTTTTGCCTCCCGCCATCCCGAACTCGTACACATTGTGGTTGATGAGACGGGCAAAGGCGGAGCCCGGGCCGAATGGCTGCGCACCAACCTCCTTGCACCGGGCTACGCCATGGGCAAGACTCTGCTTGAGGGCCTGGCGCGCCTCGCTGGCTCCCGCGAGCCGAAAGTGGAACACCTGGCGCCCATGATTCTGGGCATCATGAATTTCCCTTTTATGGATGCCGAGATCATTCGCGACGCCTATGGGGTGGATGTGTTTTCCAAGGACTATGTCGAGCGCCACGGCGAATTGCTTTTCCAGGTCTTGTGCCCGCTGCTGTTGCCAACTTAGGGTAAACGCTGACTTGGATTTAATTATGCCTGTCGGCATAATTGATGCTCTTTCTATAAAGAGCTACGCGTGCCACACCCAGAATCTGTCCACCTCGGTTACACCGCCCACGAACTGGCGAGTAGCCCCTACGCGCGATTTTTCAAGCCCGATATGGCGCCTTTGCCTGCGCATGTTCGCGAGGCCATTGCGGTGGGCTTGCAGACCGTGGAGTTGTTGCCGCCGGTGGCAAGCGCGCCGCAGCTGCAAGCCCCGGGCTACTGGCCGGTGGAAAACGGTGTCACCGTCAGCCCCGACGGCGCCTTTCGCGTCTTTGTGAGCACCGATATGCCCGGCGTGACACCTGCGATGTGGGACTGGTGGTTTGCCTGGCACGGCAGCGAAGCACAACGTTACAAGCTCTGGCATCCGCGCGCCCACATGCACGCGGCCTGGGCCGATGGCCGCAGCGACCTGAACCACTACGTGGGCCGGACTTCGCATGTGGTGGAGTACGTGGGCAACCAGCGACTGAACCTGGCCATCCGTTTCGTGTCCCCCGCGAGCCTGGGGCTGGACGAAGCGCGCCTACAGCGCAACGGCGAAGTGGCCATCTGCGCACGCGGCAGCATGGCCGGCACGCCCATGGAGACCGGCTGGCTCATCCACCATGTGCGCCCCGTGCCGGGCGGCTCTGAAATGCGCTCACGCTTTTGGTTGGCCGGCGCCAACATCCGTCCGCGCGGCATGCCGGGCGCTGCGGGCGCGTTGATTGGCCGGGTCGCAGCAAAGTTCGCGCCGCTAAGCGCCAACATGGCCGTGGAGCTGCTGGTGCACTGCGCCCAGGAAATGAACCATCTCGCCGGCATCTTGCCAGACCTCTATGCAACGTTCGGCCCTGGACACAAGGGCTAAGGTAATTCACATGCAAAAAACCCTTGCGCCAGGCGCCACATTCCGCCGTGGGGACGCCGGCTTCGATGCAGCGGTGCTCAGTACCAGTTTTACCGTGCGCGACCCAGGGCGCCGCCCTGAGATCGTCGTGCAAGCCAATAACGCGGACGAAGTCGTTTCTGCCGTGCGACAGGCCGCCCTTGGCGAAATGCGCATCGGCATATGTTCCGGCGGACACAGCTGGGCGCAAAACCACATCCGCGAAGGCGGCTTGATGCTCGACCTCTCGCGGCTGAAGTCGATTGAAGTCAACCCCACCAAGATGACGGCCATCATTGGCCCGGCGGTGCTTGCGGGGGAGTTGAATCTGGCCCTCGTGCCGCACAATTTGTTCTTCCCGACGGCGCACGCATGGACGGTGGGCATGGGCGGCTTTTTGCTGCAAGGCGGCTTTGGCTGGAACAGCCGCAACCTAGGGATAGGGTGCCAAAACGTCATCGGTATTGACGTGGTGCTGGCCGACGGCACGCTGGTGCACGCCAATGAAACCGAACATGCCGACCTGTACTGGGCCGCGCGTGGCGCAGGGCCGGGCTTTTTTGGCGTGGTGGTGCGTTTTCACCTGAAGCTGCACCAGCGCGCCAAATTCATTGGCATGAAGTTGCAGGTGTTTCGCATCAAGCACCTCGAAGAAGTGCTGGCCTGGGCCGATCGCGTGGGGCCTTCGGTGTCGCCCAAGGCGGAATTTCAGATCGTCATGAACCCCAAGGCCGCCGTCATCAATGCACATGGTATGGAAGTGGTGTGTCCTGTGATGGCCGACAGCTGGAAAGAGGCGCGCGAGATGGTGGCCTTCATGGCGAACAGTCCGGTGCGTTCTAAAGCGAGCTTTACGCTGCCGCTGCTGCCCATGTCGCTGAATTTCATGATGAAGGCGGGCGAAAAAACCTTGTTCTTGTCCAACAC
>CAJBBZ010000024.1 GCA_903951445.1 uncultured beta proteobacterium
ATAGGCCCGAGCAGCTTCCAATAGGCCAATCATGCCCACCTGAATCAGCTCATCCAACTCCATAAAGGGCGGCAACCGAACCTTGAGGTGCAAAGCCACGCGCTTGACCATGCCCAGATGGGCCATGACCAGCGCTTCGCTGGCATCATGAACCTCATCGTAGAGCTTGGTGGCGGTGGCCATGGCGCTTAGTCCTGGTGCCGCACCAAGCGCTCGACAAAAAACTGCATGCCACCGGAGAAATTGGCAATCGGGGGCATTTGGGTGATGGATTTGGCTAGGCGCTTGAAGTCACGCGCGCTGTTGCTACGCGGGGCAAATTCCAGCACCGGCTCGTATTTTTTGTGCGCCGCCAAGATGGCGTCATCGTTTTCGATGGAACCGAGGTAGCGGGTCGTGAAATTGAGAAACTGGGCGCAGACTTGGTTGATGCGCCGGTACAAGTTTTGCCCGTCGGCCTGGCTGTTGACCGCGTTGGGGACGATGTAAATCTCGTTCAGGTCGTAATCCTGGATCAAGACTTTGATGGTTCCGTAGGCGTCGGCAATCGAAGACGGATCGTCGCGCACCACGATATAGCGGCGCTGGCAGGCTCCCATAAAGGTGAGGACCGTAGGCGAAATACCGGCGGCCATGTCGACAATCAGATAGTCGATTTCGTCTTCTAGGGCGCTAAAGGACTGGACGATGCGCGAGGCCTGCACCCGGGTGAGCGAGGCCAGCTCTTTCACGCCCGACGCACCTGGCACCAGCATGACGCCATGGCGCGAGGTGACAATAATTTCCTGCAAGGTCTTTTGCCCACTCATAAAGTGGCTCAAATTGAAGGGGCAAACGCAGCCAAGGGCGATCTGGGCATTGGCCAGACCCATATCGGCATCAAACAACATGACGCGGTGACCCATCATGCGCAGGGCGATCGCCAAATTGACGGCCACGGTCGTCTTACCGACGCCGCCTTTGCCGCTGGCGATGCCGATCACCTCGGTACGAGCAGTTTTAGTCATTCTTTTCCAGCGAAATTCTCAATTGAAGGGCCCGCGCATACCCCGGGGGCTTGCAGGCGAAAACAGGCGTGGCGACGGCGGCGGCAATTTCACCGAGAGGGGTTTAGAAACCTGGATCGGGGCGATGGCTGTAATCGGGCCAATGGTCTCGGGCGCCCGCGAAAGCTGGGCTAGGGCCATTTCTACCAACGAAGCTGCACTCAAATCCCGCCTCAAAGCCCCCAACTGGGCTCCATCGCTCGCTGCGGATAGCGGCAGAAAATTATCGCAGAGAAACTCAACTAGGGGCCAGGGCTGGACCGATTCATCCAATTTACTCACCATCAGGCTGTTCCAACGGACACCAGAACTGCGTAAAGCGCGGCGCAAAGTGGCGGTGGAAGCATCGGCCGCGACCAGTGCGTGGGTGGAACAGGTGGGGCACACCGCCTGGATTTCCATAACCCGCTCGGCCATGTGGGTACCGCAGGTATCTATCAGCACCAGGCCGCGCCCGCTCAACTGGGCCAATAGCGCGCTCAAGGCGGCGCCGCTGTCAGCCCGGAAACACTCGATTCCTGCTTGATTGGCCAGAGCCTGGGTC
This sequence comes from uncultured beta proteobacterium, assembly GCA_903951445.1. Lineage (GTDB taxonomy): Bacteria > Pseudomonadota > Gammaproteobacteria > Burkholderiales > Burkholderiaceae_C > Allorhodoferax. The sequence goes on from CAJBBZ010000024.1 coordinate 1,591, forward strand.
TGGGCCCAGGCGCCCACGCGCTCGTCGCGGTAGCTGATGATGACCACTTTGGCCGCCGCCTGCTGCGAGGCCGCTTCGCGCGCCAAGCGCACCACCATGGTGGTTTTGCCCGAGCCAGAGGGGCCGGCGATTAAATGAATACCGGTTTGGGGCAAGTCCATGCTGGGCCGGTGGGAGACCTGCTCCAACTGGTTACGCACCGCCATCAAGGCCTCATGCTCGCTGCGCATGTCTTTAACAGTATCGAGCAGCAAGGTGCGCAGCCCGCCGGGCATACCGGCGCGGGTGAAGGAGGCAATCAACTCTTCCACGTCGGGGGACATGTGCTGCCCATGGTTCCAGGCCGGTGCTTGCTGGGTCTGCTGGAACTCACGGCGCAAAGCGGCCAGTTCCTCGCGGATCAAATCCATCATTTCGCGGCTGGCAAAGTCCTCAATGCCTGGGACTTTGCGCTGCACCAGCGGCAAGGACTGCGCGGGAGCAGGCGTTTTTGCCGCCTGGGCTTGGCCTTTGGGCTGGGTCTGGGCTTGGGCGAAATGGCGCTTGAAATCGGTGGCGGCCTCGCTGGGCTTGGCCGCAGTCACCGGCTCAGCGGATTCTTCGATATCGATGGCCACCACGAGTTCGGTTTGTCCGCCCACCATGTGGTTGGAAATCACCAGGACATTGCGGCCGTACAAGGCCATGGCCTTTTCGGTGGCACTTTTGGTGTCATGGGCGAGTATGCGTTTGAGTTCCATGGTACTGGTTCCGCAATGAATAGTGAGTGGGTGTCAGGGTGATGCCAGGGGATCAGCCCTGCTGGCTGTCAGCACTGACGGTATGAATGACCTGGATCGATTGGTCATCCGGAATTTCGGCATAGGACAAGACCACCAATTCGCTCACGCGATGGCGAACCGCCTTGGCGAGCCAGGGGCGGATCGCCGGGGAAACCACGAGCACGGCAGCATGGCCCAGTTCTTCCACGTCCTTAGAGCCTTGGCGCAAAGCACCAAACAAACGCTCAGCCAGACCAGGCTCCATGACCACGTTTTGGTTCTGGCTTTGCTGTTGCAGCACGTTGTGCAGCAACTGCTCCAAGCCGGGGTCCAGTGTCATGACCGAGAGGGTTTCTTTTTCGTCGAGCAGGTTTTGCACAATCATGCGGCCCAAACGGGGACGCAGCAAGGCGGTGAGTTGCTCGGGCTCTTGGGTGCGGCCACTGACTTCGGAGAGGGTTTCCACAATCGTGCGCATATCGCGAATAGATACCGAGTCATTGAGCAAGCCTTGTAGCGTGCGGGTGAGCACACCCAGCGACAGCTTGGAGGGCACCAGGTCTTCGACCAGCTTGGGCGATTTGGCCGTGAGTTTGTCCAGCAACTGCTGCACTTCATCGTGGCTGAGCAGGTCGGCCGCGTTGTCGCGCAGCACTTTATTCAAATGGGTGGCGACCGCGGTGGCCGCATCGACCACGGTATAGCCCAGGGCGCGGGCATGGTCGCGCTGGGACGGCTCGATCCACACAGCTTCCAGGCCAAAGGCTGGCTCGGTGGTGGGGGTGCCCTCTAAATTGCCATAGACCTGGCCAGGGTTGATCGCCATTTCGCGACCGACTTTGACTTTGCCGCGCCCGCGCACCACGCCTTTGAGCACAATGTGGTAGCTGTCCGGGTCGATGCTCAGGGCATCGCGAATACGCACCGGCTGGATCAAAAAGCCCAGTTCGGCGGACAATTTTTTGCGTACGCCTTTGACGCGCGTCATCAGCTGGCCACCGGTTTCGGCATTGACCAGCGGTATCAGGCCGTAGCCGATTTCCAGGCCCACCAGGTCCACTTGGTCCAGGTCTTCCCAATCGAGTTCTTTGGGCTGCTCGGCGGCGGCCACGGCGGCGGCCTCGGCCACTTTTTCGGGGGAGTCGGCAGCCGCATCGCGGCGCAACAGCATCCAGCCCAGCGCGGCACTGCCAGCGGACAAGAAGATAAACACCATGTGCGGCATGCCGGGCACCACGCCGAGCACCGCCAAGATGATGGAGGTGACAAACAAAGCGGTCGGGTTACCCAGCTGGCTGGAGGCCTGCTCGGTCATGGACTCGGTGGTCGTCACCCGGGTTACCACAATGGCAGTAGCCAGGGATAGCAACAAGGCAGGAATTTGGGCGACCAGGCCGTCACCGATGGTGAGCAGCGAATAAATCCGCGCGGCTTCGCCCATCGATAGGCCATGCTGGCCTACACCAATGGCAAACCCCCCCACCAGGTTGATGATCAAAATCAACAGCGCGGCAATGGCGTCACCGCTGACAAACTTAGAAGCACCGTCCATGGAGCCGAAAAAGTCAGATTCCTGCGTCAATTCGGCGCGCCGCGCGCGGGCGGTGTCCTGGTCAATCACGCCGGCGTTCAGGTCGGCATCAATCGCCATTTGCTTGCCGGGCATAGCGTCCAGCGTAAAGCGGGCATTGACCTCGGAGACGCGTCCTGCGCCCTTGGTCACCACGAAGAAGTTCACAATCATCAAGATAATAAAAATGATGAAACCCACGACGTAATTGCCACCGATCACAAACTCGCCAAAGGCAGCCACCACCTTGCCCGCCGCGTCATGGCCTTCGTGCCCGTTGACCAGAATCACCCGGGTGGAGGCCACGTTCAACGCCAGGCGCAACATGGTGGCAAACAGCAATACCGAGGGGAAGGAAGAAAAATCGAGCGGTTTGCGCACTTTGATGGCGATCATGATGATCAAGACCGCAGACGCTATATTGAAGGTAAACAGCACGTCCAGCACCATAGGGTGCAAGGGAATGACCAACATGCCCATGATCAACAAGACCAGGCCGGGGATGCTCAGGTCATTGAAGTTGAACTTGGACAAATTTTGTCGGATTGTCGACAGGGTCAGCGTGCTCATAGTCAGTATTCGGTAGATTTCGGCAGGTTGAAGTGGTGTGCAGGCTTGGGTTTTTTCGGGTCTCAAGGGTTTTATGCAAGCTTTATGCCACCGACTTTTAGCTGCTTGGCCTGACGCCTACCTGCGGCAAACCCTTACCCGTCACGTTTCTTGCGTTACACATGGCATTGCCACATCCAGTGGCGCGCTAGAGGATGGAAATTTCCATGAACGCAAGAACCGATTTTTTGACCGCTCCCACCCCATCTCCGAGGGGAAATGATGTTTTGACCCACCCCTCAGGGGGCGACGTCAGCCATTCGGGCGCGCAATTCGCCGGGGTGCTGAACGGGCAAATGCTCAAGCTCGAGCGGCAAGCGCTTGCCTCATCGGCCCAGGAAAATGCCGATTTGCAGGTTTTGCGTCTAGGCAATAAGCTCAACGTCATCACCACGGACGCCCCATTGCCCGACGTGGCCAGCCTGGCCGATTTCGCGCGCGCCCAAGGTTTGGGTGAAGCGGCGGTGCAAGCACTGTTTGGTGCTAGCGCCCCTGCCGGGACGGGTCTGAGCCAAGCTTTGAGCGTCAATATAGGCAATCCCGGCGCGCCCTTCATTAGCGCCGCTGAACTAGTCAATAGTGGCGACCTCCAAGCCGCCATGGCACTGGCCGTGGCAACTGCCAAAGACCCATCACAAGTAAGCGCGTCGCAAACTGCCTTGACACTGGCCTTGGCAACTGCCAAAGACCCATCACAAATAAGCGCATCGCAAACTGCCTTGACACTGGCCTTGGCAACTGCCAAAGACCCATCACAAATAAGCGCGTCGCAAACTGCCTTGACACTGGCCGTGGCAACTGCCAAAGACCCATCACAAGTAAGCGCGTCGCAAACTGCCTTGACACTGGCCCAGGCAAGCGCAAAAGACCTTTTGCAAGTAGCCGCGTCGCAAGACGGCATGATGGCGATAGCCGGTCAAAGCTGGCTCAGCTTGCGGGCGCAAAGCGCTGCGGCAGCGGCGATCAGCATCAGCGCAGACACCGCCGCCAATAAAGTATTGACTAAGGAATCAGCCGCCTTGGCCGGGCCAGCCGATGTACAGATACCCGTGGTAGCTGCGCCTGAACTAGGCTTGAATCTCATCAACGTGGCGGCACGCGTACCTGCAGGGGCACCAACACAGCTGAGCAGCTTGCTCGATGCGCCAAACGGGGGCGTCGCGATGGCCCAACTATGGGCCGACCGCGCGCTGCTAGACGCCCGCATTCACCAGCCCGCAGACCTGGACGCCGCCGCAACGCTGGCAGCTGCCGTACAAGCGGGCTTGGGCATGGTGCCATTGCAACAGCCCATCGGCATGGACGAATCGGCAGTGACGCTTACCAGCCTTACCATTGAAAAGTCTGGCAGCACCAAAGCCGCCGACCTAGTGGGTACCGGCGCTGCAGCGTTCGCAGCGGCCAAAGCGCTTCTTCAAATGAATGCCGCCACAGGCGCGGCCCCTGTCGAAGATGAGGCGCAGGTGCCCTCCCAGCCGCAAGCCGATTTACAAATCCGCCTACTGCCGCCCGACCAGGCCATCACCCAGCGCCTGGCCCAGATGGCTGGCAAATCCAAGTCCATCGATTGGTCTGCACTACTGGCCGGGCAAAAAGTGTCCGACACGCTGGCTGGCCTGGCACAAAGCCCCGCGCCCGCGATGAGCGATGCGCAAGCCAAATTAGTGGCGCAAATGCAAGCCAACGGGCAACTGCCCGCCTCCGTCGACGAGGGACGCAATGCCCTGCTGGCTAAATTGCAAGCCCAGGCCGCTAATGTAGGTGCGGCACCTGCCGGATTCATCGCACAAGCTGGTAGCCAAGGGGCAGCCAGCCTGGGCGACCCGCCGACCGTTACAGGTACGCCGCAGATCGCCACCCAAACCGCAGGCGCGGCCAATTTGCCGCCAACGGACAACAAGGCGCTTGCAACACAAAGCACGCTGGCCCTGCAAACATCCGGTGCCGCGGCTGCACTCCAGCCGGTGCTCCCCAGCAGATTGTGGGAGAGCGTACGTATCGAGGTTCCCTCCGGATTGGTGCTGGAAGCCCTGCAAGAACACCAGGCCCAAAAATCGGATGCCGAACCCACCATACCGCTGAGCGCCGCAGCGAGCCCCGCAAGCAGCCTGTCGCACAGCCAGGCCGCCGACAAAGCCCAAGCCGCCACACCACAAGCTCTGGCCGAGCAACGTGCTGCCCAGTACCAGCAGGTGGCCGACCAATTGGGCGAGGCCATGGCCAAGCGCCTAATGGCCCAAATTGAGCGTGGCCAATGGAAGATGCAACTGCGCATGCAACCGGCTGCGCTGGGCCGCATCGACGTCGAGCTCGATATGCACGCCAGAGGCCTGGACGCGACCTTCACCAGCGACAACGCTGTGACCCGCGAATTAATGGCCCAAGGCGCCGCCCGCTTACGCGATACACTGACGCAAACTGGCACAACAGTTGCTTCAGTTGTTGTGAATGGGGATTCAGGCCGTCAATCCGGCGGAAATTCGACACCCGGACAAAAACCCAAGAGCGAGCAAAACGCCACCAGTAAGAAAGGCGTGACCGAAGCGCTAGCCCCGACG
>CAJBBZ010000025.1 GCA_903951445.1 uncultured beta proteobacterium
CCACCGGCGCAAAAATGTGCGCCCGCGCCCTGCACCAGCACGCAGCGCAGATCGGCGCGGGCAGCTATTTCCCGAAAAACCTCGCGCAGTTGCAACCACATGGCGCGCGTCATGGCGTTCATGCGCGCCGGGTTGGACAGCGTGACCGTGGCCAGCGCGCCGCTTTGCTGCCAATCAATACTGCCCATCACCCAATGCGCCTATTTACTTTGCCGCTGGCACAGGCCGCGTGCCGAACCACCACCACAAAGCGGCACCGCCCAGCACCATGGGAATACACAACCACTGGCCCATGCTCAGGCCCAATTGCAAGATACCAATATGGGCATCGGGCTCGCGGAAATACTCCACCACAAAGCGCAGCACGCCATAGCCCATCAGAAAAGCCGCCGACACCCGCCCCTGGAGCGGACCGCTGCGCGCGTACACCCACAAAATCACAAATAACAGCAAGCCCTCCAGCAAAAATTGGTACACCTGCGAGGGGTGGCGCGGCAGATCGCCCGCGCCGCGAAACACCATGCCCCAGGGTAGCTCTGGGTCCGCCACACGGCCCCACAACTCGCCGTTGATGAAATTACCCACGCGCCCGCTGGCTAGACCGGTAGGCACGCAAGGGGCCACAAAATCCGCCACCGCCCAAAAAGAGCGCTTGGTCGAATAGGCAAACCAGCCCATGGCCACAATCACGCCGAGCAAGCCGCCGTGAAAACTCATGCCGCCACGCCAGGCGTACAAAATTTCCAGCGGATGGGCGGCGTAATACACCGGGTTGTAAAACAAGCAGTAGCCAAAGCGTCCACCCAGTACCACGCCCAATACGCCCAGAAAAAGTACGTCCTCCACATCCCGAAAACTCCAGCCGGTATCCCCCGCATAGGGCGCATGGCGCAAGCGGCGCGCGCCCAGCAGCATAAAAAGGCCGAAAGCAGCCAGGTAGGTCAGGCCATACCAGTGCACGGCGACGGGGCCCAGTTGCAAGGCAACCGGGTTAATGGTGGGATGAATCAGCATGGCGGCTATTGTGCCTTGGGCCTTGAGCCTCGCCGCGCCGGCAATTACGGGTTTGGACTTATGCAGAACTTCCCTGGTTCACAACAACTATAGAATCGGCATTTATTTAACAATTTTGTTATGAATACTCAAATAACAATTAAAAATACCTTAAATCAATTGAATTCTGTGATTTTGGGTAAAGAGCGCGCTGTCCACGACGCCCTGGCCTGCTTGTTGGCTGGCGGGCATTTGCTGATCGAGGACGTACCCGGCGTGGGCAAAACCACCTTGGCGCAAGCGCTGGCGCGCACCTTGGGCCTGGAATTCTCCCGGGTGCAATTCACCTCGGACTTGTTGCCCAGTGACCTCTTAGGCGTATCGGTGTATGAGCGCGGGCAAGAGGCTTTTGTGTTCCACCCCGGCCCGGTGTTTGCCTCGGTGCTGCTGGCCGATGAAATCAACCGCGCCAGCCCCAAAACCCAAAGTGCTTTGCTCGAAGCCATGGAGGAAAAGCAAGTGACCGTAGAAGGCGCAACCCGCCCCTTGCCAAACCCCTTCTTCGTGATTGCCACGCAAAACCCGCAAGACCAGCAAGGCACGTATCCCTTGCCCGAGTCCCAACTAGACCGCTTTCTCCTATGCATTTCCCTAGGCTACCCCGACCGCGCCGATGAGCGCCGTTTGCTGACGGGCCAAGACCGGCGCAGCATGCTCGGCGCCATGCCGGCGCTGCTCAATGCGCAAACGCTGGCGCCCTTGCAGGAGGCGGTGCAGGCGGTCCATGCCGCATCGCCGCTGATTGACTATGTGCAAGCCCTGGTAGCTGCCAGCCGCTCGGGCCAGTGGTTTGTACAAGGCATGAGCCCGCGCGCCGCCCTACTGCTCTTGCGTGTATCCAAAGCCGCCGCGCTGATCGCGGGGCGCGACTACGTGGCGCCCGACGATGTGCAAGCCATCTTTGTGCAAACCGCCGCGCACCGTATGGTGCCGGTACGCGCATCAGGCCGCAGCAGCGCCGCACAAGCACGCGCCATGATGGAATCCATCGCCCTGCCATGAGCTGGTTGCGCGCGCAATGGCAAGCCTGGTGGCAATCGCGCCTAGCGGCCAGCGACTACCTGGTGTTGACGCAGCGCAGGGTTTACATCTTGCCCAGTGGCGCGGGGCTGATGTTGGCAATTACGCTTTTGTGCATGCTGGTAGCCTCTATCAACTTTCAGTTGAACATGGGCTATATGCTGACCTTTTTGCTCGCCGGGGCAGCCGTAGTGGGTATGCATTTGGGTCATGCCAATTTACGCGGACTGCAGCTGCGGCTGCTGGCGCCGCAAGCGCATTTTTTGTACACACCGGCCTGCCTGCAAGTGCAACTGGACAACCCCCGCGCGCAGGCCCGCTGGGGCCTGGGCCTGGCGGTGCAGGGGGACGAAAACTTGAGCTGGATCGGCGTGCCAGCCCACGCCATCGGCTTGGTAGATTTGTATTGGAATGCGCCCCAGCGCGGACGCAACCCGCTGCCCATGATTACGCTGGAAACGCGTTTTCCGATGGGCATGTTCCGCGTTTGGGCTTTGTGGCGTCCAGCCTCCAGCGTACTGGTCTATCCGCGGCCGGAAGCAGATGCACCGCCCTGGCCGCAAGGGCTCAGTCCCTCCGGCGAAGTGGGCCACGCCCGCCTACAAGGTGGCACCGAACCCGAAAGCGTGCGCCCCTACCGGCGCGGCGATGCATTGAAGACGGTGGTCTGGAAAAAAGCCGCGCAAGCCATGGCGCGCGGCAGCCATGATTTGCTCAGCCGCGAAACCGCGCATACGGCCAGCGGCGTGCTCTGGCTGGACCTGGCGGGTACCGGGCTGCGCGAGCGCGAGGCCGCCCTTTCGCGCCTATGTGCCTGGGTGTTGCGCGCGGATGGCAGCGGCCAGGACTATGGCCTACGGCTACCGGCGCAAACCATCGCCCCCAGCCATGGGCCCAGCCACCGCCAGCAGTGCCTGGAGGCACTGGCCTTGTGCTGAGCCCGAGCCTCACCCGCTCCGCCGCCCTGCCCCGCGCTGCCGTGGGTGAGTATTTTTTGCTGGCCGTGGCGGCCTTGGTCATCGCGCCGCATGTGGTCCAACTGCCTTTATGGTGCAGCGCTTTTGTGGCGCTGATGCTGCTGTGGCGCACCGGCGTGGCCAGCGGTGCGGTACCCGGCCCAGGCCGGGCGGTGCTGGTGCTATTGTTGGTCTTGTCAGTAGCGGCTATCGGCCTGAACTTTCGCACGCTGGTAGGCACCGAAGCCAGTGTGACTTTGGTGGTGGTGCTTTTGTCGCTCAAAGCCCTGGAGATGCATGCGCGGCGCGATATTTTTGTAGTGTTTTTTCTGGGCTTTTTTACCGTACTGACACAGTTTTTAAATTCGCAGTCCTTGTTCAGTGTGGCCACCATGTTGCTGGGCACCTTGGGTTTGCTCAGCACCCTGGTCATGGCCCATATGCCAGGTAGCGAACCGTCTCTGCGCGCAGCCTTGCGCACCGCCTGGAAAATGGCCGCCTGGGGCCTGCCGCTGATGGCGCTGCTGTTTGTGCTGTTTCCACGCATCGGCCCTTTGTGGGCCATCCCCGATGAAAAACCGCAGGCGCGTACCGGCTTGTCCGACAGCATGCCCGTGGGCAGTGTGGCCGAGCTGGCGCAGGACAGCCGCATTGCCATGCGCATCAGCTTTGACAAGGAGGCGCCGCCTGCCGAACAGCTGTATTTCCGCGCCCATGTGCTCTCGCAGTTTGACGGGCAGCAATGGACCAGCGACGACGTGCAAGCCCAGGCAGCGCGGGGCGATGTGCGCATCGAAGGCGCCATGGTGTCTTACGAGGTCAGTCTGGAGCCGCATGGGAAAACTTTTTTGCCCTTGCTCGATATCACGCCGATGGGCCCCAGCAGCGAAGACATCACGGTACAAGGCGGCGCGGACTTGCGCTGGCGCAGCCCGCAAGCGGTGCAAGAGCTGCTGCGCTACCACGCCACCAGTGCCACGCGCTATCGCTACGGTTTACTGGAAAGTGCGCAATCCCTGGCGGCGCAAACCCGCCTGCCTGCGGGCTTAAACCCGCGCCTGCTGGCCTGGGCGGCCGATATTCGCAAGCAACCACAGATGTCGGATGCCGATGCGCAAGGCTTGAGCGCCTATTTGCTCGCGCATTTGGCGCGCGGCAATTACCGCTATACCTTGCAGCCCGGCACCTATGGCCGCCACACGGCAGATGAATTTTGGTTTGACCGCAAAACCGGGTTTTGCGAGCACTTTGCATCGGCCTACGTGATTGCCATGCGCGCCATGGGCGTGCCGGCGCGTATCGTGACCGGTTACCAGGGTGCGGAACGCAATGGCGTCGATGGCATCTGGACGGTGCGCCAAAGCGATGCCCATGCCTGGGCCGAGTTCTGGCAGCAAGACAGAGGCTGGGTGCGGGTGGACCCGACGGCGTCCAGCGCGCCCTATCGTTTAAATGAAACCGAGCGCCTGGGCGATGCACCAAGCGGCCTAGGCGGGGTCATAGGCAGCCTGAG
>CAJBBZ010000026.1 GCA_903951445.1 uncultured beta proteobacterium
TCATCCCAATCGGCGTAATAGCATTTGGCCGTTGGCACCTTCATTTCCTGCACCATGAAATGATAAAAGCGGGCCTCCAGCGCGTGGATATCGATATTGTCGAACGCGCCCGACCAATTGGATTTCATGCACAGGTTCGCAGACAGTCCGGCGGCAAGGCCCACATCATTCCAGTCCACCTTGATCCGCCATTTGGTCGTGTGGCTGTTGAGCAATTCAACCGTTTCCATGCTCTTGGCGACGACGCCGGGATATTTGTACCCCATCATCCGGCTTAGCCATGCGGCATCAATGCCCTCCATAGTAGTCGGAATATGATCGGTGCGCGCAGGGTAAGGGCGCGGAACGCAATTGGGGTCGATGACCGGATTGTGATATTGGGCCGGGGCTTGGGCGTCCATGTTTAACTCCTATACTGATTTGATTTTTTGATCTGGCGGCTGGCGAGCGCAAGCAAAGTGCCACCAGCGAGGCAGAACAGCATCGCGGTGCCAATGCCCCACGCGACGCCGTCTTTGCCACCAACCATGTCGCTCACCTTGCCGATCAGCCACGCGCCAAGGCCAACGCCGATCAAATTGGCGCTCATCTGCACGGCGGAGACCGCAAGGCCGCGTAATTGTGGGCCTGCGACCGTCACGATAACGGCATAGACGGGGCCGTTATAAGAGGCGCTCAGCAAGCCGGCGACCATCAGGAAAGCCACCGCAAGGCTGGCATCATCGGCGCTTACGGCGAGCAACCCGGCGATAGCGGTCAGTAGCGGAATGGCCGATGCCAGAAAGACGGTATGCGCAGGATCGAAGCCGCCGCGCCGCGAAGTGATCCGGTCCGCACCCCAACCCGCAGCAAGCCCGCCGACCGACCCTAATATGCCGTAAGCGATGGCGACCACCAATCCGGCATTAGGAAGCGAGAACGCGTGGCTATTGACCAGAAACGATGCGAGCCAAGTGCTCATCCCGTAAATGCCGGTGGCGACACAGGTGATCGCGGCAATCGCATAGCCGATCCCGGGCCGCGCAAACAACAAACGCAAGCGTTCGGTCAAGGGCGCGTCGCTATGGTTCTGAGCGACGTCTTGCTGTCCACGTTTAGGCTCGCGCACAGTGAAGAAAAGGAAAGGTGCGAGCAGCAGCCCCGGTATACCTGCCGCGACAAAGGCCCAGCGCAAGCCATATTCAACGACGATCCAGCCGCCGACAAAAAAGGCGACGGCCGTGCCGATGCCAGAACTCAGATACCAGATGCCAATAGCCGTTGAGCGTTTGTCCGTGCCGAAATAGTCCGACAGCAAAGACATGCCGGTGGGCGATCCGCCAGCCTCTGCCACGCCAACCGCCGCCCTTCCGGCCAGCATAGTCCAGAATCCAGTAACAGCCCCGCAAAGCGCCGTCGCAGCGCTCCAAGCGGACAGCGCGAACGTCATCAAAGTTTTGCGATTATACCGGTCTACCGCATAGCCAAAAGGGATCGCCGCCAGCGCGAAGGGCACGCCATAAGCCACGCCCGCCAACAAGCCGAGCTGCGCCCCTGTCAGGCCAAATTCTTGACCCACAGGTTGCAGGA
>CAJBBZ010000027.1 GCA_903951445.1 uncultured beta proteobacterium
CGCGTGGCTGCCACCATGGATACCAACCGGCGCGACCAGCTGGTCATGGCGCAGCGCATGAAGTCCTTGAACGAGATGGAGGCCATGCAGGAAACTTTGATGGCGCAGAACTTTGGTGCCCGCCTGCAACTCCTCGAAGCCCGTGACCGGCGCCTGGCCGCCGAGCGCGAACTGCAACTGGCGAACAACCGCGAGCATGAGCTGCGTAACGAATTGGCAGCACTTGAGTCGGAAAAGACCGCTTTTACCAAGAGTTGGCGGCAAAAGACGATGGAAGACCTGCTGAACACCGCGCGCGACCGCGACGGCATCAAGGAGCAATTGCAAAAAGCGGACAAGCGCAAGCAGCTCGTCGCCTTGGTGTCGCCGGTGGACGCCGTGGTGCTGGACATGGCCAAACTCTCGCAGGGTTCGGTAGTGCAGGCCGCAGAGCAGATGTTTACCCTGGTGCCGCTGGGCGCGGCCTTGGAAGCCGAGGTCAAGATTGACGCGCTGGACATTGGCTACATCAAGGCGGGTGACGTGGTGCATGTCAAGCTCGATGCCTTCCCGTTTCAGAAGCACAGCGCCTTGGACGGAAAGGTAAGAACGATCAGCGAAGACGCGTTTCGCCGCGACAGCGGTGCGCCCGGCGCGCTGGACGCGTATTACCTGAGTCGCATTGCCTATGGCGACTCGAAACTGAAAAAAATGCCTGACAAAGCACGCCTTTTGCCCGGAATGACGCTATCGGCCGAAATTGTTGTCGGAAAACGGTCAGTGATGTCCTACCTTATTTGGCCCCTGACCAAGGCGATGAATGAGTCGATCCGCGAGCCTTGAAGCTCAGTTGATCCTGAAGATTCTCCAGCCGTTGTCCATTTTTCGAATACCGAACTTCCAACCCAAATCATGGCGTTTGATGAAATTGATCGCCGACACCCGGGCGCTTTGCGCCACTCGGAAGTCGTCAATGAGGATGGAGTCGCCCACGCCCATCTGGTTGAAGGGGTAGCGGCGCACCGGCGGCATTTCAAAGCCAGTTTCAGGGCTGTCGATTTTGAGTAGTGTGGGTGGCATAGTTTCTTTCGCTCTGCGTCGTGCTTTAGGTATCGGCGCAAAGGCGGGAATCTTGAGGCCGAGCAAGCACGAATTCGTATCCAAATTGGCATGGGTGGCATTCGCGTTACAGGCGTTACACCTAAATGCACGATAAAAAATCCCATAGTCGTTTAAAACACCAAAAATTGATAAAATTGGATAAGACTTTTACTGTCTAAGTGCAGCGCGCGGGTGGCATGAGGCGCCTGTCTGTCAAGGAAATTGTTGGCCAAGTGCAAGTCAGATCAAGTGCGCATTGCGCTTGTTCTGTGCGAAAAATGGCGCGATTTTTGCTTATTTTGTAAAAGTGGCAATTTTTTGCCAGTTACAGGTTTTTTGTTGGATTTTGATCATTTCCTTCAAAAAACCTCAAGAGTTTTGACGTTCTGCCGATTCTGAAAGGCAGGACTACGCGTGGCGTACGCGATCCGCTGGAGCCAAGTCGACGGGCAACAGCGGTGTATCCGGTTAAAGACCAGATGCAGCGTTTTAGCGGCTTCATATATGCGGGCTTTTTGCCCCGGAAGGTTAGAGAATGACTGATTACACAAGTTACACCACCGCGCAAATTGCTGCCATGGTGCAAGCAGATTTCACCGGCTTGCTAACCACCGCTGATGTTGCGGCGTTCTCTACTGACCAGGTGGCCGCTCTCACCACCTACCAAATCA
>CAJBBZ010000028.1 GCA_903951445.1 uncultured beta proteobacterium
ACACTACAATCGCATCCTATGGAGCAGGCATCCCCCATCGACCAGATTGCCGAGCGCGTAGAGCGCTTGCTGCTGCGCTACGAGGAATTGCAGCGCACCAACGCCCTGCTGACCCAACAAGTGGCCACCCTGACCCAGGAGCGTGATTCCTTCAAATCCCGCCTGTCCGCCGCCCGCTCCCGGGTCGATGCTTTGCTCGAGCGCATTCCCGAAAACGCCGCGCCCGTCACTGCGGCCGTCGCAGCTAGCCCCAACGATAGCCGCTTTTGACCACCATGAAACAACTGGAAGTGCAAATCATGGGCCAAAGCTACCTGCTCGGTTGCCCCGAAGGCGGCGAAGAGCAATTGCTCAAAGCGGTACAACGTGTGGATGCGGGCATGTGCAAAATCCGCGACGCCGGCAAAGTTCGGGCGCGTGACAGGATCGCCGTGCTGGCTGCGCTCAACCTGGATTTTGACGTGGTGTCGGCCAATGGCGATCTGCCCTCGGAGTTGACTGTTGAGGGCAGCCCAGCGCTAACGCTCAACCGGCGTCAGAGCGACCGGGTGTTGGAGCCGCTCATCAAACGCCTAGACAAAGTACTGGCCAACGACGGCCAGTTGTTCTAAGTACGACCCGCCCTTGAGCGGCTGTACTTTGGCAACATGACCCCTACAATGGTCAGCGTCTGCGGTTCCACCGGGCTTTTAATTTCCTGAACCAATGCTCATTGAGCCAGGGCTTGGAATATCGCTCCCCAGGCGTGATCATCTCGCGTTAGATGGACCCAATGGGGTGCTGACCTCGCCCACCTAAACTGCGGTTTAGGATGCGGGTCCGGTGGCCCACCGCAGACACCTTTACTTCTTCTCCCCACTACTTTCCCCACCTCCTTATGTTCGAACCCCTCATGGTGATGGAACTGGCCGTGCTCGGCTTGGGAGCGGGCCTCTTGGCGGGCATGCTGGGCATTGGCGGGGGCATGCTGATTGCGCCCTTTGTCAGCATCATCCTGGAGCGGCGCGGCGTGGGCACCGACATCAGCGTGAAGATGGCGATTGCCACATCCATGGCCATGATTGTGTTTACCAGTCTGTCCAGCGTGCGCGCCCACCACCAGCGCGGCACCGTGCGCTGGGATATTGTCAAAGCCTTGGCACCCGGCATTGCACTGGGCGGCGCACTGGCCAGCGCTGGGCTATTTGCCATCCTCAAAGGCAGCGCACTTTCGCTGATATTTGCCGCCTTTGTCGGCTTCTCGGCCACGCAAATGCTGCTCAACCGCCAACCCAAAGCCAACCGCGAGCTGCCCGGCTGGAAAGGCCAGACCCTGGCCGGTGGCGCCATCGGTTTTCTGTCCGGCCTGGTCGGCGCAGGCGGCGGCTTTGTCAGCGTGCCGTATATGGTGGCGCACAACGTGCTCATCCTCAACGCCGTCAGTACCAGCGCAGCACTGGGCTTTCCCATCGCGTTTTTCAACACTATTGGCTACATCGTGTCAGGTTGGCACAACGAAGCCTTGCCGCCTTGGTCGCTGGGCTACGTCTGGCTGCCCGGCCTCTTGGTCACCGCATCGTGCAGCGTTTGGACTGCCCCACTCGGCGCCAAACTGGCGCACCGGTTGAACCTGGTCATGCTCAAGCGCATCTTTGCCATCATGCTTTATGGCTTGTGCGCTTACATGGTGCAAAAGGGATTGAACGCCTAAGCCCGGCAAATGCGCCGCCCGCAACGTAGCGTGCGGGTGACCCCGCTAATGGCCTGACACGCCAAATCTTTCTACCCCCAGACTCAATTAGCTAATTGAAGCGTTTGTATTAAAAATTTCGCCATGTAATCGTCTTTTTTTATATTATTATGTATTTCATATTTTTTAGAATAGGTCAATATGAAACACATCTTTTTTGTAAAACTATGTCTTTTGCTCGGCTTGACGGTTCTGGCGGCTTGTGGCGGCGGCTCCCCTGATCCCGGTCCGCCTCCGCCAGATAACACGCAAAATCCAGGGGGCACTGGCACTGGCACTGGCACTGGCACTGGCTCAGGCACAGGCTCAGGCTCAGGCTCAGGCTCAGGCTCAGGCTCAGGCTCAGGCTCAGGCACAGGCTCAGGCACAGGCACAGGCACAGGCACAGGCACAGGCTCAGGCACAGGCACAGGCTCAGGCACAGGCACAGGCACAGGCTCAGGCTCAGGTACAGGCTCCCTAAATGCGTCAAATGTGACGGAAACGAACTTTGCAACAACCTGTAGCTCTGCGACTGAGGTCTTATTCGCCCGCTCGGAGCAAGCAAAAGCCAATGCCAATGTGGAAGTCATCGCCCTAGCATGCGGAGCGCCTATAAGCTCTCCTAAATGGACGCAGACATCAGGGGGCACTGTGAGCTTTACCTCAAATCGTTCTCAAGCCATAAGTTTTTTACCAAACACTAGCGGCATGCGTGAGTTCACTTTTGAGTACAAAGACGCGCAAGGCCTCAGCCAAACACGTGCCGTACGGATTAATATTGGGGCGAGCGCAGACACAGCTGCTGCAATCATTAGGGGGGAGCCATCGGTGTGGCCTGCCAGCGCAACCTCATTGCGCGTATGGCTACCAGGGGTCAGCAGCACCGACCTTAACAAGGCTACCTTCCAGTGGAAACTACTCGCACTTTCATCCAGCAAACTTGACAATGTGAATTCGCGCAATGTCATCATCACGCCTACTAACGTTAGCAATGACACCGTGGTTCCTGTGCAAGCGGATGTCCAATTGGCAGACGGACGGACATGGACACAGCTATTTACCTTATTGGTACAGAAGCCTGACCCAAGCGCTCCGAATCTTCCGGTTTATCCAACTGCATCACAGGTTTACCCCTATGTTGCCAGCAGCAACCCTTACGCTGATAAATTAAAAAAATGCATCTATGCAAGAAGTATTGCCTTCGATGATTCGACGATCTGCAAAATGTCGACCTTGCCCGTACTCGGGCAAAGCGCTGCCGACGCCATTCCAAGCGTTGAAGAAGTAATGCAACGTGTACTGGTGAGTAACGACTGGATGGGTTCGAATTTTGAGCGTTTTTTGCGCGAACAAGACGCCAGCGGACAAATACGCCGCATGCTCGCCAGCACAACAGCGGTAGTCATCGGCGGTCGGATTAGGCCATCGTTTTACACAGCTTGGACCGGCGCAATTCATCTTGACGCGGATGACTTGTGGTTGACTCCCGAGCAGCGCGACACTATCAGCGAAAGGCCCGACTACAGGGCAGCACTTTCAAAACCCTTCACTTTCGAGCTAAGTTACTCGTATTACAAGCCGATGCAAGGGGATGATGCACCCAATATTTCCATCGAGTCCCGTCAAACGCGTTCTTTGGCAGACATGCGCAAAAATATTTTATCTTTAATGGTGCATGAGTTAACCCATGCGACAGACTTTGTATCTCCATCTATCGTCAGGACACTTAATCCTAATCAATATTTGTACGAGGCGGTACTTTCAAGGCTTTCTGCCAACGCAACGGCTACCGCAATACTGGGGACGACCTATCCGTTAAGCTGCCGCGATTGCTTCAAGTTGGGATCTGTCTTGTTTCAGAGTGCCACCCCAACCATAGCGCAAAAATCATTAACCGGTTCGCAGATTGCACAATGGTTTACTGCGGACAACGCAAACGATTTTTATGCCTACTCCGTAAGCGATCCAATCACAGCGATCGTTAGCGCCGAAGACACAGCAATGTTGGCGGAAGAAACGCTAATGCAACTGTCCTATGGATTTAGACGCTACACCTACATACTGAACTACACCAATGGCAAATACTCATTCCAATGGGGTCAATCCAGCCGTATCGGAAAACCAGAAATTCAACGAAGAGCAGCATTGGTACTGACAAATACCGCGCCATGGTTCGATCGAAATCAATTAGCCAGTCTTGAGGCTCCTACGGATTTAGCGTCAACATCAAATAGTTCAACTTCTGCAATGAAGGCCAGCTTACCCGACTACGGCGCTCAATTACTGTTGCAACAGCAAATTCGAAAGCAGATGCAAGATCGCGAGTTGCGCATGCAGTTAAATATTCAGATTAATCAGCGGTTAGATGCGATGCGTGCTGAAAGGCGCATACACACGAATTAACCAGCTTCTAGCCAAAGGAAACCATTAACTCATAAAAAAGGCCGACGCTAGCGTCGGCCTTTTTACTGAAGGCTTGTGCAGCCCGCAGTGCATCAACCCATGTGCAAACCGCCGTTGACCGAGAAGTCAGCGCCGGTGGCGTAGCCACCTTCTTCCGACGCCAACCAGGCGATGATGGAAGCGATTTCGCTGGGTTCGCCCAAGCGTTTGACCGGCACGGTAGCGACGATCTTGGCTAGCACATCTTCGCGGATGGCTTTGACCATGTCGGTGCCGATGTAGCCGGGGCTCACCGTATTCACCGTCACGCCTTTGGTTGCCAACTCTTGCGCCAGGGCCATGGAAAAACCATGCATACCGGCTTTGGCTGCCGAGTAATTGGTTTGGCCGGCCTGGCCTTTTTCGCCGTTGACCGACGAGATATTGATGATACGGCCCCAGCCTTTTTCCACCATGTCGGCGACCACTTGCTTGGTCACGTTGAACATGGAGTTGAGGTTGGTTTCAATGACCATATCCCAGTCTTCGCGGCTCATTTTCAGGAACATGCGGTCACGTGTGATACCAGCGTTGTTCACCAGCACGTCAATCACGCCATGCTCGGCCTTGGACTTGGTGAAGGCTTCCACGGTGGAATCCCAATCACCCACATTGCCCACCGATGCGTAAAAGGTGTAGCCCAGCGCAGCCTGCTCGCCAATCCACTTGACGTGGTCGCGCGTGGGGCCGCAACCGGCGATGACTTTAAAACCTTCTTTATGCAAGCGCTGGCAAATGGCGGTACCGATACCACCCATACCACCCGTAACGTAAGCAACTTTTTGACTCATGACTGTCTCCTTTTTGTAGATAAAACTAACGCAAATTTCAAATTAACGTTCGATGGTGAGTGCAACACCCATGCCACCACCGATACACAGGCTGGCGATACCTTTTTTCGCACCACGGCGGCCCATCTCGTGCAGCAGGGTCACCAAGATGCGGCAACCGGACGCACCAATAGGGTGGCCGATGGCAATCGCGCCGCCGTTGACGTTGACTTTGGAGGTGTCCCAGCCCATTTGCTGGTTCACAGCGCAGGCCTGGGCGGCAAAGGCTTCATTGATTTCCAGCAAGTCCAGGTCTTGCGCATTCCAACCGGCGCGGGCCAGGGCTTTTTGCGAAGCGGGCACCGGGCCCATGCCCATCATGGCTGGGTCTAAGCCGGTGGTAGCAAAGCTGGCGATACGGCCCAAGGGCGTTAGGCCCAATGCGGCGGCTTTTTTAGCCGTCATCACCATCACCGCCGCAGCGCCATCATTAATGCCCGAGGCATTGCCAGCAGTCACACCACCAGCTTTATCAAACGCGGGGCGCAGACCGGCCAGCGCTTCGGCGTTGGACTTGCGGTTGATGAACTCATCAGCCGCAAACACAATCGGGTCGCCTTTTTTCTGGGCGATGCTAAAGGGCACGATTTCATCGACAAACTTGCCCGCGTCATGCGCGGCAGCGGCTTTTTGCTGGCTAGCAAGCGCCAGTGCGTCTTGCATATCGCGGCTGATGCTGTGGGCCTTGGCCACGTTCTCGGCGGTGATGCCCATGTGGTACTGGTTGTATACATCCCACAGACCATCAACGATCATCGAGTCCACCATATTCCAGTTGCCCATGCGCTGGCCGTCGCGGCTGCCCATCAGCACGTGGGGCGAAGCGCTCATGTTTTCCTGACCACCAGCGATGACGATCTCGCTGTCGCCCCAGGCCACGGCTTGCGCGGCCAGCATCACGGCTTTGAGGCCGGAGCCGCAGACAGCGTTGATTGTCAGCGCAGGAGTTTCTTTGGCAAGACCACTTTTCATGAGCGACTGGCGCGCAGGGTTTTGGCCGGAACCGGCAGCAAGCACCTGGCCCATGATGACTTCACCCACCTGGTCAGCGGCCAGACCGGTGCGCTCCAGCAGATTGCGGATGACTGCAGCGCCCAGCTCAGGCGCGGCGACTTTGGACAGGCTTCCGCCAAATTTACCTACGGCGGTGCGGGTGGCAGCAACGATAACGATGTCTTGCATTTTTTATGTCTCCAAATAGTGAAAGTTAAACCGACTCAATGAATAGTGTGTGAAAAGCCGTGGCCCGGATCAGGCCTTGGCCAGAACATAGGTGCCGGGCGCGGCGAAAGTGGCTTTGTATTTGGCGCGGCCATAGGATTTGGGCGCGGCCACTTGCTTGCCTGCGTGGGACTTGAGCCATTGCGCCCAATCGGTCCACCAGCTGCCAGAGTGTTCTACCGCCGTTTGCATCCACTGCGCGTGGCTGGCGGGCAGTTTGCCATCGGCGCGAATCCAGTGGCTACGCTTGTTTTTGGCGGGCGGGTTGATCACGCCAGCGATATGGCCGGACGCGCCCATGACAAAACGCTTCTTGCCTGGCAATGCTTGCGTGGATGCATAGGCCCCGTCGATGGGCACGATATGGTCTTCGCGCGAACCATAGATATAAAAAGGCGTGTCGAGCAAACCAAAATCGATCTGCTCGCCGCAGACCGTGGCTGCGCCGGGCTGCACCAACTTGTTTTCCAGGTAGGTGTTGCGCAGATACCAGGCGTAATAGGGGCCGGGCAAATTGGTCGCGTCGGAGTTCCAGTACAAAAGGTCAAAAGGCGGAGGCGTTTCGCCTTTGAGGTAGTTGCCCACTACGTAATTCCAAACCAAGTCATTGGGGCGCAAAAAGCTGAAGGTAGACGCCAGGTCCTGACCTTTCATCAAACCGCCATCACCCATTTCCTGTTCGCGGAATTTGACGAAGGACTCGTCAATAAACACATCCAAGATACCTGTGTCGGTAAAGTCCAGCAGCGTGGTCAGCAGTGTGGTGCTGGCTACCGGATGCTCGCCGCGCGCCGCCAGCACGGCCAGTGCTGTGGTCAGCATGGTGCCACCTACGCAAAAGCCCAGGGCGTTGATGCTGTGGTCGGTCCCGCGCTTGCCGACGATGTCTTGCGTCACGCCAATGGCCTGGATCACCGCGTCTTCGATGTAGTCGTCCCAGGTCTTGTGCGACAGGGAGGCATCCGGGTTACGCCAGCTCACCACAAAGGTGCGGTGGCCTTGGGCGACGGCGTAGCGCACGACCGAGTTCTCGGGCTGCAAGTCCAAGATGTAATATTTATTGATACAGGGCGGCACCATGAGGAAAGGTTTTTCAAACACCTTGGCCGTCAGGGGCTTGTATTCAATCAGTTGGAAGAGTTCGTTTTCATAGACCACGGCGCCCTCGGTGGTAGCCACGTTTTTGCCCACGGTAAACACGCTCTCGTCGGTCATAGACACATGGCCCTGGCGCATGTCGTGCAATAGGTTTTGCAAGCCTTTGGCAATGCTCTCGCCCTTGGTTTCCAGGGCTTTTTCCTGGGCTTCGGCGTTAAAAGCTAAAAAGTTGCTGGGGGCAGCGGCGGCGACGCCCTGTTCCACGGCAAAGCGCAGGCGGTTGCGGGTTTTTTCGTCGGCATCGACGGCATCCGTCAGCGCCATCAAGGTTCGGCTGTTGAGCAGATACACCGCAGCGCTCAGGGCGGCCACCGGGTTGTGGTGCCACGCCGGGTTGGCAAAGCGCTTGTCCTGGGTTTGCAGGCCGCCTTCGCTCATCATCTGCGTCATCAAGGCCTGCGCATCTTGCATGTACTGTTGCTGCACCGCTTGCAGCTTGTCCGCAGAAAACTGAATTGCCGGTGGGGCCGAGGGGGGCGCCATGGCCGACATGGCCGCACCCAGGTCCAGGTTTTGGAAATTGGCCAGGGCTTTGGTCCAGGATTGGCTTACAGTCTCCTGGAATTGGGCGGCGGTTTTCGACCAGATATCAAACTGCGGGTTGTCCACGTTGTGTCCTCTTGATCCGCAGAAAGGTACTGCGTTGGTGGTGTTTGCTTCCGATTATCCGGGGGCTGGCCTTCGCCAGGCTGACAATCTTTGCTGCGGTGCAGCATTTTAAGCGAGAAATATGTATATCGTTCCTATTGCCTGGTTGTATGTGGCGTTAATGATGGCCGTGGCCGAGGCCACCAGCAGCCAGGGCACGGTGCTGGGGGCTTTTTTCACCTTTGTGCTCTACGGGCTGATGCCTATCGGCTTATTGCTGTATTTCATGGGCACGCCAGGAAGGCGGCGCAAGCGCCTGGCGCGCGAAGCGGAAGAAACAGAGGCCTATTTGGCGGCCGAGGCGACGAATTTGGCCCAGGCAGTCCAACCGACCGAACCGACCCAGCCAGCACAGGCGGCACAGGGAATAGAGGCCGTGCAGGCCGCGCAGCCCCCGGGTCTGGACAGCCCCGCCTCACAGCAGGCAAATGCTGGCCACTTGCCGCCCGGTGACCTTGTCCCGCCGGTACGAAAAGAACCTTGAGGGATTGCCCACGGTGCACCAAGTGGGGCTGCCGTCATTACCAAACACCGCCTGCACGCCGCTAGCGGCCAGGCGCTGACGGGCCAGCAAGGGCAGATCGGCCAAAAATTTGCCGCCCGCCAAGGGCACGAATGCCTGCACCGCCTGGGGTGAAAAGGCCATAAAAGCCGCCCGCACTTCGGGCCCCACTTCAAATACCTTCGGGCTAATGCACGGCCCCAGCCAGGCTAGCCACTGGGCGGCGGGCCTGGGGGAAGTCTGCATAAGTGCGTCATCGCGAGGAGCGTCGCGACGCGGCGATCCATCAATGCTTGATTCGAAATCAGAAATGGATTGCTTCGCTGCGCTCGCAATGACGGGTTTGAAATTTTTCAAAGGCTCCCTACCCATCGCAGCCTGGGAAGCAAAAAAGGCTTCGACCACGCCTACCCCCTGTTCCCCCGCCAAGCCACGCCAGCCGGCGTGCAGTGCGCCGACCTGGGTCGCCTGCCCATCGGCCACATGGCACAGCAAGATCGGCAGGCAATCAGCAATGCCCACGGTGCAGGCCAGGCCATGTTGGCCGGTATAGCTGCCGTCGGCCTCCTGGTAATCGGGGGTTTGCGTATCCAGCGCCAGCGAGTGCGTGCCGTGTACCTGCTTGAGCAGCACAGGCCGCGCACCCAGCGCCTGCGTCAGCCGCTGCACATTGCGGGCCACCGCCTGCGGCGCATCGCCCACATACGCGCCCAGGTTCATGCTGCCATACGGGGCTTGCGACACCCCCCCGGCGCGCGTAGTGCACAGCGCGTGCACCGACGGCGGCACTGGCCAATCGGGCAGCAGCCAGTCAGGATGCGCTTGCGCGGGCGCGGCGGGCTCTGGAATTTGCATAGCCCGAGCATAAACCGCCGCTTGCGCCGCTAACATCGGCTTGCTGCACCATGGCGCATGGCACGCGCCACACTACTTGCCCGAAAGCATTCCATGATTCTTGAAATCGCCGACATCCGCATCCACCCCGGTAAAAACGCCGACTTTGAAGCTGCCATCGCGCGCGGCGCGGGCAGCGTCATTGCGCATGCCAAGGGCTTTCATGGCTACAAGGTCAACCGCAGCATGGAAACGCCCGAGCGCTATGTACTGCAAATTTTTTGGGCCACGCTGGAAGACCACACCGTGGGCTTTCGCCAGTCGCCCGCGTTTACCGAGTGGCGCTCCATCGTCGGGCCGTTTTTTGCGGCGCCGCCGCTGGTCGAGCATTTCGAACTCGTCGCCCAATCCGACTAAAACAGGAGAGCCGCATCATGATTTACAGCTTCACGCCCCCTGCCGTGGTCGGCGTCCCGGTGGTGGACTCGCCGGCCTTATTTCCAGTACACCGCATTTACTGCGTGGGCCGCAACTATGAAGAGCACGCCAAAGAAATGGGCGGCACCGGCCGCGAAGCGCCCTTCTTTTTTATGAAGCCAGCCGATGCCGTGCTCTATTGCCCGCCCGGCGCCACCGCGCAAATGCCCTACCCCACGCTCACGAGCAATCTGCACCACGAGATTGAGCTAGTCGTCGCTATTGGCGTGGGCGGCCACCACATCAAAGCCGCTGATGCGCACCGCCATATTTTTGGCTACGCCGTGGGCTTGGACATGACGCGCCGCGACCTGCAAAACGACATGAAAAAGCAAAGCCGCCCCTGGTGTATTGGCAAAGGCTTTGAACACTCCGCGCCGATTGGCGCGATTACCCCGGCAGCCCATGTGCCCGGTATTGCGCAGGCGCGTATTGCCTTGGAAGTAAACGGGCAGATGCGCCAAAACAGTGTGATCAGCAAAATGATCTGGAATATCGCCGAGACGATTGAGCAACTCTCTATCGGCTGGACCTTGCAAGCCGGCGATCTGATTTACAGCGGCACGCCCGAAGGCGTAGGCGCGGTGCAAGCCGGTGATGTGCTGGTGGGCAGCGTGGATGGTTTGTCCGATCTGCGCATGGTCATCACCGCGCCTGCCGCGGGATAGGGCGCGCGCATGCACGGCTCTCCGATCAATCATTGCAGGCAATGCGGCAGCGCAGTAGAAAACCGCATTCCCGACGACGGCGATACCAAGCTGCGCGCGGTTTGCTCCGCCTGCCACACCATCCACTACATCAACCCACTCAATGTGGTGGGCACCATCCCGCTGTGGGGCGACAAAGTGTTGCTGTGCAAACGCAATATCGAGCCGCGCAAAGGCAAGTGGACGCTGCCGGCGGGCTTTATGGAACTGGGCGAAACCACCGCTGAAGGCGCAGCACGCGAGACCGTCGAGGAAGCGGGCGCACAGTTTGAAATGCAGGCGCTTTTTTCTTTGATTAACGTGGCGCGCGTAGGCCAAGTGCATTTGTTTTACCGCGCCACTTTGCTAAGCCCGGAATTTGATCCAGGAACGGAAACCCAAGAGGCTATTTTGTTTGACGAAGCCGATATTCCCTGGGACGAAATCGCGTTTCGCACGGTTAAAGAAACGCTGGAGCATTTCTTTGCAGACCGGCGCGCAGGGCAGTTCGGCTTTCACGTCCTGGATATTTAATGCAGGCCCGTGCGCAGCCGCAGTTGCTGCTTGCCCTGCGCCAATTTCAGCATGCGCCCTGGCCCGAGCGGCGCGAACTGCTGCATGCCTGGCTCTACCGCTTTGGTATTTTTGCGGCGCTCAACTTCATTGACGAACCAGCTTGGCTGGCGCTGATTTTTTGCTGAAAGCAGCCCAAGGCATGTTGCCCTGTTTTGTCGTCATCGACCTGGAAACTACGGGCGGTAATGCACAGCAAGACCGCATAACCGAAATCGCTGCGGTGCGTGTGGAGCATGGCGTGGAAGTGGCGCGCTGGAGCAGCCTGGTGAACCCCGGTGTGCGCATACCGCCTTTCATCCAAAGCCTGACCGGCATCAGTGATGCCATGGTGCAAGACGCACCATATTTTGAGGACGTGGCCAGCCGCTTGCTCGAACTGCTGGACGGCGCAGTTTTCGTGGCGCATAACGTGCGCTTTGACCACGGCTTTGTACTGCATGCGCTAGAGCGCATGGACAAGCCCTTCAAAGTCAAAACCCTGTGTACTGTGCGCTTGTCGCGCAAGCTTTTCCCGGCGCACAAAGGCCATGGCCTGGATGCGATATCGCAGCGCCACGGCTTGCACACCCTGGCGCGCCACCGCGCCATGGGCGATGTGGAATTGGTACTGGGTTTTTTACAAGTAGCGCGCGCAGACTTGGGCGCCGAAGTGCTGCAGCGCGAGGCCGCAGCCTTGCTACAAGGCAGCGCCAGCGTACCGCCGCAATTGGAAACACCCATCTCGGATGTGCCGGACCGACCTGGCGTTTATGTGTTTTACGGCGAAGGCGCGATTCCGCTGTACATCGGCAAAAGCGTGAATATGCGCACGCGCGTGCTCTCGCACTTTCAGGCGTCTACGCGCCAGGCGCGCGAGATGCGGATATTGCAAGAGATTAGACGCATCGAGTGGCAAGAAACCGCAGGCGAACTGGGCGCCCTCTTGCTGGAGTCGCGCTGGGTAAAAGAGCGCCAGCCCATTCACAACCGGCAACTGCGCCGCACGCGCGGCCTGCAAGCCTGGCAGCTGGCAGACGAGCCAGATACCAAGCCCTTGCTCACGCTGGTCGGCCTGGACGATATGGATGCAGCCGCTTTCAGTAGCTTGTACGGCACCTACCGCTCCAAACGCCAGGCATTGGATGCACTGCGCACGCTGTGCGAGAACCACACTCTGTGTCCGCAAACCCTGGGCCTGGAGTCCGGTAAAGGCCATTGCTTTGCCAGCCAGATCGGCAAATGCAAAGGCGTATGCGCAGGGCGCGAAAACCCCAGCGTGCACCGCCTGCGCGTGCAACTGGCCTTGACGGGTGAGCAATTGCAGGCCTGGCCTTTCGCCGGCCCCATAGGCATTCGCGAATACGACGCGCGCAGCGGCCGCACCGACATCCATGTGTTCGAGCAATGGTGCCACTTAGCCACCGTGCATGACGATGAAGAACTGCAAGCTGCGCTGCAAACCCGCCAGGCACTGGCCTTTGATGTGGATACTTATCGGCTGCTGCTCAAAAGGCTTTCGGGTAAGGGGGATCGGAATTTATTGGTGCTAAAAAGGGCCGAAGCGGCTTGATCAAGAAGCGGCAGGCAACAACACCGTCCTAAGCACCATATCCACAATCAGCCCCTCGGCCGCTGCAAAGTCGGCCTCGTCGAGTTCTTTCTTGCCCAGCACCAGGCTGATCTGGCTGCTCCAGTCGGCATACACCTGGGTGGAGGCCCACAACAGCACCATCAGGTGGCGGCCATCCACTTGACGGCACAGGCCGCGTTCGGCCCAGCGGTTGAAGATGGCTACATCAGCTTGCAGGGCCGGGATCACGCGCTCAGCAATTTCGGCCGCAAAAATCGGCGCGCCAGAAATCACTTCATTGGCATACACGCGGGAATCGTCCGGGTGCTCGCGCGAAAAGCGCAGCTTGCCGGCGATGTACTCGCGCAGCGCCTGCTCCGGGTCGTCCGGGCGTTGGCTGAGCGTATCCATATAAGACAGCCACACATCCAGTACGCCGTGCAGCACGCGCCGGTACAGCGCCTCTTTGCTTGGAAAGTAATAGAGCAGGTTTTGCTTAGACGCGCCCACCGCCTTGGCAATATGGTCCAAAGACACGCCGCCGTAGCCGCGCTGGGCAAACAGGCGCTTGGCCACGGCCAGGATGTCTAGCTCCAGCTTTTCCCGCGCAATACTGACCTTGACTGGTTTCATGCCTGCATTGTTTCACCATTGGTACGGCTCTTGCTCGCTAAATCGCTAGGGTTTTTACCAATTGGTAAAACAAAATTTTGATACTCAAATGCATGCTGTCGCGCAAAGCTCAGTTTTTAACTGCCGAGCGGCGCGGCCTTGGATGGAAAACCTGTAACCGGAACCGCCACTATGCACACAGACAGCTCCACCCCCGGCATTGCCGCCGGACGCCTTAGCGGCGCGGACCTGGCGCGCAATTTTTGCGACGCCCACCCGCCCATGAACCTGGCGCAAGCCCGCGTCGAGGCCGACCGCTGCTACTACTGTTACGACGCGCCCTGCCAGACCGCCTGCCCCACTGGCATTGACGTGCCCAGCTTTATCCAGCGCATTGCCGACGGCAATCTGCGCGGCGCGGCGCACACTATTTTGGAAGCCAACCCGCTGGGCGGCATGTGCGCCCGCGTGTGCCCTACCGAAGTGCTGTGCGAGCAAGCCTGCGTGCGCAACACGCAAGAGGACAAGCCGGTAGAAATCGGCCAACTGCAGCGCTACGCCACCGACCACCTGATGGCCCACCCCGGCAAGCCCTTGTTCACCCGCGCCGCCCCCACGGGCAAACGCGTCGCCGTGGTCGGCGCTGGCCCCGCCGGCCTGGCCTGCGCCCACGGCCTGGCGCGTTTGGGCCACGAGGTGGTGCTCATGGACGCGCAGCCCAAACTCGGCGGCCTCAATGAATACGGACTGGCCACTTACAAAACCGTGGACGACTTTGCGCAAAAAGAAGTGCAATGGCTGCTCTCGATTGGCGGCATAACGGTGCGCCATGGCACCGCCTTGGGGCGCGAGGTGCACCTCGATGGGCTGGCCGCCGAATTTGACGCCGTGTTTTTAGGCCTGGGCCTGGGCGGGGTCAACAGCATTGGCATATCCGAACCCCAGGCCAGCGGCCTGCGCAATGCGGTGGACTTTATTGCCGAACTGCGCCAGGCGCAGAACTGGGCCCAGGTGCCGGTGGGTCGGCGCGTGGTGGTTATCGGAGGCGGTATGACTGCCGTGGATGCCGCCGTGCAGTCGCGCAAACTGGGCGCGCAAAGCGTCACCATGGTTTATCGCCGGGGCAGCGCCGACATGGGTGCCTCGGGCCACGAGCAAGCCTGGGCGCTGGAAAACGGCGTCCACATCCAGCACTGGGCCAGCCCGGTGCAAGTGCTGAGCGAAAACGGCCAGGTCAGCGGCGTGGAGTTTGAGCGCACGCAGATGGTGGGCGGTAAATTGCAAACCGGTGGTGAGCGCTTTGTGGTGGCGGCGGACGTGGTGCTAAAAGCCATTGGCCAAACCATGGTGGCCCAGCCCCTGGGCAGCGCGCTCGAACTGCAGTCCGGGCGCATACGTACCGACGCCCAGGGCCAGACCTCGCATCCCAAAGTCTGGGCCGGTGGTGACTGCCGCGCCGGTGGGCGCGACCTAACCGTCGAAGCCGTAGAGCACGGCAAAGTCGCCGCGCGCGCCATCCATGCCACCTTGGTAGCCGCTTAAAGCGGCCCCCGCTACCTCATTCGGAGAACACACACCATGGCCGACCTCAGCACCGTATTTGCAGGCATCCGCAGCCCCAACCCGTTTTGGCTGGCGTCTGCGCCACCGACCGACAAAGCCTATAACGTCAACCGCGCCTTCGAAGCCGGTTGGGGCGGCGTCGTTTGGAAAACCTTAGGCGAAGAAGGCCCGCCCATCGTCAACGTCAGCGGCCCGCGCTATGGCGCGCTGCATACGCCCGACAGGCGCCTGATCGGTTTCAACAACATCGAGCTCATCACCGACCGCGACCTGCACCTTAATCTGCGCGAAATCAAAGAGGTCAAGCGCAACTGGCCGGACCGCGCCATGGTCGTGTCCCTCATGGTGCCTTGCGAAGAACAGGCCTGGAAATCTATCTTGCCGCTGGTGGAAGACACGGGCGCGGACGGCGTGGAGCTGAACTTCGGCTGCCCGCACGGTATGAGCGAGCGCGGCATGGGCGCAGCCGTAGGCCAGGTGCCCGAGTACATCGAAATGGTCACCGCATGGTGCAAGCAATACAGCAAGCTGCCAGTGATCGTGAAGCTCACACCCAATATCACCGACATCCGCAACCCGGCGCGCGCCGCCAAAAAAGGCGGGGCCGATGCGGTATCGCTCATCAACACCATCAACTCCATCATGGGCGTGGACCCGGACACCTTGGCCATGAGCCCGTCCACCGGCCGCATGGGCTCGCACGGCGGCTACTGCGGCCCGGCGGTCAAACCGATTGCCCTGAACATGGTGGCCGAAATCGCCCGGGACAAGGAAACTGCGGGCCTGCCCATCTCCGGCATCGGCGGCGTAGGCACCTGGCGCGACGCGCTGGACTACCTGGCCCTGGGCGCGGGCAATGTGCAGGTGTGCACCGCCGCCATGGTCTATGGCTTCAAGATCGTGCAGGAAATGCACAGCGGCTTGTCCAATTACATGGACGACAAAGGCTTTAGCAGCGTCTCCGAAATCGTCGGCAAAGCGCTGCCCACCGTCTCGGCCTGGCAGTTCCTGAACCTGCAACACATCACCAAAGCCGTCATCAACCAAGACAGCTGCATCCAGTGCGGGCGCTGCCACATCGCCTGCGAAGACACCTCGCACCAGGCCATTACCGCCAGCAAAGACGGCAAGCGCTACTTCGAAGTGCAAGAAGACGAATGCGTGGGCTGCAACCTGTGCGTGGTCGCCTGCCCGGTGCCCGAGTGCATCACCCTGCGCGACCTGGCCCCCGGCGAAACCGACCTGCGCACCGGCACCGTGGTCACCGGCGGCCACGGCGACTGGACCACCCACCCCAATAACCCCATGCGCGCTGCGGCTTAGTCCACAATGGGCCACAGCACGCGTTACAACCCCTCACCACTACCCACGTTGAAGGACTTTTACCCATGAGCTCACTGCATATCCGAGGCGGCACCGTTGTCAATGCCGACCGCCAATTCCGCGCCGATGTCATCACCCAAGACGGCAAGATTGTGGCCGTCGGCGAAGGCCTGGCCACCCCGGCGGGCGCCACCGTGGTGGATGCAGGCGGCCAATACGTCATGCCCGGCGGCATCGACCCGCACACCCATATGCAACTGCCCTTTATGGGCACCGTCACCATGGACGACTTCTTCACCGGCACTGCCGCAGGCATGGCCGGGGGCACCACCACCATCATCGATTTCGTCATCCCCGACCCGCAGGAAAATATCCTGGAAGCCTACAAAAAATGGCGTGGCTGGGCCGAAAAAGCCGCCGGCGACTACAGCTTTCACGTGGCCATTACCTGGTGGAGCGAGCAAGTGCGCAAAGACATGGGCACCTTGGTCAACGAAGAAGGTATCAACAGCTTCAAACACTTCATGGCCTACAAAAACGCCATCATGTGCGACGACGAAACGCTGGTCAACAGCTTCAAACGCAGTCTGGAACTAGGCGCCATGCCCACCGTGCACGCCGAGAACGGCGAACTGGTTTATCTGCTGCAACAAACCGTAGCCGACATGGGCATCATGGGCCCAGAAGGCCACCCGCTTTCGCGCCCACCCATGGTGGAGGGCGAAGCGGCCAACCGCGCCATTGCCATTGCCGATGTGCTCAATGTGCCCATCTATGTAGTGCACGTTTCGTGCATCGAAGCGGCAGAAGCCATCGCCCGCGCCCGCGCACGCGGCCAGCGCGTTTATGGCGAAGTACTGGCCGGCCATTTGGTGATTGACGACAGCGTCTACCGCGACCCCGACTTCGCCACCGCCGCCGGTTACGTTATGAGCCCCCCCTTCCGCCCCAAAGGGAACCAAGAATTTTTGTGGCGCGGCCTGCAATCAGGCAATCTGCACACCACCGCCACCGACCACTGCACTTTTTGCGCAGCACAAAAAGCCGCCGGCAAAGACAACTTCGCCAAAATCCCCAACGGCTGCGGCGGCGTAGAAGAACGCCTGGCCGTCATCTGGGACGCCGGTGTGAATACGGGCCGCCTGACACCTTCCGAGTTTGTCGCCATCACCTCGGCCAATACCGCCAAACTGTTCAATATCTACCCGCAAAAAGGCAGCGTCTCAGTAGGTGCGGACGCCGACCTGGTAGTTTGGGACCCAGAAGGCAGCAAAACCCTTTCGGTCAAAACCCAGTTCAGCAAAGGCGACTTCAACATCTTCGAAGGCCGCACGGTGCGTGGCGTTCCCACCCATACCGTGAGCCAGGGCAAGCTGGTGTTTGTGCAAGGCGATTTGCGGGCAGAGCGGGGAGTGGGGCGGTATATCAAACGCCCGGCGTTTAATGCGAACTTTGCGCCTATGGCTTTGCGGGCTGAGGCTTTGAAGCCTACAGCGGTAGAGCGGTAAAGGTATTTTTACCTTCGGCGCATGTTTACTTTTTTTGGCCCTGGCGGGACTTCTTTTTTCCCCCGCTTCCCCCCCGCCCCTTCACCCCCTCGGGGGGTGAAGGGGAGCTTGAACAGCCAATTTGGTTTTTTTGGGCCGGATAGGGGTGTTGGTGCGGGGCGTTACGGTGCGGGTTTGTTTGCCTCGGTTGGTAAACGATGCGGTCGTAGTCGATGGATTGATGATTGGCGCGGCTGTGGCAGCAGCGCCCGCGCCGCGCGTAGCGCGCCAACACGCGTGTGCGAGGTGAGCGCAGCGAACGAGCACACGTGGCCCCCCGCTGCCATAGGCCGTGCTGAGCAACGCAGCGGCGACCGGATCAGGGCGGGCGCTTGTTTGAGCGTAGCGAGTTTGCGCCCGACCCCGGGCGACGCGAGTAGCGCAAGGTACCCCGAAGGGGCA
>CAJBBZ010000029.1 GCA_903951445.1 uncultured beta proteobacterium
ATTGCGGCATCGCGCCCTCGCCGCCTTTGGCTCGGCCTGCCTCGGTATCTTGCGCATCTTTCAGGCGCTTTTCTAGGCCCGGCAGGGTGCCATACTGCAATTCAGCCACTTTGGTGAGGTCGCCCTTGCGCGTGAGTGTTTCGATTTGCTGTCGCAGGACGTCAATCTCAGCGCGAATCTGGGCGCTTCCCTGGGCCGTGGCTTTTTCCGCCTTCCAGATTTCGTCCAGGTCCGCGATTTCGCGCTGCAAGGTGCTAATTTCCTCGTTGATCAATTCGAAGCGCTTGATAGAGGCTTCGTCTTTTTCCTTTTTCACCGCTTCGCGCTCGATTTGCAGTTGAATCAAACGCCTGTCTAGTTTGTCCATCACCTCGGGTTTGGAATCGAGCTCAATCTTGATCTTGGCCGCTGCTTCGTCGATCAGGTCAATCGCCTTGTCCGGCAAAAAGCGGTCGGTGATGTAGCGGTGGCTCAGTTCGGCTGCCGCCACGATGGCCGGATCGGTGATATTCACGCCGTGGTGTACCTGGTAGCGTTCTTTCAGGCCACGCAAAATGGCGACGGTGGCTTCTACTGTAGGTTCGCCCACCAAAATCTTTTGAAAACGCCGCTCTAGCGCAGCGTCTTTCTCGATGTATTTGCGGTACTCGTCCAGCGTGGTGGCGCCCACACAATGGAGCTCGCCGCGCGCCAAGGCGGGCTTGAGCATATTGCCAGCGTCCATGGCGCCTTCGGCCTTGCCGGCGCCCACCATGGTGTGCAATTCGTCAATAAAGACGATGGTTTGGCCCTCGTCTTTGGACAGGTCTTTCAAGACGTTTTTCAGACGCTCCTCAAATTCGCCCCGGAATTTAGCGCCCGCCAATAGCGAAGCCATGTCCAAGGACAACACGCGCTTTCCTTTAAGCGAATCGGGCACTTCACCGGCCACGATGCGCTGGGCCAGGCCTTCCACAATCGCCGTCTTGCCCACGCCGGGCTCGCCAATGAGCACCGGGTTGTTTTTGGTACGGCGCTGCAGCACCTGGATGGCGCGGCGGATTTCGTCGTCCCGGCCGATTACTGGGTCGAGCTTGCCAGCGCGGGCGCGCTCGGTCAAATCCACGCAGTATTTTTTAAGCGACTCGCGCTGGTCTTCGGCGTCGGCGTTATCTACGCCTTGCCCGCCGCGCACTGCCAATATGGCAGCGTCCAGGCTCTTGCGGCCCAAGCCCAAAGACTGGGCCTGCTTGGCAAATTCCGACTTCGCCTCGCTCAAGGCCACCAGAAACAGCTCGCTGGCCACATACTGGTCGCCACGCTTCATGGCTTCTTTTTCGCAGGCTTGCAAAAGGCTGACCATATCGCGCCCTACCTGCACCTGGTCCTGGCCCTGCACTTGGGGCAGTTTGTGGGCGGCTGCGTCGGCCATCGCCAGCAAGGAAGGCACATTCACCCCCGCCCGCTGCAGTAAAGCCTTGGGGCCGTCCTCCTGGCGCAGCATCGCGCCCAGCACATGGGCCGGTTCGATATAGGCATGGTCCTGGGCCAGCGCCGCGCTTTGCGCTTCACCCAGCGCTTCTTGGAACTTGGTCGTTAATTTGTCAATTCGCATGCAACATCCTCAGTTAGGGCTCAGCTTGGGGCCAGTGCTGCATTTTCAAGCGGCACAGGGCGCCCCACCCTGACTAAAATCAAGCCAATGAACATCCACCAGCTCAATGTGCAGTATGACGAACGGCAAGACCGCTTGCTGGTTCGGGTCAAAACCGTGCAAGAGCAGGAAGTGCGGCTCTGGCTGACCCGCCGCATCGGCGTCAAGCTGGTAGAGCCGCTGATGACCACGGTCTCGCGCATCGAGGCTTTAGACCCCGCCGTCACCGTAGCCGACGAAGAATCCCGAAAGATTTTGGTCCACCTCAAGCAAGAAGATTTTTTGCAAAAAGCTGATTTGCAAACCCCCTATTCAAGCACCACCACCGCGCTACCGCTCGGTGAGCTGCCGATGCTGGTGACCGAAGTCACCATCCATTTGCACGCCAATGGCTTGACCCAATTGGTGATCAAAGACGGCGGGGATGAGGAGCAGGAGGCGCGCACCTGCACGCTGAATTTGCAGTCCTTTATGGTGCACGGCCTGCTGCATTTGCTGCAACAAGCAGTGCACCGCTCACAGTGGCTAGACCCCGTGGAAGCGCCGGACCACGAAGAGAGTGCAGCCGAAGCCGCCCATACGCGGCGAACCCAGAAAAAAATTTATACCCATTGATGGCAGGCAGTACTGGGTTGCATTCCCGGGGGTTCAGGCTTGGTGAGTGGACAACGGGTAGGCTCCCAGCGGGGAGCGCTTGGCTACCCGAAGCAAATTCAAGCGTTGGGTTGGTGGATGCCCCAGCGGGCTAAAGCGGCATCGTCGCTAACGCGGGCATCCACCCAGTGCGCGCCGTCCAGGCCTTGTTCTTTTTTCCAAAACGGCGCCTGGGTTTTCAAATAGTCCATCACAAATTCACAAGCCTTGAAGCTTTCGCCACGATGGGCCGACGCGGCAGCAACCAGCACCACCGGCTCAGTCGGGTGCATCACGCCGACGCGATGCACTACCCGCACGCCGTAAATATCAAAGCGCTGATGCGCCTCGTCAATCATGGCTTCGATGGATTTTTCCGTCATGCCGGGATAGTGCTCCAGCTCCAGGGTTTGCACGCTACCGGCGTGGGCCACATCATGCACATTACGGTCGCGCACGGTGCCTAAAAAAGTACACACCGCCCCGATGCGCGGATCGTTTTGCTGCAAGGCTGCGATTTCCTCAGACACGTCAAACCGCGCTGTTTGAATCCGTACACGGGCCTTGGCGCCACCGTCTGATGGAGCAGAAGACTGGCTCATAGCAGCGCCGCGTGAACCAGAAAGCACCAGAACAAGACCATGCTCAGCCTCCCGTAACCGGCGGGAAAAATGCAACCTCGGCGCCAGGTATTAAGGCAGCACCTTCCTCGCACAAAGTTTGGTTTAAGGCCATACGCAAGACCCGGTCACGCCCGAGCGCCTGCGCCGCCAGGCCACCGGCTTGCACCAGTTCATCGCGCAACTGGCCCAGGGTTTGCGCCTGCGTTTCAAGCACCTGGCCGCTGCTGCCCATGGTTTCACGGATGCTGGCGAAGTATTTAAGGGTGATTTGCATACCAATACCTTTAGGCGCCTGACCGGTTCAGCCCAGCAAATCGCCGAGGCTGATGCATTGCACCGTATCCCCGCGCGCAATCGTGCGGCCCGGCGGGTTGTCCAGCAAACCGTCGCCCCAAACCACGGATGTCAAAACGCCCGAGCTCTGGTTGGGGAACAGATCAAGGCCACCTTGCGCGTTGCGCTTGACGCGCAGAAACTCTTGCCGCCGGTCAGCGCGCGGCCAATCAAAGTCTGCGCGTAAGGGCTGAGTAGGCAAAGCCACATCCTGAACGCCCTGCATGCGCAGCAAAAACGGGCGCACCAGCAGCAAAAAGGTAACAAAGCTGGAGACAGGGTTACCCGGCAGCCCGATAAAGTGCGCCGCGTCCACCCGCCCATGCGCGAAAGGCTTGCCCGGTTTGATGGCGATTTGCCACAGGGCCAATTGGCCCAGTTGCTGCACCGCTGGCTTGATATGGTCTTCCTCACCTACCGACACGCCACCGCTGGTCAGCACTACATCATGCGATTGGGCTGCGTCGCGCAAGGCCTGTACCGTGGCATCCAAACGGTCGGGCACGATGCCTAAATCCGTCACCTCGCAACCCATACGGCGCAACAAGGCCGCCAGGAAAAAACGATTGGAGTTGTAGATAGAGCCCGGCGCCATCTCCTGCGGCGCCACCGTGCCCGGCATGACCAGTTCGTCGCCGGTAGAAAACAAGGCCACGCGCGGCTTGCAAGCGACTTGCAACTGCGCCAAGCCCACGCTGGCGGCCATGCCTAAAGCAGCAGGGCCCAGGCGCATCCCGGACTGCAAAACCGTGGCGCCTAGCGTCACATCCTCACCGCGGCGGCGTATCCATTGGCCAACCTGGGGCTCGGTCTGCACTTGTATGGTGGGGCTTGACGCGTCCGTGCCCGGCACTTCCTGACAATCTTCTTGCATGACCACGGCATCCGCCCCTGGCGGAATCGGCGCGCCGGTGAAGATACGGGCCACCGTGCCCGCTTGCAGCGGCGCGCCTTGGCTACCGGCGGGGATGCGTTGCGATACCGGCAATGCGCGCCCCGGCGCCACATCGGCGCAGCGCAAGGCGTAGCCATCCATGGAGCTGTTGTCCTGCGGCGGCACTTCCAGCTCGGAAACTACATGCTGCGCCAGCACCCGACCATCGGCCTGCAAGGTGCTGCACATTTCCGTGCGCAAATGCCTGCCGTCCAAGGCCGCGAGCAATTGCGCTAGCGCGGTTTCCAGTGGCAAGAGAGGGCTGCGTGGCGGCTTGGACATAGCGGTGGCTCAGTCGCAAACCGAGGCGATATAAGCCTTGAGCGCCTGCACATCCGCGTCCATGACGCGCACGCGTTTGGGCAAGGCTTCAATGCCCGTGAATTTAGCGGGGCGCTCCGGCTCGCGGCCCAGCGCTTCCACAATCGTGGAGGCAAATTTGATAGGCAAAGCGGTTTCGAGTACCACCATAGGAATACCGGCCTCGCGGACTTGCTGCGCGACTTTGAGGCCGTCGGCAGTATGGGTGTCGACCATTACGCCAAAGCGCTGCCAGATTTCGCGGATGGTGGCGATGCGGTCGGCGTGCGTACTTTTGCCGCTGACAAAACCGTAATGCGAAGCGGCCTGCGCAAACAGCGGGTCGGCATGCAAATCGAAAGCGCCGGTGCGTGCCAGTCCCGCGCCAAACAAGTCCGCCACACGCGGGCTGTCGCGGCCCAGCAAATCGAACACAAAGCGCTCAAAATTGCTGGCCTTGGAAATATCCATGGAAGGGCTCGACGTTTCATGCGTGTCCGCACTCCCTCGCACGCGGTACACACCGGTACGGAAAAATTCGTCCAGCACATCGTTCTCGTTGGTGGCCACCACCAATTTGTCAATCGGCAAACCCATCATGCGCGCCACATGGCCCGCGCACACATTGCCAAAGTTTCCGCTGGGTACACAAAAAGAAACGCTCTCGGCGTTGTTACTGGTGGCCTGAAAATAACCGGCAAAGTAATAGACCACCTGCGCCATCAGGCGCGCCCAGTTAATCGAATTGACGGTGCCGATTTTGTAACGCTGTTTAAAGGCCAAGTCATTGGAGACGGCTTTCACCAAGTCCTGGCAATCGTCAAACACGCCGCGTATGGCGATGTTATGGATGTTGTAATCCAATAAGCTGAACATCTGCGCCTGCTGAAACGGGCTCATGCGTCCGTCCGGGCTAGTCATAAAGACGCGAACGCCTTTTTTGCCGCGCATGGCATATTCCGCAGCGCTTCCGGTATCGCCACTGGTGGCGCCGAAAATATTCAGCGTTTCGCCGCGCCGCGCCAATTCGTATTCAAACAAATTGCCCAAGAGCTGCATCGCCATGTCTTTGAAAGCCAGCGTCGGGCCGTTGGACAAGGCCTCTAGGTACAGGCCCTCTTCCAGCCGCTTGAGCGGCACTATCGCCTCGCTGCCGAAGACCTCTGAGGTATAGGTCTTGCGGCACAAGGCGCGCAAATCGTCGGCGGGGATGTCGTCCACATACAAGGACAAAATCTCAAAGGCCAATTCCGCATAAGGCAAGCTGCGCCAGCGGCTTAATGTGGCGCTATCGACCTGCGGGTAGTGCATCGGCAAGTACAAACCGCCATCGGGCGCCAAGCCTTCGAGCAATATCTCACAAAAACGCTTGGGCTCTGCCTGGCCTTTTGCGGCGCGGGTGGAGATGTACAGCATCAGGCCAACTCTTCCTTGCGAATGCGCACGATGTTTTGCAGCACGGTGGGTAGTGCCTGCATGCGCGCCAGCGCTGCGTCCATACGCGCTTCCTCGCAATCGTGCGTGAGGATAATCAAGTCGGTTTGGCTGGCGCTGTCGCTATCGACTTCGTCGGCTTCGCGCTGCAGCACCGCATCGATGCTGATATCAGCCTCGGCCAATATGCCAGTCACTTTGGCCAGCACGCCAGCCTGGTCCGCCACACGCAAGCGCAGGTAATAACTGGTGACGACCTCGCTCATAGCCAAAATAGGCAAGTCGCTCATCGCGTCCGGCTGGAAGGCCAAATGCGGCACACGCTGCGCAGGATCGGCGGTGTGCAGCCGTGTTACGTCCACCAGGTCCGCAATGACGGCGCTCGCGGTGGGTTCTGAACCAGCACCTTTGCCGTAATACAAGGTAGTTCCTACCGCATCGCCTTGCACCACGACGGCATTCATTGCGCCCTCGACGTTGGCGATCAAGCGCTTGGAGGGCACCAAACTGGGGTGCACGCGCAATTCGATACCTTCCGGACGGCGCTTGGCAATACCCAACAATTTGATCCGGTAACCGAGTTGCTCAGCGTAGCGAATATCCTGCGCCGAAAGTTTGGTGATGCCTTCGACATAGGCCTTGTCAAACTGCACTGGAATGCCATAGGCGATGGCCGACATGATGGTCACCTTATGGCCAGCATCCACACCCTCAATATCAAAAGTTGGGTCGGCTTCGGCGTAGCCTAAGCGCTGGGCCTCTTTCAAGACATCCGCAAAATCCAGGCCTTTGCTGCGCATTTCGGACAGAATGAAATTGGTGGTCCCGTTGATGATGCCGGCAATCCATTCGATGCGATTGGCTGTAAGACCCTCGCGCAGCGCTTTGATGATGGGGATACCGCCGGCCACTGCTGCCTCAAAAGCCACCATCACACCCTTGGCCGACGCTGCGGCAAAAATCTCAGTACCGTGTACCGCCAGCAAAGCCTTGTTAGCGGTGACCACATGCTTTCCCGCCGCAATGGCTTCCATCACCAGCGTCTTGGCAATCCCGTAGCCGCCAATCAGCTCAATGACAATATCAATTTCAGGATTTGCAAGGACTGCGCGGGCATCATTCACCACGGCAACGCCCTCGCCCACGATGGACCGGGCACGCTCAGTATCCAAATCAGCCACCATCGTGATTTCAATGCCACGCCCAGCGCGCCGCTGTATTTCAGGCTGATTGCGCTTGAGTACATTGAATGTTCCGGTGCCTACCACACCGATGCCCAGAAGGCCTACTTGAATGGGTTTCATATCGCTCTTATAAAAAAATCACACAGTCAAAACCAAATACTGTCCGGATACAGGGTCAGGCTGTTGCATGCGTTGCCCGATACCGCTCCAAAAACCGCGCCAAGCGCCCAATAGCTTCGCGCAAATCATCCTCATGCGGCAAAAATACAATCCGAAAATGGTCCGGTGCTTCCCAGTTGAAACCAGTGCCCTGCACCAGCATCACGCGGGTTTCTTGCAATACATCAAGGAAAAATTGCTGGTCGTCCGCAATTGGGTACATCTTGGGGTCCAGGCGCGGAAACATATACAGGGCCGCACGCGGTTTGACGCAGCTGACACCAGGAATGGCGGTGATCAGCTCATACGCCAAATCGCGCTGGCGGCGCAGGCGTCCGCCCTCGCAGACCAAGTCGTCAATGCTTTGGTAGCCGCCCAGCGCGGTCTGTATCGCATACTGGCCCGGCACGTTGGCGCACAAGCGCATGTTCGAGAGCATGTTCAGGCCCTCGATGTAGTCTTTGGCATAGCGCTTGTCGCCGGACAATGCCAGCCAGCCCGCCCGGTAGCCGCAGGAGCGGTAGCTTTTGGACAGCGAGTTGAAAGTCAGCGTCAACACATCTTGGCTCAGTGAGCCGATAGCGGTATGGCGCACACCGTCGTAAAGCACTTTGTCGTACACCTCGTCGGCAAACAGCACCAAGCCATGTTCGCGGGCAATCGCCACGATCTCTAGCAACAACGCGTCGGAATACAGCGCGCCGGTCGGGTTGTTGGGGTTGATGACCACAATGCCTTTGGTACGCGGCGTGATCTTGGCGCGGATATCGGCCACATCTGGCATCCAGCCCTTGGACTCATCGCAGCGGTAATGCACCGGTGTGCCGCCAGACAGGCTGGCTGCGGCGGTCCACAAAGGGTAATCCGGCGCAGGCAAGAGCAGCTCGTCACCGTCGTCGAGCAGACCGTTGGTCGCCATCACAATAAGCTCGCTGGCACCGTTACCCAGGTAAATATCATCCAAGGTCACGCCCTTGATGCCCTGTTTCTGGGTTTCGTGCATGACCGCTTTGCGCGCCGCAAAAATGCCTTTGCTATCCGAATAGCCGGACGAATTGGGCAAATTGCGGATCATGTCCTGCTGGATTTCCTCCGGCGCGTCAAAGCCAAAAACCGCCAGGTTGCCGATATTGAGCTTGATGATTTTTTGCCCGTCGTCTTCCATTTGCCGCGCGCGGTCCATGATGGGGCCGCGGATGTCATAGCAGACGTTGGCTAATTT
Source organism: uncultured beta proteobacterium (assembly GCA_903951445.1). GTDB lineage: Bacteria > Pseudomonadota > Gammaproteobacteria > Burkholderiales > Burkholderiaceae_C > Allorhodoferax. The sequence continues at coordinate 8,456 of CAJBBZ010000029.1, forward strand.
GGCGGATTTCTGAATGGTTTTCAATGTCACTCCGATGCAGGCGCGCTAAGGGCGAAACCTATAATTTGACCACAGTTCAGCACTTTTACTTCGCACAGGCCGGCCTTCGGGCTGCTATTCACCCGCTATGAAACTACAAGCAGACCAGGCCCAGGGCCCCAGCCTCACCGGCTACGGGCCAGGTTGGATCGCCATTAACGGCGAAAAGGTGATGCACAGCATGCTGCTCAGCAGTATGGGCCACCGCCAAGCCTGGGGCTGTGAAGGTTTTGAAGGGCTAGGCGCAGCGCAGTTTGACTGCCTGGCCGATTGGGGCGCCGAACTGGTGCTTTTTGGCAGTGGCGAGCGGCTGCGCTTTCCACATGCGCAGTGGCTGACCAGCCTGTACGCGCAGCGCATCGGGGTGGAAACCATGGACACCCCAGCCGCCTGTCGCACCTTCAATTTTCTGGCCGCCGAAGGCCGCAAGGTTGTGGCAGCATTGCTGGTGTAGCGCAAGCGCGCTAAAGCGCAAGCATAAGCCCCACTATTTTTCAGCGTAAAATAGTGGGCTAACGCCGCCGCGCGATAAGTTCTATCCATAGCGCTACGGCTTGCCTGACACATTCTGCACGCGAGATTCAATACCCTATGGCGATCGTTGTCAACAAACCTCTACCCGAATTCGAAGCCAACGCCACCGGTGGCATACGGGTCACCAACAACTCGCACACGGGCAAGACCCTGGTGCTCTATTTTTACCCTAAAGACAACACGCCTGGCTGCACTACCGAAGCGATGGAGTTCCGCGATCATTACGCAGATTTTGTGAGGGCCGGTAGCCAGGTTTTTGGGGTTTCGCGCGATAACATGAAATCGCATGACGAGTTCAAAGCGCGACTGGAGTTGCCTTTTGAACTGATCGCCGATACCGAAGAGAAAATGTGCCATATGTTTGGCGTGGTCAAAAACAAAATCATGTACGGCAAAAAGGTCAAGGGCATTGAACGCAGCACCTTTCTGATCGGATCCGATGGTTTAGTCAAAGAAGAGTGGCGTGGCCTGAAAGTGCCGGGCCATGTAGAAGAGGTTTTGCAGGCGGTCAAATTGCTTAAAGCCAAGGCGTGATCGCCTTTTTTCCCCGTTGATCAACTTCACTTAACTGCCATAGGCCTCATGCATAATGGCTCAATGCCAGCAAATGACACCTTCCCCGACAGAGGCCGCCTCATACCAAGGTGGCCTTTTTTGTGTCTGACACTGATCGCCACCTGATTTTTTATTTCCCGAGTTCTACGACATGCCATTGCCACCCGCGCCGACCAAGCCCGCTGACAAACTCTCCCCATCCGCCCTCTTCAAGTCTGGCCCGCAAAGCAAGCCGGCAAGCGCTAAGCGCCCCGCCGCAACCCGCGAGATAGAGGCCAAAGCGCCAACGCGTATCGCCCGACTAGAGCAACACGCCGACCCCGTCATGGTGGCCCAGGTGATTCCCATCACGGCAGCACTGCCTGCTAACGGATACCCACAATCGCGCGCACCACAGATGGAAGCGCGAACCCAGACAGCCGACGGGCAGTCTGGCGCCGCCGAAGCGATAGGCAAAGTAGGTGCCCGTGGAGAGAAAAAAACGCGACGCACCGGGCCGGCTAAGTTATTTGTGCTGGACACCAACGTGCTGCTGCACGACCCGATGTGCTTGTTCCGCTTTGAGGAACACGATATTTTTCTGCCGATGATTGTGCTGGAAGAACTGGACGGGCACAAAAAAGGCATGACCGAAGTGGCGCGCAACGCGCGGCAAACCAGCCGCACCCTGGACGCCTTGGCGGGCACACCTGGCGCCGATATCACCAGCGGCTTCAAGCTCGATAGCACCGGTCAGCGTGAGGCCAAAGGCAAACTCATGTTCCAAACCCAGGCGCTGGACTACAGCCTGCCAGGCAGTCTGCCGCAAGGCAAGGCGGACAACCAGATTTTGGGCGTGGTAGCCGCCTTGCGCACCCAGTATGCGCCGCGCGAAGTGGTGTTAGTGTCTAAAGACATCAATATGCGCGTCAAGGCCCGCGCGCTGGGCCTTGCCACCGACGATTACCAGAACGACAAAACACTGGAAGACGGTGATCTGCTGTATTCGGGCGCGATGGCCTTGCCCCCCGATTTTTGGGCCACCCATGGACAAAAAATTGAGAGCTGGCAGCAAGGCCAACACACGTTTTACAAAATCGATGGCCCCACCGTGCCGCAGATGTTGATCAACCAGTTTGTGTATTTCGAGTCGCCCGGCGAGCCCAGCCTGTACGCCCGCGTCACGGAAATCCGTGGTAATACGGCAGTGCTCAAAACCCTGCGCGATTTCAACCATTTGAAAAATGCGGTCTGGGGCGTGACCACGCGCAACCGAGAGCAAAATTTTGCAATGAATTTGCTCACCGACCCGGATGTGGACTTTGTCACCCTGACCGGCACCGCAGGAACGGGTAAGACTTTGATGGCCCTGGCTGCCGGGCTAACCCAAGTGCTGGACGACCGGCGCTACACCGAAATCATCGTCACCCGCGCTACCGTCAGCGTGGGCGAGGACATCGGCTTTCTGCCAGGCACCGAAGAAGAAAAGATGGGCCCCTGGATGGGCGCGTTGGACGACAACTTAGAAGTGCTAGGTAAAACCGACAGTAGCGCTGGTGAATGGGGCCGTGCTGCCACGTCGGAGCTGATCCGTAGCCGCATCAAAATCAAGAGCATGAACTTCATGCGGGGCCGCACCTTCCTCAACAAGTACGTCATCATCGACGAGGCGCAAAACTTGACGCCCAAGCAAATGAAAACCTTGATCACCCGCGCTGGGCCGGGCACCAAAATTGTCTGTATGGGTAATCTGGCGCAAATTGATACGCCTTACCTTACCGAAGGCTCGTCTGGCCTGACCTTTGCGGTGGACCGCTTTAAGGGCTGGCCGCATGGCGGACACATCACCTTGGCGCGCGGCGAACGTTCACGGCTGGCAGACTTTGCCAGCGACGTGCTCTAAAGCGGCCGCCTAAAAGTCCCCACCGCCGCCGTGCGCCAAGTTTTCGAACTTGGTGATATTGCGCAGGAACGCCAGCTTGACGGTACCGGTGGGACCGTTACGTTGCTTGGCGATGATGATTTCGGCAACACCGGGCTCTTTGCAAGCCTCTTTGGTGTAGTACTCATCGCGGTAAATAAACATAATGATGTCAGCATCTTGCTCGATGGCGCCGGACTCGCGCAAATCGCTCATCAAGGGCCGCTTGTCGGGCCGTTGTTCCACGCTACGGTTGAGCTGTGACAAGGCCAAGACTGGGCATTTAAGCTCTCGCGCCAGCATCTTCAGGCCACGCGAAATTTCGCCCAATTCAGTGGCACGGTTTTCGCCATCGCTGGTACCGCTCATGAGCTGCAAATAGTCCACCACAATCAAGCCGAGTTGTCCGCAGGTGCGCGATAAACGCCTTGCACTGGAACGTAAATCTCCAGCGCTCAGTCCTGCGCTTTCGTCAATATGTAGGGAAATAGTACGCAGCTTTTCAATAGTCTCGGTCAAACGCGGCCATTCTTCCTCGGTCAGCTTGCCCGTGCGCAAATGGCTTTGGTCTATGCGGCCAATCGATCCCACGATACGCACTGCCAATTGCGCCGCGCCCATCTCCATAGAAAACACGGCAACTGGCAGGCCTTCATTGAGCGCCACATGCTCGGCGATATTGATGGCCAAGGCGGTTTTACCCATGGAAGGACGCGCCGCAAGCACCACCAAATCGCCCGCCTGCAAACCGGCCGTCATGCGGTCCAGGTCGTAAAAACCGGTGGGCACGCCGGTCACGTCATTAGGGTTGTCGGCCATCTCCTGTACGCGGTCCAGCAGTTTGATGACCAACGTTTCCATGCCTTGGAAACCATCGCTATTGCGTTTGCCCTGCTCCCCGATATTGAATATCTTTTGCTCAGCCTGGTCCACGATGTCGGACACCGCGCGCCCCTTTGTGTTGAACGCACTCGTAGCAATGTCATCGCTAGCGGTCACCAGTTTGCGCAGGAGGGAGCGGTCTCGCACGATTTCCGCGTAGCGGCGGATATTGGCCGCGCTGGGCACGTACTGGGCCAGTGAATTGAGGTAGACCAAGCCGCCCACCTCCTCGCCATGGCCCTGGCTTTGCAAATGCTCGTACACCGTGATGACGTCAGCAGGCCGGCTGCTATTGACCAGAGAACCGATAGCGCCGAACACCAGTTTGTGCTCGTAGCGGTAAAAGTCGCCCTCCTGCACTACATCGCTGACGCGGTCCCAGGCATTGTTGTCCAGCAGCAAGCCGCCCAGCACGCTGGATTCGCCTTCGATCGAATGCGGTGGAATGCGCAGTTGCGCCAGTTGCCTGTCGGGCACCACATCGTCCGGCTCTAAACCGTCTTCAGACATGCATCCATCCTTTTGTTTGCCACCATGCAGAGTGCCTTGCACCCTGTTCCAACGGGATAAGATTCCATTAAAAAAGCCGCGAGGGCGAGCCCAGGCGGCTTTTGGAGCCAGGTGCCGCAGGGCCGCGACCCTACAGCTTAACCTGAACCTAATCGCGCTCGATCAGGCGGATTCGCCGTACACCGATACGGTGATTTCGACGTTCACGTCGGTGTGCAAAGACACGCCAACCTGGGTGTCGCCCACCAACTTGATCGGGCCATTGGGCATACGGATATTGGACTTGACGACTTCGTAGCCGCCTTTTACCAATTCTTCCGCGATGTCCGCATTGGTAACCGAACCAAACAAGCGTCCATCAACACCGGCTTTTTGGGTCAGTTTGATGGCGGTGCCGCCGAGCTTCTCGCCCAGTGCCTGACTGGCAGCCAGTTTGGCAGCAGCGGCTTTTTCCAATTCGGCGCGGCGTGCTTCGAATTCGGCTTTAGCCGACTCGGTAGCGCGACGAGCACGGCCAGAAGGGATCAGGAAATTACGGGCATAGCCGTCTTTGACTTTGACGATCTCGCCCAGGTTACCCAGGTTAACGACCTTGTCGAGCAGAATAATTTGCATGGTCCGGCTCCTTAGATCTTGTGTTGGTCGCTGTAGGGCAGCATTGCAAGAAAGCGTGCGCGCTTGATAGCGGTGTTGAGTTGGCGCTGGAAAATCGCGCGGGTGCCGGTCAAACGGGCCGGAATGATTTTGCCGTTTTCAGCGATGAAATCGCGCAAGGTGTCAATGTCCTTGTAGTCGATCTCTTCTACGCCTGTCACGGTAAAGCGGCAAAAGCGCTTGCGCTTGAACAGCAGCGATTGGGTGTTGCGCTTGGGGCGCTTATCTTTGTTGAACTTCTTGAACGTGGCCATAAAGCCTCCTATAACAAATCTTGCGAAAAATCCTGAATTTGCAAAACAACCGATTTACCGGCCCTGGAGTTGCTGAGGTAGCCCTGGAATCTCCAGTTACTGCCTACCGCCTGGCTTGCCAGCCTTTCAGCCAGCGCACCAAAGGCCATTGCCTTTAGCACCATCTTGATCTGCCGCTTGCCCTGTACATCTTGCACTTCGGACTGGTGCTCCAGCACCAGTTGCAGCGCCGGGATACCGGCTGGGGTGTAACGCAAGGTCTGCACCTCGGCGATACAAGCGGTCAAAACAACTGCGTTGGCGGACACTCCTGTCGATGCGTCGATGTTCTGAAAAGCGCGTTCAGGCCTGGTATTCAGCCTGCTGGGTTTTGCGGGCGTCTTCACGCTCCACGGTCTTCATCATCGAAGAAGGGCCGGTGTCAGCTTTCTTCTTGGATACGGTCAGGTGACGCAGCACGGCGTCATTGAACTTGAATGCGTGCTCGAGTTCAGCCATAACGGCCTGGTCGGCTTCGATGTTTACGCACAGGTAATGGGCTTTTGCGAGCTTGTTGATCATGTAGACCATCTGACGACGGCCCCAATCTTCAACGCGGTGCACTTTGCCACCGCCAGCGGTGATCATGCCCTTGTAACGCTCCAGCATGGCTGGAACTTGCTCGCTCTGATCCGGATGGATCATGAGAATGATTTCGTAATGACGCATGGATACTCCTTATGGATGGCCCCTGACGGGACCGGAAAAAGCTACCCCCGGCGTCTAATCGGGGTGCAGCAAGGCGAAAAGCCCACGATTATAGCCCGGCCCACTTGCGCGAGCTGACCGGGAAGCGGGCGGTAGCGACGTAAACGCCATATGGCGCGCTGGGTATTTGCACTAACGGCAGATGCTCATACCGGCAAATCCTTAGCCGGGCGACCCTTATGCCCTGTCAGGGCGCTAACTACCAGGGTGGCGACAAAGCCGGCTGGCACCCCGAAAACACCCGCTGAAACCGGCTGAATACCCCACCAAAGGCCACCGACCGGGCCAAGCCCCAGGGCATCATGGAACGCCGGTAAGTTGCTGAGCATGTAATACAGGGTAACGCCCAGGCCGGTCAACATGCCCCCGACCACGCCCGCGCGGGTAGTGCCACGCCAAAAAATACCCAGCACCATCGCTGGCACGAGTCCAGCGCCAGCCAGCGAGAAAGAGGCAGCCACCAAATACAAAATGCCCGCCGGGCGCTGCGCCGCCGCATAGGCTGCAATCAAGGCGACCACTAAGAGCGCAAACTTGGACCACATGACGGTGCGCATGGCTTTGACCGGGTCTGTTTCGCCTTCAAATGCCAGGTCATGCGCCAGTGCGTTGCCAATCGTCAGAAGCAATCCGTCCGCGGTGGACAAAGCCGCCGCCAAGCCCCCGGCGGCCACCAAGACGGAAAACACATAAGGCAAACCACCGATTTCCGGGCTTGCCAGCATGATCAAGTCGGCCCCCACATGGAGTTCGGCAAATTGCAAAATTCGATCGCCATTCACATCGGAAAACGATAAAAGGCTGGGGTCTTTAGACCACTGAGCCATCCATGCCGGAAGTGCATCAAACGGCTGCCCCACCAAATGCGCCATCACCTCGTACTTCACCAAAACCGCCAGTGCGGGCGCACACAAATACAGCAGCGCGATAAATACCAAAGACCATGCCACTGAAGTACGCGCTTCGCTGACTGTAGGCGTCGTAAAAAACCGGGTCAACAAATGCGGTAAGCCCGCAGTGCCGACCATCAGGCAAAACATGAGCGCCAGAAAATTGGCTCTCGAACTATTGAAAAGCGTAGCTTCCTGCTCGCTACCGTTGGGGTCACCGGCGAAGGCGCGCGTATGGGGATTGAGACCCGATAAAGCGCGAGAGCGATCTGCATACTCGGCCAGTTGCCGGTTCCATTGCACCCGCGCAGCCTGCGCATCTTTGGGCAAGGCGGCAAGTTCTTTGCGCAAGCGGTTCACTGCCGCCTGCTGAGCCGGCGCCTCACCCAAGGCTTGGATTTGCGCGCGCAACGCCAGGCGCTCGGCCTTGAGCGTTGCATCGACATCCTGCAACTTCATCCGCAAATTTTGGGCACGATCTACGTACAGGGCAATGACTTCGGCCTCCGTCGGTGAGGCCATTATTTGCGCCTCCATCTCCGTGATTTTGGCCAACTGCTGGCCGTAAGCGACTGCGGCCACGGGGTTGCCAGTTTGCTGGTAAGACAGCCAACTGACCGGCAGTAAAAAAGCCAGTATCAGCAAGACGTATTGCGTCGCTTGCGTCCAGGTCACCGCGCGCATACCGCCCAAAAAAGAACAAACCAGCACGCCGCCTAGGCCCAGCAAAATGCCAATCTCAAAATGCAAGCCAGTCAAACGCGAGGTGATGAGGCCGACACCGTAAATCTGCGCCACCACATAGGTAAACGAACACAAAATCGCCGCCAGAGCGGCTATCCGGCGCGGCCATTTGCCGCCAAAGCGCAGGGCAAAAAAATCCGGTAGGGTGTAAATATTGCATTGGCGCAAATACGGGGCCACCAGCAAAGCCAACAAGCAAAAGCCGCCGGTCCAGCCCAAGACATAGGCCAGGCCACCGGGTTGGTCGCCCATACCGGAAAAACCTTGCAAATACAGGCCGCCTGACAAACTGATGAACGAGGCGGCGCTCATCCAATCGGCGGCCGTAGCCATACCGTTGTAGACAGGCGGGATACGCCGACCGGCGACGTAATACTGGTCCACATTGGTGGTACGTCCATAGACGCCGATAGCGGCATACAAGACCAAGGTCAGGGACAGAAAAATACCGGCAATCCAGGGCTTGGGCAAGCCCGCGTATTGGGCTAAGCCCAAACCGATGAGGCAGGCCAAGATGCCGAGCAAATAGATGGCGAAGCGACGATGCAGGCCGCTAGAGTGAGGCGGCGTGGACGCGCCGGAAGATGGCTGGCTGTCAAGCCGGTTTTGGCGCCAAGCAAACACCACGACGATACCGATAAACACCAGTACCGAGCCCTGCGCCGCAAACCAAAAGCCCACCGGCCAACCGGCGACCACTGCATCCAAGTCGCGGGCGAAAAAGACTACGCCAAACGAGGCTGCAAACCACAGGCTAAGCAAGACCGCATGCAGCGGCCAACGCACTGTGGCCTGCGCACTATTCATTCTTTGGCGAGTTCCTGCCAGGTGGCAATCACCGAGTCAGGATTGAGCGAAATGGAAGAGATTCCCTCGTCCACCAGCCAGCGGGCAAAGTCGGGGTGATCGCTTGGCCCCTGCCCGCAAATGCCCACGTACTTTCCTTGTGCCAGGCAGGCCTTGATAGACATGCGGATCATGGCTTGCACCGCAGGGTCGCGCTCGTCAAAATCAGCCGCCAACAGGTCCATGCCGGAGTCCCGGTCCAAGCCCAAGGTTAACTGCGTTAGGTCATTCGAGCCGATAGAAAAGCCATCGAAATACTGTAAAAACTCGGTAGCCAAAATCGCATTGCTGGGAATCTCGCACATCATGACCAGTTGCAGTCCGTCTTTGCCGCGCTCCAAGCCCTGGCGCGCCAGCAACTCGGTCACTTTGCGCGCTTGCTCCAGCGTTCGCACAAAAGGCACCATGATTTGCACATTGCTTAGTCCCATCTCCTGGCGCACCCGTTTGAGCGCCTCGCACTCCATGGCAAAAGCCTCGCCAAAGTCGGCACTGACGTAGCGCGCTGCACCGCGAAAGCCCAGCATCGGGTTTTCCTCTTCCGGCTCATAACGGCTGCCGCCGATCAGTTTGCGGTATTCGTTGGATTTGAAATCGGACAGGCGGACGATCACCGGCTTGGGCCAAAAGGCCGCCGCGATGGTAGCGACACCATCGGCCACGCGGTCCACATAGAAAGCCCGGGGCGAGGCATGGCCGCGCGCCACGGATTCGACTGCTTTTTTTAAATCGGCATCGACATTGGGATAGTCCAGTATGGCCTTGGGGTGCACGCCGATGTTGTTGTTGATGATGAACTCCAACCGCGCCAGGCCCACGCCTTCATTGGGCAGCTGGCAGAAGTCAAACGCAAGCTGCGGGTTGCCCACGTTCATCATGATCTTAACGGGAATTTCGGGCATCACACCGCGCTGGACTTCGGATACTTCGGTCTCTAGCAAGCCGTCATAAATAAAGCCGGTATCGCCTTCGGAGCACACCACGGTTACCAGCGCACCCTCTTTTAAGCGCTCGGTGGCATCGCCACACCCTACGACTGCCGGAATACCCAACTCGCGCGCAATGATGGCAGCGTGGCAAGTGCGCCCGCCCCGATTCGTGACGATGGCTGAGGCCCGTTTCATGACCGGCTCCCAGTTGGGATCGGTCATATCCGTGACCAATACGTCGCCCGCCTGCACCGTATCCATGTCGCTAATGTGATGCACGATACGCACCGGCCCGGTACCAATTTTTTGCCCGATGGCCCGCCCTTCGGCCAGCACGGTACCTTTGCCCATGAGCTGGTAGCGGTATTCAACCGAATTACCCGCCTGGCTTTTTACTGTTTCCGGACGCGCTTGCAGGATGTAAATCTCGCCGTCCACGCCGTCTTTACCCCATTCGATATCCATGGGTCGGCCATAGTGGTCTTCAATGTTCAAGGCGTAGCGCGCTAGCTGTTCCACATCAGAATCAGTCAGGGAATAGCGGTTGCGCAATTCGGTCGGAACGTCGGTCGTCTTGACCAGTTTGGCACCCGCGGCTTGCTCGGCGGCGCTGGTGAATTCCATTTGCAGCAATTTGGAGCCCAAGCTGCGCCGGATGACCGCCCGGTTTCCCGCGCGAAGCATAGGTTTATGCACATAAAACTCGTCAGGGTTGACGGCACCCTGCACCACGGTTTCACCCAAACCGTAGCTGGAGGTAATAAAAACGACATCCTTGAAACCGGACTCGGTGTCTAAGGTGAACATAACACCCGCAGCGCCCAAGTCAGAGCGGACCATGCGCTGCACGCCTGCGCTCAAGGCCACGTTGTCATGCGCAAAGCCTTTGTGCACGCGGTAGCTGATGGCCCGGTCGTTGTACAAAGAAGCGAAAACCTCGCGAATTTTGTGCAATACATCTTCAATGCCCACCACATTGAGAAAAGTCTCCTGTTGGCCGGCAAAAGAGGCGTCGGGCAAATCCTCGGCGGTCGCGGACGAACGGACTGCAAACGATACATTTGGCGTTCCCGCCTGCAATTGC
>CAJBBZ010000030.1 GCA_903951445.1 uncultured beta proteobacterium
CCTGGCCCCTCCAAAAGCCTAGCCTTAAAAGCCCGCCTCTGGCGGGCTTTTTTACGTCCCGCACCAAAGCCCCTGGCAGATTTGCCTGGCGCTCGCTCCAGCCCGAGGCGGCAAAAAGCGGCAAAAGAATCTGGCACAACTTATGCTTACTTGTTTTGAATCCAGACCTTTTGTCTATTTACGGACACAAGGCTGAATCCAGGTAGAAGCTAAAAAAATGGCATACATATTTTTGCCGCTAGGAGTAAACAAATGACTGTTATCAACACCAATACCAGCGCCGCATATGCACAAAATGCGATGAAGACCAATGCCCGCTTCATGAGTAAAGCCATGGAGCAGTTGTCCACCGGTTCGCGGGTCAACTCCGCAGGAGACGACGCCGCCGGACTGGCCATCGGCCAAAACATGACATCCCAAATCCGCGGTCTGAATATGGCCATCCGCAACGTCAATGACGGTATCAATATGATGCAGACGTCGGAGGGCGCGATGGTGGAGCAGTCCAATATGTTGCAGCGCATGCGCGAGTTAGCAATTCAGGCAATGAATGGCACTTATTCGGATGTCCAACGTGGTTATTTGGACAAAGAGTTCCAAGAATTGACCTCGCAAATCGACCAGATTGCGAATGACACGATGTGGAATGACCAAGCGGTGCTTAAAGGCACCGCTGCGGGATCTGCCGTAACTTTTGAATTCCAGGCTGGCCAGGATTCGGGTCAAACTATTTCTGTCACTATCGGCGCAATGACCGCCAGTGGGCTAAACCTTGTAAGTGGTGCCGTAACTGTGAGTATTGGATCAGGCGACACTGCGGCAGATGCCTTAGATGTAATTTCCTCGGCGCTAGAAACTATTAATGAACAACGCGCGGCCATTGGTGCAGGCATTAACCGCATGCAATACACGGCCGATAACCTAGCCAATATTGCATCGAACCAAACGCAGTCGCGCAGCACCATTTTGGATACCGACTATGCGATTGCCACCACGCAATTGGCAAAAACCCAAATTATTCAGCAAGCCTCCACGGCCATGTTGGCGCAAGCTAATCAGCAAGCCCAATCGGTCATGGCTTTGCTCAAATAAAGTAGCGGTTCCCATGATGAAACAAAAAGGCCCGTTTCCAACGGGCTTTTTTTATGGCGTATGGCAAGCGAAGCGGCAAGGCGTTGGCAAAAGCGGCAACGTTTAGTTGGCATGGATACTGCTTATATCTATCCATTAGGAAAACCTGTCTATTTGCAGACACCAGGAATGTAGCGGTTAGGGCCAGTTGACTGGCAAGCATCTTTAATCTACGGAGTAGTTATATGTCAGTTATTAATACCAACGTCAGCGCACTGTATTCGCAAAATGCGATGAAAACCAATGCGCGCGCCATGAGTACTGCCATGGAACAGTTGTCCACGGGTACCCGTGTCAACTCCGCCAAAGATGATGCCGCTGGCCTGGCTATCGGCCAGAATATGACTTCGCAAATCCGCGGTCTGAACCAGGCGGTGCGCAATGTCAACGACGGCATCAATATGATGCAAACCGCTGAGGGCGCCATGGTGGAGCAGACCAATATGCTGCAGCGTATGCGTGAGCTGGCCGTACAAGCGATGAACGGCACCTACTCCGACGTGCAACGCAGCTATTTGGATAAAGAGTTTCAGCAATTGACGGAGCAAATCGGTCAGATCGCCACGGATACGATGTGGAATGACCAGCGCTTACTAGATGGCACTGGTGGTCTTTCAGGTAAATTTACGTATCAAGCTGGGCAGGGCTCTGGGCAAACTATTTCGGTCACTGTTGGCGAAATGACTGTTACTGGACTTTTTTCAGGCGCGAGCCCAAGTATTGCCTCAGGTGTCGCCGCCGCGGCATCGCTAGACGTCATCTCCCAAGCCCTAGAAAAAATCAATTTGCAGCGTGCAGAAATCGGTGCTGGCATCAACCGCATGGCCTATGCCGCCGATAATCTGATGAATATTTCTTCTAACCAAACCCAGTCCCGCAGCTCCATTATGGATACGGACTACGCTTTGGCCACCACCCAATTGGCGAAAACGCAAATTATTCAACAAGCAGCAACCGCTATGTTGGCGCAGGCCAACCAGCAGCCGCAAGGCGTGATGGCCTTACTCAAGGGCTAAACCTTAGCGCCCTCGGCGCTTAGCGTTTGTTCGGCAGTTCGTTGATCGATGCCCACCGGCGCGCATGTTGAACACATGCATATTTCGGAGTTTGCATGGAAATAGATGCGGCAACGGGCCGGCTGATCAAAATACTGGCCCAGATGGGCCAGTCAAGCCAGGATGCGCTGCGCACCGGGATAGCGGGCGACGAAGCAGGAACGCGACAGGCGGTGGACAGACTGCGGCTTTTTAAAGCCAAGTTAGGTACCGTGGACCAAGCTGCACGCGAGCTAGTGGACAAACTGCCAGCAAACCAACAGCGCCCCTTGCGCGAAGCACTCAGCCATATACAGGCGGCGGAAGAATTCGTCCGCACTTGGAGCAAACGCTACCAAGGTATCGCTAATTTTGAAGAACTATCTGGTACTTCAGACGGCCGCCACGCCATACTCGATTACACCCTGCCCTTGGACTGGAACTTTGAGGGTGACATCTTTATCGTCTTCGACGAATTGGAATTGCTGTTTGCCACCGAGCTGTTAGAGCGCGGACAAAAAAGGATATTGTTTGTCGGCACACAAAAAACCATGGACGACACCTTTCTTGAAGTCGAACATGCGAACAGCGCGCTAGAGCTGCGTACTTATTTTATGAAGTTGACGAACCCGGTGCCCGTGCGCCTGAGTTTTATTGCGCCGCGCGATGCACCAGACCGCGAGGGCATTTGGCGGGATATCAAACAAGCGTTTACCCTGGCGCACTCCAACTTTCACACCCACAAAGCC
>CAJBBZ010000031.1 GCA_903951445.1 uncultured beta proteobacterium
CCAGTACTTGGGCTATGGCCTGCCCCATGCCGACTTGATTCAAGAAGGCAATGTGGGCCTGATGAAGGCGGTCAAGCGCTTTGACCCTGAGCAAGGCGTGCGCTTGGTGAGCTATGCCCTGCACTGGATCAAAGCCGAAATCCATGAATACATTTTGAAAAACTGGCGCATGGTCAAGGTGGCCACCACCAAGGCCCAGCGCAAACTGTTTTTCAATCTGCGCTCGATGAAGCAAGGCATGCGCGCCGAGGTCAGCGATGCCAATGCGCACCGCCAAAGCCTGAACCCTGATCAGGTCAACCAAGTGGCCGACAGCCTGCATGTCAAGCCCGAAGAGGTGCTGGAGATGGAAGCGCGCATGGCCGGTGGCGATGTGGTGCTCGACCCCAACCCGGGCGACGATGGCGAAGATGCTTTTGGCCCGATTTCCTACCTCACCGATGTGCGCCACGAGCCCACCGCGGTGATGGAAGCCCATCAGCGTGATGTGCTGTCCAGCGATGGCTTGGCCATGGCGCTCGAGGGTTTGGATGCGCGCAGCCGGCGCATCGTCGAAGAGCGTTGGCTCAAGGTCAATGACGACGGTTCGGGCGGCATGACCTTGCACGAGCTGGCGGCCGAATATGGCGTGAGCGCTGAGCGCATTCGCCAAATCGAAGTGGCGGCGATGAAAAAAATGAAAGCCAGCTTGGCCGAATTTGCCTGAGCCTCATCGGCCTCGAATGAAAGAGCCGCCTGCGGGCGGCTTTTTTGCGGGGGTCTGGCTCAGCCCAGGTACCCTTCAGCGGCCTTCGAGCAAGCTGGCGACGTCAGATTGCAAATCGGCCGTGCTCATATTCGGTCGGCTGAACAAGCGCAAACGCCCTTGCATGTCATACATGTAAAACCCCGCGAGGTGGTCCATGGTGTAACTGGTGGGCGTGGGGCCAGCGACTTTTTTGCGGTAGACCTTGTAATGCGTGATCACGGCCTCAAGCTCTGGCAGCGTAGGGACCAAAGCGACAAAACTTGGATCGAAGTTTTCCACATATGCCTTGAGCATCTCAGCGCTGTCGCGCTCTGGGTCCAAGGTGACAAAAACACCTTGAACCATGTCGCCTTTGGCACCCAAACCACGTTTGAGCTCGGCCAACTGAAACATCGCCGTGGGGCAGGCATCGGGGCACTGGGTGTAACCAAAAAACACCATCACCACCCGCCCTTTGAAGTCCGCCAGGCTGCGGCGCTGGCCCCGCTGATCGGTCAAATCAAAACCCAGGGCGTAGTCTGCGCCCGTGAGGTCAAACGACTTGAAGCTGGGTTTGGCCGGGGCGCAAGCGCTCAAGGCACCCGCAGCAACCAGCGCACCCGCCATGAAAGAACGCCTTGTTGGTTGAGTCATTGTCATGCCTCTTATAAATAGTGGTCAATCAGCAAAGCCGCAAACAACAAGCTCAAGTGGATGAGGGAAAATTTAAACGTCTTGCGCGCCAGTTCGTCCGAGTATTGGCGCCACAAGGCATGGCCGTAGTAGCAAAACATCACGCTCAATATGACCGCGCAGACCAAGTAAAACCAACCGCTCATGCGGTACACAAACGGCATCAAACATGCGGCCAACAACACCCAGGTGTAGAGC
>CAJBBZ010000032.1 GCA_903951445.1 uncultured beta proteobacterium
GGTAATGAGTGCCAGCCAGGGGTTCATGGAAAACAAAATAACCGCCGTCATGGTGATCATGACGACATCGCTGGCAAAGTCCGTCAGGTGCAGTGACAAGTACACAGCGATTCGGTCACTTTCGCTGCCCACGCGCGATAACAAATCGCCGGTGCGTTTGCCGCCGAAATACTCTAGCGAGAGTTGCAGCAAATGGTCGTAGGTGCTGGTGCGCAAGTCAGCCGCGATGCGCTCAGAAGCCAGCGCCAGAATGTAGGTCTTGGCCCAACTAAGCACCCAGGCCACCAGTCCCGAGGCCAGCAAGCCCGCCAAATACCAGGCAATTTTGGAACGCTCGATATGCTCTCCGTTTTGCAGCGGAATCAGCACCTCATCGACCAAAGGAATGGTTAGGTAGGGCGGCACCTGGCTGGCGGCGGTGCCCAGCAGCATCAGGACAAAGCCCCAGGCCAATTGCCCGCGATAGGGCCGGGCAAAGCGCCACAAGCGCAGCAGCGTCCATGTAGAAGGCGGCGTATGCACGACCTTGGTACAGACCGGACACTCTTCCTCGTCCGGGTCCAGCGGCGCCTTGCAACTCGGACACATGGCCGTAGCCGGTACAGGCACCGAGCAAAATGCGCGCCGGCCGCCAAGTTGCAAAGGTGGTCAGTGCCAGCGCAATCCAGCCCTTGCCCGCCACCATGCCTTCTACCCATAGCGGCGTGTAGGACACTGATATGTAAGCGCCGGCAAGGCCACACAAAGCGCCACCAGCAATGACCGCATAAAGCCGGATTCGGCGGACAGGGTAGCCCAGTGCATGCGCCGATTCTGGGGATTCACCCACCGACCTCAGCACCAAGCCGCTGCGCGTTTTGTAAAGGAACCAAATTAAGGCAAACACAAAAGCAATCACGCCATACACCAGCGGATGCTGTTTGAACAAGGCGGGGCCAATCAAAGGAATGTCAGCGAAAAATGGAATTTCAAAAGACGGTCTGGGGGGGAGCTTTTCTTGGACATAGCCAATGCCCACAAAGGCAGAAAATCCAACGCCAAACAAACTCAAGGCCAAACCGGTGGCGTACTGATTGGTGCTGAGGTAAATGACCAAAACACCAAAAATTGTAGCCAACACGGCGCCCGCTGCCATGCCAGCCAAAAAGCCCAAGGCGTCACTACCCGTATGCACCACAGCCGCAAAGCCAGCAATGGCGGCACACAGCATCATGCCCTCGGCGCCCAAGTTAACGATGCCGGCCTTTTCATTGATGAGCAAACCCATGGCCGCAATGGCCAGCACCGTGCCTGCGTTGAGGGTGGCAGCAATGAGTAGTGCGTAAGATTCCATCAGACTCTCCTGCCCTGCCAGCGCAAACGATAGGCCACCAAGGTGTCGCAAGCCAACAAGGAAAACAGCAGCAAGCCCTGAAACACGCCCGTGATGGATTTGGGCAAGCCCATGCGCGATTGCGCCAATTCACCGCCAATGTAAAACATGCTCATGAGCACGGCAGAAAACAGCATGCCGAGGGGATGCAAGCGGCCAACATAGGCCACGATGATGGCGGCAAAACCATACCCTGCCGGTACATA
>CAJBBZ010000033.1 GCA_903951445.1 uncultured beta proteobacterium
CGCAGCACCGAGGCGCACATCACCTGCATATGGCCGTCGCTGTATGCGGTGGTATTGACGCCCAAGCGGAAAAATTTGTGTTGCCCGTCCTGGGCGACGATGCCTGAATTACCCACTCCAAAAAACGGTACCTGGCGCCCTTGGCGGTAGGCCTCGATCAAGGCGTTCACCGCGCGGTCCATGGCCGGGGTGCTGGCTTCGTTACGGTATTTCAAAAACGCGGCCACGGTGTTGTCGATCACCTTGACCATGACGTCGCCGATTTTGTCGTCCGCGTCCACGCTGCGGTGGATAAAGGGCACGCCCTCGTTGATGGTGCCGGCCAGTTTGCGCTTGAAATCGGCCAGGCCGTCGTAGCCCACGCTGCGGCAAAAGCGCACGACGGTGGGCTTGCTCACATGCGCGCGGTCGGCCAGTTCGCTAACCGGAAGTTTGGCAAAGGCGCGCGGATCGCTTAGGCACAGCTTGCCCACGCGTTGCTCGGCAGGCGCCAAAGAGGGAAGCGAAGCGGTGATGCGATCTAACATATTTTTATCCTTTGTGCCCGCCCAGTCCGCGCCGGATTAGTTTTCTTCGTCCCAGCAAAAACCGTCGCGGGCGATCATGGCGCTTGATGCGCTGGGGCCCCAGGTGCCGCAAGCATAAAGGCGCGGGCCTTGCGGGTCGCCAGCCCAATGTTTGATGAGCGGCTCCACCCAGCGCCAGGCCTCTTCCTGCTCGTCGCTGCGCACAAACAAATTTAAACGCCCGTCGATCACGTCCAGCAGCAAGCGCTCGTACGCGCCCACGCGCTCCGAGCCGAAGCGCTTGGCAAAGTCCAGGTCCAGCTGCACCGGCGCCAGGGCGTTGCTCGCTTTGGCGCCACGCATGTCCTGGCCCTGGGCCAGCAAATGCAGTTCCAGGCCGTCTTTGGGTTGCAGGTTAATCACCAACTGGTTACCGGCATTGGCACCGGAGCGGAAGATGGCGTGCGGCGTGGGCCTGAAATTGACCACGATGCGCGCATCGCGCCCGGCCAGGCGCTTGCCGGTGCGTATGTAAAAAGGCACGCCGGCCCAGCGCCAGTTGGCAATTTCGGTGCGCAGGGCGACAAAGGTTTCGGTGTTGCTGTGCGGGTCCACGCCTTTTTCTTCGCGGTAGCCCGGTGCCGGGGTACCGGCGCTGATGCCCGCCGCATACTGGCCACGCACAACGTCGCTGGTCAGGCTTTCGGTCGTCCAGGGCTTGAGCGAGCGCAGCACCTTGAGCTTTTCGTCACGGATGGCGTCGGCATGCGCGTTTATGGGCGGCTCCATGCCGATGGCGCACAGCAGTTGCAGGGCGTGGTTTTGCACCATATCGCGCAAGGCGCCGGTGGTTTCGTAAAACGCGCCCCGGCTTTCCACGCCGATCTCTTCGGCAATCGTGATCTGGATATTGGCGATGTGCTCGCGCCGCCACAGGGGTTCGAACAAGGCGTTGCCAAAGCGCAGCGCAAAGAGGTTTTGCACGGCGGGCTTGCCAAGGTAATGGTCGATGCGAAAAACTTGCTTTTCTTCGAAAAAGCGGCGCACGGTCTGGTTGATCGCGCGGTTGGAGCCTAGGTCGTGGCCCAAGGGTTTTTCCAGCACCACGCGGGTGTGGGGGGTGTTCAAACCGGCAGCGGCCAATTGCTCGCAGACCACGGTGAACAACGATGGCGCTGTGGCTACGTACATCACCACCGTCTGCGCATTGCGCTCGCGCAGCATGGCCGCCAAGGTGGCATAGTCCTCGGGGCGGGACAAGTCCATGCGCACAAATTCCAGCAAGGCGGCGAAGCGCGAAAACTCTTCCGGGCTGGGGCGCTTGGCCAACTCCACTTTGTCAAAGCGGGACTGGATGCGTTCGCGGTATTGCACATGCGAGAGCGCGTCGCGCCCGACCCCGATGATGCGGCCGCCTTCGGGCAGCGTGCCGTGGCGGAACGCCTGGAACAAAGCAGGCATGAGTTTGCGCCAGGCCAGGTCGCCGGTGCCGCCAAAGAGGACGAGATCAAAGCTCATAATAGAACGCACCTAGAATGCGGTTACAAGAAACTGGGAATTTATTGTAACTTTGTTTCATGCCGGAGCCTATCGCTTGCTGCCGGTGCGTTGGAAAGCCCCCGACTTACCGGAGAAAAACCATGAGCCAACTCGAAGCGCTAAAGACATTTACCACCGTAGTCGCCGATACCGGCGACTTCAATCAAATCGCCGCCTACCAACCCCAGGACGCGACCACTAACCCTTCGCTGATTTTGAAGGCGGTGCAAAAGCCCGAGTACGCGCCCATTCTGGGTGCCGAAGTGGCGGCGAACAAGGGCAAGCCGCTCGACGAGGTCATGGACCACATGCTGGTGCACTTCGGCTGCGAAATTTTGTCGCTCATCCCCGGACGGGTGTCCACAGAAGTCGATGCGCGCCTGAGCTTTGATACCGCTGCCACCGTAGCGCGCGGCAAGCGCTTGATTGCCATGTACCAGGCGCAAGGCATTGCCAAGGAGCGCATCCTGATCAAGGTCGCCTCCACTTGGGAAGGTATCCAAGCGGCCAGCCAACTGGAACAGGCTGGGATTCGCACCAACCTGACGCTGCTGTTTTCTTTCTGCCAGGCGGTAGCCTGCGGCCAGGCCAAGGTGCAGCTGATTTCGCCCTTTGTGGGGCGCATTTACGACTGGTACAAAAAGAGCGCGGGCAGCGCGTGGGTGGAAGCAGAGATGGCAGGCGCCAACGATCCCGGCGTGCAATCAGTGAAACAAATTTACAACTACTACAAACGCCATGGCATTGCCACCGAAGTCATGGGCGCGAGCTTTCGCAATGTGGGTCAAATCACGGCGCTGGCAGGTTGCGATCTTTTAACCATCAGCCCTGAGCTGCTGGCAGGGCTGGCGGCATCGGACGCGCCGCTGCACGCCAGCTTGCATGCGCCTGCCGCGCTGGCCATGGATATACCGGCTGTGCATTTTGAGGAGGCGAGTTTCCGCTTTGCGCTCAATGAAGATGCGATGGCTACCGAAAAACTATCCGAAGGCATTCGCGCGTTTTGTGCCGATGCGATCAAGCTGGAAAAACTCATGCTCGCGGCTTGATGCGAGCAAGCGCATTGCCTCGTATTTATGGAGTAAACCGCGCAGGCATCTGGTGGGAAAAGGCTGGCTGCCAGAGCTACATGAACGCACTTCTGTAGTCCAGCCAAGGCCGCCGCGCCCCCTATCGCCTGCACCCTCGTCAACAAGGAATTGCCATGACCCGTACACGTTGCGACCGCACCCCCGCCTGGGCACTTTTGCAAGCCCACTATGCCGCCCTAGGCAAAGACTTTGATACGCGCCAGGCTTTTGCCGATGACGCGCAGCGCTTTGCCCGCTTTTCGCAACACGCGCCGCATGTGTTTGTCGATCTCTCCAAAAACCGCATCGACGCCGCGACCGAAAGCCTTTTGCTAGCGCTGGCCGAGCAATGCGGCCTTGGCGCACACCGCGAAGCCATGTTTGCCGGCGAAAAAATCAATGCCACCGAAGGCCGCGAAGTCTGGCATGTGCTCTTGCGCGCGCCCGCCGATGCCGCCACCGGCAGCGCCCATGAGGCCGCTGAACTGGCCAAGGTGCACGAAACCTTGGACGCCATGCTGGCCTATGCTGAAAAAGTGCGCGCTGATGATGCGATTACCGATTTGGTGAACATCGGCATCGGTGGCTCAGACCTCGGGCCGCAAATGGCGGTGCTGGCGCTGCATGCGTTTGCGCATCCGGGTAAGCGCATGCATTTTGTGAGCAATGTCGATGGCCATGAACTGGCTGCCACACTGGCCCACTTGAAGCCGGAAAACACCTTGTTTTTGATTGCCAGCAAAACCTTCACCACCATCGAGACCATGACCAACGCGGCCTCGGCCAAG